>NZ_JAUALB010000001.1:306250-612500 GCF_030345795.1 Micromonospora sp. WMMA1363
CTGGTTCTTCAGCCGCCCCGGCCCGTTGGGGCGCCTCTTCGCCCTGCTTCCGCTGGGCCTGGCGGTGCTGGGGCTCGTCGGCACCGGCCAACGCGGCGCGTTCTTTCTCTTCCTGCTGACCCTGGTCGTCTACTCGTTCCTCGCCGCCGGCCGCGCGATGTCCCGATGGGTGCTGTTGGTGCCTTTGCTCGGAACGCCGGTGGTGGTCCTGGCGACGCAGGTGCTGGGTCGCAGCGCCGGTGCCGAGAACGCCCTCGCCGCGACGGGGTCGGAGCTGTACCGGCGCTTCCTGGAGGACAACCAACTCACCGGGGTGGCCGCGTTCAACTACACGTCCCAGCTGCCGGTTCGCAACGGCGGTGAGTGGCTCCGATCGTTGTCCGGTGTACTCCCGGGCGACCGGGGGAGCACCCTGGCCAACGAGGTGTTCGCGACCCTCTACGGTTCGGCGGCGGGCACCGCTCCGCCGTCGCTGTGGGGCTCGGTCCACCACAACTTCGGTACGGTCGGGGTGTTCGTCGTGGCCGCGGTTCTCGCCTTCATCCTCCAGGCCATGTCCTTCCACGGGCTGCGCCGCCGCAGCTACAACTCCCTCGAACTGATCGGCTACGCCGGCATGACGGTCGTCCTCGGGACCTGGGTCGCCGGCGGCCCGGATACCCTGCTGAACACCGGGCTGGTGGCCTATTTCGCGCTCTGGTACTGGGGCGGCCGGATCAGGCAGACGGACACGGCGGTGCCGTTCCACGTCCAACCCGCGTCGACCCGTGCGGTCGGCCCGGCGGCACAGCCGAATCGACTGGTCGGTAGACATCGTCCGTCGCCAGCAAGATCAGTGGGACACGGTGTGCCGTTGACCGCCGGCCGATAGCCGCCGATGCGGAGGATGCGGCTGCGGGCGGCGCTGCGATCCCGGCTGACCGTCGGCCGGCGGGGGGTGCTGAGCATCGCCTCGGGAACGGTCGGTGGTCAGCTGCTCCTGCTGGCCGCGGCCCCGGCCCTGGCGCGCCTGTACGGTCCGGCAGACTTCGGTGTATTCACGGTGATCGCCACACTGGTGGCGACCCTGGGGACGGTCGCGGCATTCCGCTTCGAGCTCGCCGTTCCGCTCCCCGAAGAGGACCGGCACGCCTACGGGCTGGTCGCCCTCGGGCTCACCTGTGCCCTGCTGACGGCAGTCGGGGGCACGGTCGTGGTGGCCTTAGCCGGCGGCGCCGTCGCCGTCGCCTTCGGTCAGCCCGCCCTGCGTACCTGGCTGTGGTTGGTTCCGTTGGCGTCGGCGGCGATGGGCTGCCTCCTGGTGCTCAACCAGTTGGCGGTACGGCACCGCCGGTACGGCTCGATCGGCCGGCGGAACCTCCTCCAGTCCGTTTCGATGCTGCTCACGCAGCTCCTCGCGGGTGTTGCCGGATTCCGCTCCGGCGGATTGGCCCTGGGACTCGGCGTCGGTCAGGCGGCTGGGGCGCTCATGCTGCTGCCCAACGCCCACCTTCGTGGGGCGCAGGCGAGGGCGGCGTGGCGCCCTCGGGAGCTGTGGCGGACCGCACGGCGCTACCGCCGTTTCCCGCTCGTCCTGGCACCGTCGGGACTGATCAACGTGTTGGGACTCCAGCTGCCGGTGCTGCTGATCGCGTACTGGTACGGCAGCACAGCGGCGGGATGGCTCGGCCTGACCCAGCGGGTCCTCGCGGCGCCCGCCGCGCTGCTCGGCGTCGCCGTGGCCCAGGTCTACCTCGGTGAGCTCTCCCGGGCGGCACGGGAAACGCCCGAGCAAGCCCGGCTGATCTTCTTCGGGGCGAGCCGGCGGCTCGCCCTCATCGCGCTGCCGGGTGCGGTTGCCGTCGTGGTGGGCGCCCCCGCGCTCTTCCGGCTTCTCTTCGGCGACGGGTGGGCCGGCAGCGGGGCGTACGCTCAGGCGCTCGCCATCGGTACGGCGGCGCACTTCGTCGCGTCCCCGCTGTCGCAGACGCTGATCGTCTTCGGCCGGCAGGGACTACAGCTGACGTGGGACGTGGGCCGAGTCCTGGTTGTCACGGGTGCGGTCGGTCTCACCGTGCTCACCGGTGGCTCGGCGTTGACCGCGGTGTGGGCGTTCGGGCTCTCGGCCGCGGTCACCTACGGCGCATCCTGGCTCTTGGCACTTCGGACAGTCGTCGGTGCCGGCCGTGCGGCGCGATCGGCCGGTGTCGCCGAGTCACGTGAGTTGGCGCGACAGGCGTGAGCACCACCGGCCGATGTTCTCCGGCGGGCCCCGCCGGCCGGCGGACGCCCATAACTGCCTCGCAGCATGGGTCGTTTCATCAATAGCGACGACCTGGGCGCGCTGGTCGGTGTGGCGAAATCAGCCGCCCACCCGAGGCCTTCGCGTCGTCCCCGTCCAACGAGGAACGAGTCCGTCATGCGACCCCGACTGCTGATCATTGCCTACGTCTTCCCGCCTTCGGAATCGGTCGGTGCCCGGCGGCCCGGCGAGTTGGCTCGATTCGCCGTCGAGCGCCAGTGGGACGTGCGGGTGCTGACCGCGACGTCGGCGGCTCCAGACGCGCTGGGCGCCGGGATCCCGGAGGGCGGGATCTTCCGGATCGCTCCGGTGCCCCGAACGGCCCAACTCGTCTCGTCGGTGCGTCGGGCGGAGGCGCAGTCACGGGTGGGCCGGCGTCATCTGCTCACCACGCTCGGGACGATCGGGCGAGAGATCTTGATCCCGGATGCCTGCGTCAACTGGGTCGTGCCCGCTGTCCGGCAGTTCATGCGGACCCGGGACGGCTGGCGTCCGGACGTCATCGTGGTGACCGGTCCGCCCGCGTCGGCATATCTGGTGGCGGCGAGGGTGGCCCGCCGCTTGGACGTGCCGTGGGTCGCCGACTACCGGGACCTGTGGACGGTCGGCAACGACTACTGGCCATACGGGCGTTCGTGGTGGCGCCGCGGCATCGACCACGGCTTGGAACGTCGCCTGCTCCGCTCGGCGGCCTGTTGCGTCACGATCTCCGAGCCGCTGGCCGAGATCATGCGCACCACGTTCGGCATCGACACCAAGACCGTGATGAACGGCATCGACCGGCAGCCGATGCCGACTGTCGACGTGCCGGGCCCCACCTGGCCGGCGGGACCCGGATCCTCGACGCTGACGTTGGCGCACACCGGCCGGTTGAACCCGGGCAAGCGGGACCCCTCGCCGTTGCTGGACGCTGTCTCGCTGCTTGGTCCGGAGGCCCGTCGCGTCACCGTGGTCTTCGCCGGGGAGGACAACGGGGTGGCCCGGGCGGCCACGGAACGCGCCGGTGTCGCCGAGTCGGTGACGAACCTGGGCGAGGTGTCGGCCGAGAAGTCCTGGCGCGTCCAGGTCGAGGCCGACGTGCTGGTGTTGGTGATGTGGAACGATCCACGGGACGCCGGAACCGTTCCCGGGAAGTTCTTCGACTACCTGCGTGCCCGGCGTCCGATCCTGATGATCGGCCATCCGAACGGGATCGTGGCGGACATCATCCGATCCCGTGACGCGGGTGCCGTCCTCGACGACCCGCGTGAGATCGCGGATCAGTTGCGGAGGTGGCTCGCGGAGAAGGACCGTGTCGGCCGGATCCCGGACCTTCCGGCGTCCGCTCTGGACGGTCTCTACCGGGATGACCAGCTCGAGGCGTTTCTCGAGATCCTCTCCGACGCCGCCGCCGCGCACCGGTCACGTCGCCGACCCGTCCGCTGAGTGGTCTGTCGCCCTGTCGCCCGTGCGTGTCCGCACGACACGGGCGACAGGCACAGACCGTGGGGGGCGGTCGGGCGAGCGGGCTCAGGACGACCCGCGGTACCCCCCCGTGGCCGCTGGTGTACCCAGCTGCCAGCGGAGGCGCGCCTCGCGTAGCCGGGCGATCATCTCCGGCCAGCCCGGCGGGCGGTAGCCGGTGGCCGCGGCAAGAGCGTCGGCCGACAGCGACCGGTCGCAGACGAAGCCGTCGAACGGAACGATCTCGCCGGTCCAGGCGTACTCCGCCGCGATGAGGCGGAGCAGGTCGAACTTTGGTATCGGGCTCGCCGCCACGTGGTACAGGCCGGCGAGGTCCGTGCGCGGCAGTACCACGGTGCGCAGCAGCCAGGCGATCTCGACCGTCGTCACCCCGCTGTAGATCGCCTTGGTGTAGCCCCGCACCACCGCCGACTGCGTGAGGAACCAGTCGACCAGGGACCGGTTCGACGTGAGTTCGTGACCGATGATGGACGTCCTGAGCGTCAGCGCTCCGCCGTAGGTGGCCTCGCCCAGCAACTTCGACCGACCGTACAGGTCCGTTGGGTCGGCCGGGTCGGTCTCCTGGTAGTTGCCGCGGTCACCGGAGAACACACAGTCCGTGCTGACCTGGATCAGACGGGCACCGACCTGGTCGCATTCGCGGAGGAGCACGTGGGGGAACAGGGCGTTCAGCGACACCGTCTGGACGGCGTCCTGGACCTCCGGGCGCTGCTTGACGACCCCCACGCAGTTGACCACCGCGTCCGGCCGGACGCGGTGCAGCAGACGCCGGATCCCGTCCGCGTCCAGCGCGTCCACGCCGGTGGTTATCCGGCCGGCCAGGTCGGCCGGGAAGAGTGTGGCCACATTCGGTACCCGCGCCGCCCCGCGGACGTCGACCGCGAGGTCGCGGGCGAGCTCCCGGATCAGGGTGTGGCCCAGCATCCCGGTGGCACCGAGGACGAGAACGCGGATCATCCTGTCTCCTTGTCTCGGCGGGTGGGCGCGCCAGGTCGCCGTCCGGCCCTGGCCAGCAGGTCGGCGAGAACCTGTGCGTTGATCGCCTCGCTCATGTGCAGCAGGTAGTGGTGCCGGCCGGCGTCGCCCATGGTCCGCAGTCCGTCCGCCGGCGTCGCCCGTGCCCGCCGGACGACCGCCGCCAGGCCGGCGGGATCGCCCGGCGGAGCGGCGAGGCCGGCCCCGGCGCTCGTCACGATCCGGGCCGCGTCGCCGGGTGCGCAGACGAGGGCGGGTCGGCCGCAGGCGAGGATCGCCTGGACCTTGCCCGGCAGGGTGATGTGGAACAGCGGTTCGTCGGCCAGACAGACCAGTTGGAGGTCCGCCGCCGCCATGGCGGCCGCGATGCGGTCCGGGCCGATCTGGTCGACGAAGTGCACGGTCGGCAGCCGTCGAGTGAGCGCCCGCTCCCGCAGCAAGGGCCGCTGGACTCCGTCGCCGACCAGCACCAGATGCACGTCCGGCAGGTCCCGCAGGTGCTCCATGGCCTCGACGGCGACGTCCAGTCGCTGCGCGACGCCGAGGTTGCCGGCGTACATGACGACGAAGTCGTCCCGGCTGAGGCCGAGCCGCGCGCGGAACACCGGGTCCGGCTCGGTCGGCTGCATCATCTTCTCGTCGGCCCAGTTGTAGACCACCGACACCTTTTCCGCGGGTACCCCCCGCGCCACCAGCGTCTCCCGCAGCCCGGGGAGGGGACGGTGACGTGGTCGGCCCACCGGTACGCCTGGTCGGTGAACCGTCCCAGGGTCCCCTGGGCGAGGCGACGGCCCGGCCGGCCGGTGAGGAAGCCCGTGGCGAAGACCGAGTCGGGCCACAAATCCATCGCCATGAGCACGTACGGGGTGCCCCAGCGGATTCGTGCGGCCATCGCCGCGGTGGCGGCGGTGACGGGGGAGCCGTAGACCAGTGCCACGTCGGCGGCGCGCAGCAGCGGGCGGCCGAGAGCGGTGGACGAGGCGGCCCAGGTCAGGTAGTTGGCGGCGCGGCGGAGCGCTGAACGATCGTGGCTCGGGTACAACGGGGACCGCAACACCCGGAGGCCGTCCTGACTCTCCACGTACCTGCGGTGCGCCCGGTAGCCGGGGTGGACGATGCCGGTCGGGTAGTTGGGCACCCCCGTCAACACGTCCACGTCGAAGCCGTATCCCCGCAGGCAACGGGCGATGCCCAGGGGTATTCCGGTGGGCTCCGGGGGGAACCACTGGCTGACCAGTGCCACCCGTCGGCCGCTCACGGGTGCCCGGCGGCCCGGACGCGCCACGGCGCTCACGCGGGCGTGGCGACGGTCGGCGCGGCAAACCCGTCGAGGTGCGCGCGCACCTCGGGCAGGGTCCGCAGCAACTCCATGACCTCGGCGACGTCCAGGCGCCGGGCGTTGTGCGAGTGGTAGTCGACCCGGTGGTCGCGGTTGGTGTCCCCCTCCTCGAAGTAGAGGGCGTAGTTCAGGTCACGGCTGTCGACGGGTACCCGCAGGAAGTCGCCGAGGTCCTCGGCCCGGGCCAGGTCCTCCCGGCTGGCCAGGGTCTCGTAGAGCTTCTCGCCGTGTCGGATCCCCAACACGTCGAACTTCGCCGGCACCCCGAACAGGTTGCACAGCGCCGTGGCCAGGTCCCCGATCGTGCAGGCGTCCGCCTTGCGGATGAACACGTCGCCCGGCTGGCCGTGATGGAAGGCGTGCTCGACCAGTTCGACCGACTGCTCCAGGGACATCAGGAAGCGGGTCATGGTCGGCTCGGTCACGGTGAGCGGCACTCCGTGACCGATCTGTTCGATGAACAGCGGGATGACGGATCCCCGGGAGTACATGACGTTGCCGTAGCGGACGCAGCAGACCCGGGTCCGGGCACCCGGGTTGTTGCGAGCGTGCGCCTGGGCGACCTTTTCCATCAGGGCCTTGGTCATCCCCATCGCGTTCACCGGGTAGACCGCCTTGTCGGTGCTGAGTAGCACCAGGGCCTCGACACCGTTGCGCTCGCAGGCGTCCACCACGTTGGCGCTGCCCAGCACGTTGGTCCGGACCGCCTCGAGGGGAAAGAACTCGCACGAGGGTACCTGTTTGAGCGCGGCGGCGTGGAACACGTATTCGACGCCGCGGCACGCCTTCACGGTGCTGTCGTGGTCGCGGACGTCACCGACGTAGTACCGGACCCGATCGTCCCGCAGCCGGTGGCGCATCGTGTCCTGTTTGGACTCGTCCCGGCTGAGGACGCGTACCTCGGCGGCTCCGGCGTCGAGCAGGCGGGAAACCATCGTCTGGCCGAACGAGCCGGTCCCGCCGGTGATCATGAAGCGTCGGCCCGATAGCGAGGACGTCACATCTCCTCCAGTAATCCCCCGTACCGGTCACGGGAGTCGCGGTCGCGTTGTAAAGGACACTACTGCCAAAGAACGAAGCAACAGCAATAAAAGAGTCAAAGAGAACTAACCTCGTAAAACCGGAAGGTTGTCGCTTTGGGGTGGCCACGACCAGCGTGTACCCGAGGTCGTTTGGTTCAACGATCGACAGTTGCCGGCGGAAGCGGAGTCGGCTCGACGGAAGGCACACCCTCATGACCCGCGTGATGACGGTGGTGGGCACCCGGCCGGAGATCATCCGGCTCTCCCGGGTGATCGCCCGGCTGGACGAGGCGGTGGACCACGTGTTGGTTCACACAGGACAGAACTGGGACAGCTCGCTGTCCGACATCTTCTTCACGCAGCTGCGGATCCGCGAGCCAGACCGGTTCCTCCGCGTCGATACCTCGTCCCTCGGCCGGGTGCTGGGTGGCGTGCTGGTGGGAGTGGAGAACGCGATCGCCGAGCTTCGGCCGGACGCCCTGCTCGTCCTCGGCGACACCAACAGCTGCATCGCGGCGCTGATGGCCCGGCGGATGCGGGTGCCCGTCTACCACATGGAGGCGGGTAACCGCTGCTTCGACCTCAACGTCCCGGAGGAGACGAATCGTCGGCTGGTCGACCACGTCGCCGACTTCAACCTGGTCTACACCGAGCACGCCCGGCGCAACCTGCTGGCCGAGGGGCTGCACCCGCGGCGGATCCTGCACACCGGCTCGCCGATGCGCGAGGTGCTGGAACACTACCGGGCGGGCATCGCCGCCTCGACTGTCCTCCGTCAGCTGGAACTCAGGCCCGGCCACTACTTCCTGGTCAGTGCGCACCGGGAGGAGAACGTGGACCGCCCGGACCGGCTTGCGCGGCTGCTGGACTGCCTGCAGGCGGTCCGCGATCGCTGGGGGTTCCCAGTGCTCGTCTCGACGCACCCGCGGACCCGTAAGCGGCTGGAGGCGCTGGCTCCGAACACTACGGTGCTCGACGGCATCGCCTTCCACGAACCGTTCGGCCTGCTCGACTACGTGCACCTTCAGACACGGGCATACTGCACGCTCTCGGACAGCGGCACGATCAGCGAGGAGGCGGCGATCCTGGGCTTCGCCGCCGTGACGCTACGCGAGTCGATCGAGCGGCCGGAGGCGTTGGACGCGGGCGGCATCGTCATGACCGGCCTCGACCCGCAGGGTGTGGTGGAGGCGGTCCAGGTAACCGTCGACCAGGTCGCTGCCCACGGGGTGCCGTGCCCGGCCGACTACCGGGTCCCGGACACCTCCCGGCGGGTGCTCGACTTCATCCTGTCCACCGTGCGGCGACATCACGACTGGGCAGGCGTCCGCCGCTGATTCCGGTGACCGGAGCGGGCCGGCGACCCACGGAGGTCGCCGGCCCGCTCCGTGCTGACGTCACCGGGAGAGTGGCACCTGGACCACGGGTCGCACCGACGGGGCGCACAGCTGCGCGAGCTGGGCCACGATCTTGTCCGGATCGGC
Organism: Micromonospora sp. WMMA1363; assembly: GCF_030345795.1. Lineage (NCBI taxonomy): Bacteria > Bacillati > Actinomycetota > Actinomycetes > Micromonosporales > Micromonosporaceae > Micromonospora > Micromonospora sp. WMMA1363. The sequence goes on from NZ_JAUALB010000001.1 coordinate 314,816, forward strand.
GTACGGGTCCAGACCACTGACCTCCAGTGGATCCAGTACCGGCACCGTGACGTGGGAGATCAGTGGATGCAGCGGGCGGTCGTCCACCTCGCCGGCGCCGAACAGGTCCTCGTGCAGCTTCTCACCGGGCCGTAGTCCGGTGTAGACGACCGGCACTGTGCTGGCCGCCTGCTCGGCCAGTTGGCGGGCCAGGTCGGCGATGCGTACCGGCTCACCCATGTCGAGCACCAGCGCCTCCCCGTCCCGGCCGATCTCAGCGGCCTGGAGCACCAGGTGCACCGCCTCCTGGACGGTCATCAGATAGCGGGTGACCTCGGGGTGCGTGACGGTCAGCGGGCGACCGGCCTCGATCTGCCGCTGGAACGCGGTGACCACCGAGCCGCGGCTGCTCAGGACGTTGCCGAACCGGACGCTGAGGAAGGTGCCGGGGAAGCGGTGCGCGGCGTGCGCGGTGAGCCGCTCGGTGATCCGCTTCGAGTAGCCGAGGACGCTGACCGGGGCAGCGGCCTTGTCGGTGGAGATGTTGACGAACTTGGCGACGTCCCGGCACGCGTCCAGCACGCTGAGAGTGCCCCACACATTCGTCAGCACGGCCTCGCCCGGATGGCGCTGCAGGAGCGTGAGGTGCTTCAGGGCCGCGGCGTGGAAGATGACGTCCGGTCGGCGCTCCCGGACGATCCGCCGGATGCGCTCGTCGTCGCGGAGGTCGGCGAGGATCAGCTCGGGCCCGTCGAGCAGGGCCCGCCCGTTCAGTGACATCTGGAGGGCGTGCAGGGCCGACTCGTCACGGTCGAGCATCATCAGCTCGCCCGGGTCGGCCTTCATGACCTGCCGGCACAGCTCCGACCCGATGGACCCGCCCGCGCCGGTGACCAGCACCCGCCGGCCGGTCAGGCCGTTGCCGCTCAGCGGTAGCTCGCCGACCACCTGGCGGCGGCCGAGCAGGTCGCTGATCTGCACGTCCCGCACGTCGGTCACGGTGATCCGGTGATCGACCAGGTCCCGGACCGGTGGCAGTATCTTGAACGCGGCGCCGGTCCGCAGGGTGGCCTCACGGATCTGCCGGATCAGCTTGGCGTCGGCGTTGGCGACCGAGAAGATCAGCGTGGTGGCGCCGGTACGGCGGACCGCCTCGGCAATGTCCCGCCGGCTGCCGAGCACGCGCACTCCGCCGACGCGCAGGTTGCGCTTGTCGGGATCGTCGTCGAGCGCGCCGACCGGCAGGTACCGGCTACGGGGGTCGCCGAGCATCGCCCGCAGCAGGCCCTGGCCGGCGTCGCCGAGGCCGAACAGCAGCACCGGCGTCGAGGAGCGGACGTCGGGACGCATCGCGAGGTCGCGACGGTGCCGGTAGGCGAACCGGGCCGCGAGCATGAACAGCAGGGCCAGCGCGCCACCGACCAGCGGGGTGCTGACCGGGACCGGCCGGTCGGGCGAGGGCAGCAGGGCGACCAGCAGGACGCCCGACGTGGTGGTGGCGGTGCCGGCCAGCCCCTGCACCTCCTGGAGAGTCCCGAGCGGGTGCCGGCCCGAGTGGAGCCGGCGGACCGCGGCCACGACCACGTACATCAGCGCGGCGATGCCACCGGCGGTGGCCGCCCGGCCCAGCTGACCCGGAGGCGGGTGGAACTCGTACCGCGCCCAGACGGCGGCGACGAAGCCGCCGATCCAGGCGGCGGTGTCGGTCGCGAGGAATCCCAGGGCGCGGCGGCGAGCCCGGGCCCGGCGGGATCTCTGGGCGACGCGTTCAGCGGTTCCGGTGTCCAGCGGCATATCTGACTCCCGTTTCCGACCGCTTCCACCCGAGGGGTAGAAGGAGTGCGACATTTGTCGTTGTTACAGCGTCGAGCGCGACGTTCGGACGTTCTGCCGTCAGACGCGCTCCGTTCAGCCGCGCAGGCCGCCGGCGGGGACCGGTCAGCGTGCGGGGACCCCCTTGACCACCACGCCGTCCGGCACGTCGCGCACCACGCAGGCGCCTGCCCCGACGGTGCTGTCCCGCCCGATTCGGCGACCCTGCAACACCGCCGCCGTGGTGCCCACCAGCACGCCCTCCGCCAGGTGGCAGTCGCCGGAGACCGCGGCCAGCGGGTTGACCGAGACGAAGTCGGCGAGCACGCAGTCGTGGCCGACGGTGGCATTCTGGTTGAGGTGAACGTGCCGACCCAGCGTGACGTTGGTGGTGACCCGGGAGCCCGGGAACGCAACGAATCCTGGTCCGTACCGGGTGTCCGGGTCGACCGTGGCGTCCGGGTGGATCAGGCTCGCGGCGGGCGTACGGTACGGCTCGACCCGCTCGGCGACCGCGCGGCGCACCCGTGGGTCCCCGATCCCGACGACGTGGTGGGTGTCCGGCGGTGCGTCGCGCAGCCAGGCGAGCCCTCCCAGATACGGCACGTCCAGACGGTGCGCCCGCTTGAGGTTCTCCTCGGTGGGGCGGTCGTCGACGAACCCGGCCAGGTGCCAGCGGGGTCCGCCGGCGGTGACCACCGCGCGGGCGATGGTCAGCACCTCCCGGCCATGGCCGCCACAGCCCACGATCACCAGCGGTGTCACGCGGAGGACGCTCCGGTCCGGATGGTCAGGAACTCGTCGATCGCACCGAGTACGGCACCGAACTGGCGCTCGGTGAGCGCGCTGCCGCTGGGCAGCGTCAGCCCCCGGGCGAACAGGTCGTCGGCGGCGCCGCTGAGCAGGCTCTCCGAGCCGGTGTACGCGGGCTGCCGGTGCATCGGCTGCCACACCGGACGCGTCTCGATGTGCCGGGCGGTGAGGTGGGCGGCCAGGTCTGCTGCCCGCCAGCCGGAGCGCTCCGGGTGGACCCGGATGACGGTGAGCCAGCAGTTCGACGTGGGGTCGTCCGCGCCGAGCAGGTCGACGCCGGGCACCGGGGCGAAGAGTTTCGCGTACCGGTCCCGTAGTTGGCGACGTCGGCTGATCATTCCGTCCAGCCGAACCAGCTGGGCCCGGCCGAGTGCGGCCAACAGGTTGCTGAGCCGGTAGTTGAAACCGGTCTCCCGGTGCTCGTAGTGCACCGTGGGCTCGCGCGCCTGGGCGGCCAGGTGCCGGGCCCGGTCCAGCAGTGCCAGGTCGTCGGAGACGAGCATCCCGCCGCCCGAGGTGGTCATGATCTTGTTGCCGTTGAAGGACAGCGCGCCGACCCGGCCGAACGAACCCGCGGCCCGACCGCGGTGTGCGGCGCCGAGCGCCTCGGCGGCGTCCTCCACCACGGGGACGTCGGCGTCCGCGCAGAGGGGCAGCAGAGCCGTGTAGTCCACACAGCTGCCGAACATGTCCACCGGGACCACCGCGCCCACCCGGTCACCCCGGCGTGCAGCCGGTGCAGCAGCTCGCCGACGAGGGCGACGTCGACGTTGCCGGTACGCGGATCGCAGTCCACGAAGACCGGGCGGGCGCCCGTGTAGCGGACCGCGTTCGCGGTCGCCACGAAGGTCAGCGTGGGGACGATCACCACGTCCTCGGGACCGACGCCCACTCCGAGCAGGGCCAGGTGCAGCGCCGCGGTGCCCGAGCTGACCGCCACCGCCCCGTCCGTGCCGACGCGGGCGGCGACCTCGCGTTCGAAGGCCTCCAGATCCGGACCGGCGGGCGCGACCCAGCCGGAGCGCAGGGCGGCGACGAGGTACGACTCCTCCAGCGGCCCGACGTCGGGCGGGGAGAGGTGCACGGTGCGCGTCATCGCCGTCCGCCCTGCCGTACCGTCACACGTGGGGTGGTCGCCCCGGCGATCCGGGTCTGCGGCAGCGGTCCCTCGCTGGGGTCGACCGGCAGCGCCACGCCGTCGACGACCAGTGCGGTCTGTGTCGCCGCTTCAGTCGGCGGCATCGGACCGGGTGGCGTACCGAGAAATGCCGGAGCGGTGGCGACACCGGCAGCCGAGATCCCCTCCCGGTGCAGCACGGTACGAACCGTCGCGGCGAGGATCGACACGTCCATCCGGAGGGTGCGGGTATCGACGTACTCCACGTCCAGGTCGAACTTCTCCTTCCAGCTCAGCTGGTTGCGACCGTGGACCTGGGCGAGACCGGTGACCCCCGGCCGTACCTCGTGCCGACGGGCCTGCCGCGTCGAGTAGCGGGGCAGGTATTCGGGCAGCAACGGCCGGGGGCCGACGAGACTCATGTCGCCGCGTAGCACGTTCCAGAGCGTGGGCAGCTCGTCCAGGCTGGTGGAGCGCAACCAGCGGCCCAGGGGTGTCAGCCGGTCGGCGTCGCTGACCAGGCCGCGGCGGAGGTCCGGCGGGCGCATGGTCCGGAACTTGACCAGCTCGAACGGCTCGCCGTGACGACCGGAGCGGCACTGGCGGAACAGCGCGGGGCGGCCCAGGCCCGCGGCGACGAGCAGCGCGACGGCCACCATCACCGGCGCCAGCAGCACGATCAGGAGAAGCGCCACGACGAGGTCGAGCACTCGCTTCCCCCGATCCGGACGTGTCGACCGGGGTGGCCTCTCCGGTGTCACCACAGCATGGACCGGCACCGTTCCAACCTCCCAGCTAAGCGGTCATACAGCCCAAAGGGGTTGTATCAGGCATGGGCGTGAGGGATGACGCAAACAGGCACACTCACCCCGTCGGAACAACCGCCCGGCTGGACGAGAGGACACGGGTGCCGATCGCATCCCCGCAGGTCGATCCCACGGAGGAGGTGGTTTGCCGGAGCGCGGCGTCCGTCCCGGCGCGTACGCCGGGCCCGGCCGGGCCGGGATCAGCGGGGCCTGTTCGGGCCCGGCGCGGTCGAACGGCCGGCGGAATCGAACAGCCGGCGGGGTTGAACAGCCCGGCGGGGTCGAACAGCCCGGCGGGGTCGAACAGGTGGCCGACCGGGGCGCTTCGGTCGGCTCAGGTCGGCGGTGCGGCGGACCCGGTGCCGGTACCCGGGGCGCCCTCGGTCAGCCGCCGGTCCAGCAGCGTCCGCAACGGCACGGACTGGCCGTCGCGCCCACCGGCGCCGACCACCAGGGGCGCAGGGCTGGGCTGCGGGGCGGCCCCGAACAGCCGGGCCCGCAGGCCGCCAGGCACGGTCAGCAGGTGAAACCGGCCGTCGGCGTCGACCGCCCGGGTCCGTGCCCGGTCCACGTACCAGCCGCGTAGCCGCGTCCGGTAGCTTGCCCGCCCGTCGTACGAGCGCGCGGTCAGGCGCTCGGTCGGCAGCCCGCGCCGCCGAGCCTCGGCGACGAACCGGACCACCAGCTCCGCCGCCTCCGCCTGCTCGGCCGCCCGCCGCCGCTCCTCGGCCGCCGCGTGCGCGGCCACCGCGTGCCGTCGTCGTTCCCGCCAGTCCAGGCCGTCCTCCGCACCCACGACAGCGACGGTACGCCCGACGCCATCCCGCCCCGGAGCCGTTCGCCCGCAGCGGCCCGAACCCGAGCCGGTGGCGAAGCCGGCCAGGGTACCCGGCGCGGATCGCTCGACCGCCTGCGCGGCCCTACCCCGCGACCAGGCCCCGGGACCAGCCGGGCGGAGATGCGGTCGACACGGTCACGATGGCTGTGGTGGCGTCCAGCGCGCCGGTCAGGCCAGGCCGGCTCGGCGCAGCGCGTCCGCCATCGCGCTGTTGGCCGGGGCCGCGCCGCCGCGCCCCTGTCGCGGCTGCCGTTCCTGTCGCGGCTGCCGTCCCTGCCGTTCCTGTCGCGGCTGCCCGCCGCGGCCACCCGGCCCGCCGCGTTCGCGGTGGCTGCCGTCCGCGCCGCCCCGGCGCGCCGCGTCGGCGTCGTCGTCCAGCCGTAGGGTCAGCGAGATTCGCTTGCGGGGCACGTCGACGTCGAGCACCTTCACCGTCACCACGTCACCGGACTTGACCACCTCGCGCGGGTCCCGGACGAAGGTGCGCGACATCGCCGACACGTGCACCAGGCCATCCTGGTGCACACCGACGTCCACGAACGCGCCGAACGCCGCCACGTTGGTGACGACGCCCTCCAGGACCATGCCGGGCGTCAGGTCGGCGATGGTCTCCACGCCCTCGACGAACGTCGCGGTGCGAAACTCCGGGCGGGGATCCCGTCCGGGCTTCTCCAACTCGGCGAGGATGTCGGTGACGGTCGGCAGGCCGAACGTGTCGTCGACGAAGTCGGTGGCCCGCAGGCCGCGTAGGATCGCGCTCCGCCCGATGACGGACTGCAGGTCCTGACCGGTGGCGGCGAGGATCCGCCGCACCACCGGGTACGCCTCCGGGTGCACGCTGGACGAGTCCAGCGGATCCTCCCCGCCGGGGATGCGCAGGAAGCCCGCGCACTGCTCGAATGCCTTCGGCCCGAGCCGGGCCACCTTCCGCAGATCGGCGCGGGTGTGGAACGGCCCGTTGGCGTCCCGGTGCAGCACGATGTTCTCCGCCAGCCCGGCGCCGATTCCGGAGACCCGGGTCAGCAATGGCGCGGAGGCGGTGTTCACGTCGACACCGACGGCGTTGACGCAGTCCTCGACGACCGCGTCGAGCGACCGGGAGAGCTTCACCTCGGACAGGTCGTGCTGGTACTGCCCGACACCGATCGACCGCGGGTCGATCTTGACCAGCTCGGCAAGTGGGTCCTGCAGACGGCGGGCGATGGAGACCGCGCCGCGCAGCGACACGTCCAGGCCGGGCAGCTCCTGCGCCGCGTACGCGGACGCGGAGTAGACGGAGGCGCCGGCCTCGGAGACGACGATCTTGGTGAGGTTCAGCTGCGGATGACGCTTGATCAGGTCACCGGCGAGTCGGTCGGTCTCCCGGCTCGCGGTGCCGTTACCGATCGCCACCAGCTCCACCCGGTGCGCGGCGGCCAGCCTCGCCAGGGTCTCGACCGACGCGTCCCACTGCCGGCGCGGCTCGTGCGGGTAGATGGTGTCGGTGGCGACCACCTTGCCGGTGGCGTCGGCGACGGCGACCTTCACCCCGGTGCGTAGGCCCGGGTCCAGACCCATGGTGGGCCGGGCACCGGCCGGGGCGGCGAGGAGCAGGTCGCGCAGGTTGGTGGCGAAGACCCGGACGGCCTCCTCCTCGGCGGTCTGCCACAGTCGCATCCGCAGGTCCGCGCCGAGGTGGATGAGGATCCGGGTGCGCCAGGCCCAGCGGACCGTGTCGGCCAGCCACCGGTCGGCCGGGCGGCCCTGGTCGGCGATCCCGAAGCGGCCGGCGACCATCGCCTCGTACCGGGTCGGCCCGGTGACTGTCGCGTCGGGATCAGCCTCCGGCTCCGGGTCCATCGCCAGGTCGAGCACACCTTCCTTCTCGCCCCGGAACATGGCGAGGATCCGGTGCGACGGCAGCTTCGGGTACGGCTCGGCGACGTCGAAGTAGTCGGCGAACTTGGCGCCGGCGGTCTCCTGACCCTCGCGTACCCGGGACACGAGCCGGCCCCGCGACCACATCTGCTCGCGCAGCGTGCCGATCAGGTCGGCGTCCTCGGCGAACCGCTCGATGAGGATGGCTCGCGCGCCGTCCAGCGCGGCAGCCGCGTCGGCGACCCCTCGGTCCGGGTCGACGAACCCGGCGGCCGTCTCGCGCGGGTCGCGCGTCGGGTCGCCGAACAGCGCGTCGGCGAGCGGTTCCAGACCGGCCTCACGGGCGATCTGTGCCCGGGTCCGCCGCTTCGGCTTGTACGGCAGGTAGATGTCCTCCAGGCGGGACTTCGAGTCCGCCGCCATGACCTGCGCTTCCAGAGCCTCGTCGAGCTTGCCCTGGCCGCGAATCGACTCCAGCACGGCCGCTCGCCGCTCGTCCAGCTCGCGCAGGTAGCGCAGCCGCTCCTCGAGCGTGCGCAGCTGGGTGTCGTCGAGCAGGCCAGTGGCCTCCTTGCGGTAGCGGGCGATGAACGGCACGGTGGCGCCACCGTCGAGCAGCTCCACGGCCGCGCGTACCTGGCGCTCGGCGACGCCGAGTTCCTCGGCGATCCGCTGATGAACAGAGAGGGTCACGATCTCGATCCGCCTTCGGGAGTGGTTTCCGTCGTGCATTCTGCCGCGCTAGCGTGGCGATCATGGAACCAGCTGCGGAGCCCCGGGCGCGGCGGCTCTTCGGCGGCAGCGCACGGGCGTTGGGTGACCTGGCGGCGAGCCCGTTCCGGGCCGACCGGGACCGCATCGTCGGCTCGCCCTTCTTCGCCCGTCTGAACGGGGTGACCCAGGTGGTCAGCCCCGGTGGCTCGGGGCTGCTGGTACACAACCGGCTCACCCACAGCCTCAAGGTAGCGCAGGTGGCCCGGGCGATCGCCGAACGGCTCACCGCCGACGATCGGCACCGCGACCTGCTGGCGGAACTGGGCGGCTGCGACCCGGACGTGGTCGAGGCCGCGGCGCTCGCCCACGACCTCGGCCATCCGCCGTTCGGGCACCTCGGGGAGCGGGTGCTGGACCGGCTGGCGCGCCAGCGGCTCGGGCTCGCCGACGGGTTCGAGGGCAACGCCCAGTCGTACCGGATCGTCACCTCCACCGAGATCCGCGGCGCGGCGACCACCGGCCTGGACCTCACCGCGGCGGTGCGGGCGGCCATGCTCAAGTACCCGTGGACCCGGCTGGACGATCCCGACCCGCACCCGCGGTTGCTCGACCCGGCCCCGCGCGGCGCCGCCCCGCCGCCGGACGACCTGGCCAGCGGGTCGACGAAGTTCGGGGCGTACCGCACGGAGGTGGACGACCTGCGCCAGGCGCGGGAGCCGTTCGCCGGGCGGATCGCCGACTGGCAGCAGACCGTCGAGGCGTCCGTGATGGACACCGCCGACGACATCGCATACGCGATCCACGACGTGGAGGACTTCTATCGGGTCGGGGTGCTCCAGCAGGGTACGGTCGCCGCCGAGCTGACCGCGTGGCAGCGGGAGAGCGGTCACCTGCGGGCGATCACCGACGCGGCCCTGGCCACGGCGGCCCGCCGGCCCGGCGCCGCGATCGAGCGACTACGCCGCCAGCTGCACCGCAAGGACGCGTGGATCGCCGCCGACGACGCGTTCGCCGCCGCCGTGGAGCACGTCCGCGAGGAACTGGTGGACGGCCTGCTCGCCGTGCCGTTCGACGGATCCATCGAGGCAGAGCAGTACGTGGCCCGGTTCTCCGCCCGCTGGACCACCCGTCTGGTCGACGCGATCACCGTGGTGGGGACGCCGTCGGTGCGCTCCGGGCACGTGCTGCTCGCCCCGGCACAGTGGCACGAGGTACAGGTACTCAAGTTCGTCCACCACCGGTTCGTGCTGGCCCGACCCGACCTGGCGCTGCACCAGCGCGGCCAGGCACGACTGCTCGGCACCCTGGTCGAGGCGCTGCTGGACTGGCTGCTCGATCCGGAGGAGGAGTCACGGCTGCCGCGTCGCCTGCATGACCTGGTCGAACTGGCCGAGGCGGAGCTGCACCCGCGGACGCCGGACCGGCTCGGCCAGGCCCGGGGCCGCGCGATCATCGACTTTGTCGCGCAGCTCACCGACGGACAGGCGGTCGCGATGCTCGACTCGCTCTCCGGCCGCTCCGGCGCGCTCTGGACCGATGCCTTCGTCCTCTGAGGTGGCCCACGCGGCGGCCCTTCCGTGACGAGGCCGTGCGGGTCGGAGCGCGTCGGGTAGCTGTTACCAGTCGGGTCAGGCGATGGCCTGCCACCAGCCGTCCACCGGTGGCGGCTCGTCGACCACCACCCGCTCGCCCGGCCGCGGGACCGCCAGCCGCACGTCCCGGGACTTCGCCTCGGCCCAGAGCCGGTCGACCGGCTCGGACCAGTCGTGCAGGGCGAGGTTGAAGGTCGCCCAGTGCACCGGGATCAGCAGGCCGCCCCGCAGGTCCAGGTGGGCGGCGACGGCCTCCTCCGGGAACATGTGGATGCTCGGCCAGGCCCGGTCGTACGCGCCGATCTGCATCAGCGTCACGTCGAACGGCCCGTACCCTGCACCGATCGCCGCATACCCGGTGAAGTAGCCGGAGTCGCCGGTGTAGAAGACGCTGCGGTGTGCGCCAGCGATCACCCAGGAACTCCAGAGCGTCCCGTCGCGGCGCAGACCACGGCCGGAGAAGTGCTGTGCCGGCGTGGCGGTGAGTGTCAGGTCACCCAGGTGGTGGCTCTCCGACCAATCCAGCTCAATGATCCGGTCGGCCGGCACGCCCCAGCGGTCCAGGTGGGCACCGACACCCAGCGGGACGACGAACGGGACGTTCTGCCGGTCAGTCAGTTCACGTACGGTTGCCAGGTCGAGGTGGTCGTAGTGGTCGTGGGAGATCAGGATCGCGTCGAGCGGCGGTAGTTCGTCGAGGCGGATCGGCGGCTCGTGTAGCCGCTTCGGGCCGACCCGGGCCGACGGGGAGCACCGCTGACTCCACACCGGGTCGAGCAGCACGCGCTGCCCCTCGATCTCGATCAGCGCGGACGCGTGGCCGTACCAGACGATGCTCAGCTCCCGGGCCGTGTCGACGGCGGGCGGGTCGGCTGGCCGTAGGAGCGGCACCGCCATCGTGGGGTGGCGCTTCTGCTTGCCGAAGAACAGCTCGCGGACGAGGTCGCGGTCCATGTTTCCGGTCGGCAAACGGCTGCTCGCCGGGTTGTGGAAGGAGCCGTCACGAAACTGTGGCGAGCGCGCGGCGCGTTCGGCCCGGGTGCTGGTCAACCGGCCGCCAAGGGCCAGCGGCACGTCCCGGACCGCCCCGGCCAGTCCCGCGAGCGCGGCCAGCCCGACCGCCGTGCCCGTCCGCCGTCCGGGGGACCGGTCCCCACGTCTTGCTGGTGCCACCGCCGCCGTCCCTCCGCCGATCTTCGACGCACAGGTTACCCCCGGGGAAGGCCGGTCCTTCCGCTCATGTCCGCCAGTTTGCCCCGCCTCGGTCAGGGAAACACGCGGTGCCAGTCATCCACGACTCGAGGGGCGCCAGATGGCGAGTAGGAAGAGCGCGCCGGTCCGCGAGCGCGCGTTCCGGCGGTCCGGTGACGGCTACGTCACGACGGCACGCGGTGACGCGATCTTGCAGACGCCGTTCCTCAACAAGGGGACGGCGTTCCCGCTCGCCGAGCGGGTGGCGCTGGGGCTCGAGGGGCTGCTGCCCGCGGCGGTTTCGAGCCTGGAGAGTCAGGCCGACCGTGAGTACCGGCACCTGTGCGAGCAGCCGACCGACCTGCACAAGAACCGCTACCTGCAATCGCTGAGCGACCGCAACGCGGTGCTGTACCACCGCGTGCTCGCCGACCATCTGACCGAGTTGCTCCCGATCGTGTACGACCCGACCGTGGGGTTGGCGATCAAGGGGTACAGCCACCAGTACCGTCGGCAACTCGGGTTGCACCTGTCGATCGACGCGCCGGAGCGGATCGAGCAGGCGGTCGACAACCTGGGGCTCGGACCGGACGACGTCGACCTGATCGTGGCCTCCGATGCCGAGCAGATCCTCGGCATCGGCGACTGGGGAGCCGGCGGCAGCGCCATCGCCGCGGGCAAGCTCTCCGTCTACACCGCGGCGGCCGGCATCGACCCGGCCCGGGTGATCCCGGTGTCGCTCGATGTCGGCACGGACAACGAATGGCTGCTGAACGATCCGGCGTATCTGGGCAACCGGCACAGCCGGGCCCGAGGAGATCGCTATGACCACTTCATCGACGCCTATGTCACCACCATGACCAGGCTCTTTCCCCACGCGGTGCTGCACTGGGAGGACTTCGGCCCCAGCAACGCCCGGCGGATCCTGGAGCGCTACCGTGACCGCGCCTGTTCCTTCAACGACGACATGCAGGGCACCGGCGCGATCGTGCTGGCGACCGTGCTCAACGCCGTGCGGGTGACCGACACGCCGATGCGGGAGCAGCGGGTGGTGATCTTCGGGGCTGGCACGGCGGGAATCGGGATCGCTGACCAGCTTCGCGAGGCAATGGTCCGCGACGGAGTCGACCGGGACGTCGCGACGCGGCGATTCTGGTGCGTGGACAAGCAGGGCCTGCTCACCGATGACATGCGCGATCTACGGGACTTCCAGGTCCCCTACGCCCGACCGACGGCGGAGGTCGCCAACTGGCGGCGGGACCCGGCCGGAATCGGCCTGGAGGAGGTTGTCGCCCAGGTCCGGCCGACCATACTGGTGGGCACCTCCACCGCGCCCGGCGCCTTCACCGAGAGGATCGTCCGGGTGATGGCCGCGCACGTGGCACGGCCGGTCATCCTGCCGTTGTCCAATCCGACCGAGCGGATCGAGGCCATGCCCGACCAGCTCGTCCGCTGGACCGACGGCCGGGCGCTGGTCGCGTCCGGGATCCCGGTACCCGCGGTGACCTACGACGGCGTCCTGCACACCATCGGAGAGGCCAACAACGCGCTGCTGTACCCCGGTCTGGGGCTCGGCGTGATCGTCGCGAGGGCCCGCCGGATCAGCGACGGGATCTTCGAGGCCGCCGCCACGGCGGTCGCCGGCATGGTCGACGTCGGCGACCGCGGCACGCCGCTGCTCCCGCCGGTGCAGAACCTGCGCGCCACGTCGGCCGCGGTCGCGGTCGCCGTGGCCAGACGCGCCGAGGAAGAGGGGCTGGCGCAGGTGGCGCTGACGGACCCCGTCCAGCAGGTGCAGGACGCCATGTGGCAGCCCACCTACCGGCCGGTCAGAGCCGCTGCCCCGTGACAGCCGGCCGGAGCCCATGGAGCATCCGACGCCGACGTCCAGGCACCCCCAGGCCGCCCGGCCCGCCGTGCCGGCGCGGCGGGCCGGGCGTCACGAACCGGGGATGGTGTCGCCGTGCCTCGTCGTGGCGGTGAGGTAGTCGCGGTTGAGGCGGCCGATGGTGTTCAGCGGGATGCCCTTCGGGCAGACCACCGTGCACTCGCCGGTGTTGGTGCAGCCGCCGAAGCCGGCCTCGTCGTGCGCGTCCACCATGCCGACCACCCGGGTGTGCCGCTCCGGCTGGCCCTGCGGCAGCAGCGAGAGCTGGGTGACCTTGGCGGCGGTGAAGAGCATGCCGGAGCCGTTCGGGCAGGCCGCTACGCAGGCGCCGCAGCCGATACAGGCGGCGGCCTCGAAGGCGGCGTCCGCGTCGGCCTTGGCGACCGGTACGGAGTGCGCCTCCGGGGCGCTGCCGGTCGGTGCGGTGATGAAGCCGCCCGCAGCGATGATCCGGTCGAACGCGTTCCGGCTGACCACCAGGTCCTTGACGACCGGGAAGGCCCGGGCCCGCCACGGCTCGATGTCGATGGTGTCACCGTCGGAGAACTGCCGCATGTGCAACTGGCAGGCGGTGGTGCCGCGCTGCGGGCCGTGCGCGTTGCCGTTGATCATCATGCCGCAGGCGCCGCAGATGCCCTCCCGGCAGTCGTGGTCGAACGCCACCGGCTCCTCGCCGGCGAGGATCAGCCGCTCGTTGAGCACGTCGAGCATCTCCAGGAACGACATGTCCGGGGAGACGTCGTCGACCTGGTAGGTCACCATGCGACCCTTGTCCTGAGGGCCCTTCTGGCGCCAGATGCGCAGGGTCAGGTTCACTTGTAGCTCCGCTGCGTGGGGTGGACGTATTCGAAGGTCAGGTCTTCCTTGTGCAGCACCGACGGCGCGCCGGTGGCGGTGAACTCCCACGCCGCGACGTACGCGAAGTTCTCGTCGTCGCGCTGGGCCTCGCCGTCCGGGGTCTGGTGCTCGGCTCGGAAGTGGCCGCCGCAGGACTCCTCGCGGTGCAGGGCGTCGATGCACATCAGCTCGGCGAGCTCGAAGAAGTCGGCCACCCGACCGGCCTTCTCCAGCGACTGGTTCAGCCCCTCACCGTCGCCCGGCACGCGCACCCGCCGCCAGAACTGCTCGCGCAGGGCCCGGATCTCCTCGATCGCCTTACGTAGACCGGCCTCGGAGCGGTCCATGCCGCAGTGGTCCCACATGATCTGGCCCAGCTCCCGGTGGAACGAGTCCACCGTCCGGTCACCGTTGACCGCGAGCAGCCGCTGGATCCGGTCCTCGACGTCGCGCCGTGCCTCGACCGCCGCCGGGTGGCTCGGGTCGACCGGCTCGAACGGGCCGGCCGCCAGGTAGTTGGCGATGGTGTTCGGCAGCACGAAGTAGCCGTCGGCCAGGCCCTGCATGAGCGCGGAGGCGCCCAGCCGGTTCGCGCCGTGGTCGGAGAAGTTCGCCTCGCCGATCACGAACAGTCCGGGGATGGTCGACTGGAGGTCGTAGTCGACCCACAGGCCGCCCATCGTGTAGTGCACGGCGGGGTAGATCCGCATCGGGGACTCGTACGGGTCCTCGCCGGTGATCCGCTCGTACATCTCGAAGAGGTTGCCGTACTTCGCCTCGATCGCCCCGCGACCGAGCCGGTTGATGGCGTCGGCGAAGTCGAGGTAGACGCCGAGCTTGGTTGGGCCGACCCCGCGTCCCTCGTCGCAGACGTTCTTGGCGGCCCGGGAGGCGATGTCCCGGGGCACCAGGTTGCCGAACGAGGGGTAGATCCGCTCCAGGTAGTAGTCCCGCTCCTCCTCGGGGATGTCCCGGGGAGCGCGGTCGTCGTCCTTGGCCTTCGGCACCCACACCCGGCCGTCGTTGCGTAGCGACTCGCTCATCAGGGTCAGCTTCGACTGGTGGTCGCCGGAGACCGGGATGCAGGTCGGGTGGATCTGCGTGTAGCAGGGGTTGGCGAAGTACGCGCCCTTGCGGTGCGCCCGCCAGGTGGCGGTCACGTTGCAGCCCTTGGCGTTGGTGGAGAGGTAGAAGACGTTGCCGTAGCCGCCGGAGGCGAGCACGACCGCGTCCGCGAACTCCGTGGTGATCTCGCCGGTGACCAGGTCCCGGACGATGATGCCCCGGGCCTTGCCGTCGACGACGACCAGCTCCAGCATCTCGTGCCGGGCGTTCATCTCCACGGTGCCCAGGCCGATCTGCCGCTCCAGCGCCTGGTACGCCCCGAGCAGCAGCTGCTGGCCTGTCTGGCCCCGGGCGTAGAAGGTGCGCTGCACCTGCGCGCCACCGAACGAGCGGGTGTCCAGCAGGCCGCCGTACTCGCGGGCGAACGGCACGCCCTGGGAAACGCACTGGTCGATGATGTTGGCCGAGACCTCGGCGAGCCGGTGCACGTTCGACTCGCGGGAGCGGAAGTCGCCGCCCTTGACGGTGTCGTAGAACAGCCGGTGCACCGAGTCGCCGTCGTTGCGGTAGTTCTTCGCGGCGTTGATGCCACCCTGCGCCGCGATCGAGTGTGCCCGGCGCGGGCTGTCCTGGTAGCAGTACGACTTGACCCGGTAGCCCTGCTCGGCCAGGGTCGCCGCGGCCGAGCCGCCGGCCAGGCCGGTACCGACCACGATCACCGTCATCTTGCGGCGGTTGGCCGGGTTGACCAGCTTGGCCTCGAACCGGCGGCGTTCCCAGCGGGTCTCGACCGGGCCGTCGGGAGCCCTGGTGTCGGCGATCGGGTCGCTCTCGGTGTAGAGATCCATGGTCAGGACACCAATCCGGTGAGTACGGCGAACGGGACCACGAGATAGCCAGCGCTGAGGACGACAGCGCAGACCAGTGCGACGTTCCGTGCCCGGCGCTCACCCCGCGGGGTCTGCTGGCCGAGGCTGCGTAGCGCGCTGAAGACGCCGTGCCGCAGGTGAAAGCCGACGGTGACGACGGCCAGGGTGTAGAAGAGCGTGACGTACCAGCGTTCGGGCGCGAAGTCGGCGACCACGTTGGCGTACGGGCGGTGCGGGTCACCGACCGGGTTCAGGGTGCCGGTGGTCAGGTCCAGGATGTGGTAGATCACGAAGAGTAGGATGATCACTCCACCCCAGCGCATCGTGCGGGCGGCGTAGCTGCCCTGGATCTTGTTGCGGTGTGCGTACCGGACGGGACGGGCCGCCCGGGCGCGCAGGGCGAGCGTGGTGGCGGCCCAGATGTGGGCGACCACGGACACCAGCAGCGCCGTGCGCATGATCCACAGGAACCAGGCGCCGGGTAGCAGCGGGTCGCCGATCTCCCGCAGCCACTCCGCGTAGTGGTTGAACGACGACGCGCCCGTGAAGACCTTGAGGTTGCCGAGCATGTGCGCGACGAGGAACAGCACCAGGGTGATGCCCGTCACCGCCATGACGACCTTGAGGCCGACGCTGGAGCGGATGGGCGACCGAGTTCTCGTGACTACCACAGGCCCGACGCTATGAGTAGTTTGATCAGTCGTCCAATGCATCAAACCCGCAGTCTTGATAGCCATAAGCTATTTAGATGCAACTCCATCAGCTCCGGTACTTCGTCGCGGTCGCGGAACTACGACATTTCACCCAAGCGGCCGATGTGGTCGGCATTTCCCAGCCCTCGTTGAGTAAGCAAATTCACGCCCTGGAGGCCGGCCTGGGGGCGCCGCTCTTCGAGCGGGTAAGGGGAAAGATCGGGCTCACCGCGGCGGGCGAGGTGCTGTTGCCGTTGGCCAAGCGGATTCTCGCCGACGTGGACACCGCCAGCCGCGAGGTGCAGGAGTTGGTGGGACTGCGGCGGGGACGGGTCCGCCTCGGTGCCACCCCCAGCCTGGCCACCTCGCTCGCCCCGCCGGTGCTGCGTCGCTTCCGCGACGCCCACCCCACCGTCGACCTGCGGGTGGAGGAGGGCGGCTCCCAGGACCTGGTACGTGACCTGCTCCGGGGCGACCTCGACCTGGCGTTGATCATCGCGCCGGGACAGGGTGTCGACCCGACGCTGCGCGTCGACGCGATCCTGACCGAGAGCCTGGTCGTCGCCAGCGTCGATCCGCTGCCCGACGCGTCCCCGACCGACCAGGTCCGCGTCACGGACCTGCGCGACCAGCCGCTGGTGATGTTCCGCGAGGGCTACGACCTGCGCGACGCCACCCTCCAGGCGTGCCGGGACGCCGGTTTCGAGCCCCGGATCTCCGTTGACGGCGGCGAGATGGACGCCGTGCTGAGCTTCGTCGAGGCCGGGCTGGGCGTCGCCCTGGTGCCTGGCAGCGTCGTCACCCGCCGGCCCGGCATCCACGTCACCCGCCTCGCCCCGCCCGGCGTCCGCCGCACGATCGCGGTCGCCCGCCGCCGCGACGTGGTCCCCACCCACGCCGGCCGCGAACTCCGCCGTATCCTCCTCGAGTTCGTCCAGGAGGCGACCATTACCGCGGACCTCCCACCCGGCGTGGAACCGCTGACCTGACAGCCCACGCGAGTCGGACGTCCGATTGGGTCGACCGGCAGGGCGGGTCGACCGGATCTCGCCGGCCTGCGACGGGCCTGACGACGACCGGCGGCGTTGGCGGTTCGCTCGCTGCCCGCCGCCGTTCCGTCCAGCACCGCTCCCGGTAGCTCGAGCGCTCGTAGGCGATCGCGCGTCGTCGTAGAGCGACGGTCAGCCCGCCTCGGCATCGTCCATCGCCCGGTAGATGCGCTGTTCGCTCACCGGGTAGGGGGTGCCGAGCGCCTGGGCGAAGACGTTCACCCGTAGCTCCTCGACCATCCAGCGAATCTGCCGGACGGCCGGCGACCGCCGCTTCGCCGGCGGCAGGGCGGCCAACAGGTCGTCGTACTCCTTGCGCACGACGGCGATCCGATCCTGCTGCTGCTTGTCCCGGGCGGGATTGCCGGGCAGCCGGTCCAGCCGACGCTCGATCGCGGTCAGGTAGCGCAGCAGGTCGGGTAGGCGGGCGTAGCCGGTCTCGGTGATGAAGCCGGCGTGCACGAGCCCGGTGAGCTGCCCCCGGACGTCGGCCAGGGCGGCCACCACCGCGAGATTCCGGGTCGCGCCCAGCCGCTGCTCGATGGCGTACGCGGCGGAGAGCACCTTTCGGACCCGGTCCATCACCTCGACGACGGTGTCCACCAGCCCGGCGCGGACGCTTTCCCGCAGTGCCGCGAAGCCCTCGGCGTCCCAGGCCGGGCCACCCGCCTCGGCGACGAGCCGGTCGATGGCGGCGCCGGCAGCGTCCTCGATCAGCGCCGGCACCCCGCCGTGCGGGTTGCGGCTGAGCGCCAGCTTCGCCTCGTTGCTCAGCCGCCCCTGCAGGAACTTCGCCGGGGACGCCCCGGTGAGCCGGAGCAGCCGGCGGGTGCCCGCCCAGTGGGCGGCCTCCTGTTCGGCGGGGGAGTCGAACACCTTCACCCCGACGGTGGCGCCCTCGTCCACCAGCGCCGGGTACGCGGTCACCGCGTACCCGGCACGCACCTGCTCGATGGTGCGGGAGAGGGCGCCGATGGTCCACTCCCGCAGCCCGGTGCGTGCCACGTCCGGGGCGGCGGCGGCCACCACCTGGCGTACCTCCGCCGTGAGGCGGTGTTGCAGGGCCGGCAGGTCCTTGCCCTCGGCGACCGGCTTGTCGTCGTCGCCGAGCACCCGGAAGGTGACCCGCAGGTGCGGCGGCAGCTTCGCGACGTCCCAGGCGTCCCGGGGTACGGTCACCCCGGTCATCCGGCGCAGCTGCCGGGTGAGCGCGTCCAGCAACGGCTCCTCGCCGGCGGGCATCGCCGCGAGCGCGGCCCGCGCGTAGTCCGGCACCGGCACGAAGTTGCGCCGGATCGCCTTGGGCAGCGAGCGGATGAGCGCGACGACGAGATCCTCCCGCAGTCCCGGCACCTGCCAGTCGAAGCTCTCCGCCGGCACCTGGTTGAGCAGTGGCAGTGGAATGTCCACCGTCACGCCGTCGGTGGGTGTCCCCGGGTCGAACGCGTAGGTCAGCGGCAGACTCACCCCGTCGGCCCGCCACTCGTCCGGGTAGTCGGTCCCGTCCACCGCTCCCCGGCCGGCGTTGACCAGCAGCTCGCGGGTGAAGGTCAGCAGGTCAGGCCGTTGCCGGCGTTCCTTCTTCCACCACGCGTCGAAGTGTCGCCCGGAGACCACGTCGGCCGGGATCCGCTCGTCGTAGAACTGGAAGATCGTCTCGTCGTCGACCAGGATGTCCCGCCGCCGTGCCCGGTTCTCCAGCTCCGCGACGTCGGCGAGCAGCCGCTGGTTGCCTGTCCAGAACTGGTGGTGGGTCTGCCAGTCGCCCTCGACCAGGGCGTGCCGGATGAACAGCTCCCGGCTCAACGCCGGATCGATCCGACCGAAGTTGACCTTGCGAGAGGTGACGATCGGGATGCCGTAGAGCGTCACCTTCTCGTATGCCATGACCGCCGCCTGCCGCTTCTCCCAGTGCGGCTCGCTGTAGCTGCGCTTCACCAGGTGCTGGGCGAGTGGCTCGACCCACTCCGGCTCGATCCGGCCGTTGACCCGCCCCCAGAGCCGGGTGGTCTCCACCAGCTCGGCGGCCATCACCCAGCGCGGCGGCTTCCTGAACAGCGCCGACCCGGGAAAGAGCCCGAACTTGGCCCCCCGCGCCCCCAGGTACTCGTGCTTCTGCGGGTCCTTCAGCCCGACGTGGGACAGCAGCCCGGCCAGCAGGGACTGGTGCACCTTCGGGACGTCGACCTCCTCCGGCAGGTCTCCGCCGGCGCCGCGCGGACCGCCGCTGTCCGGCGCGGTCTCCGCCGGCCCACGCCGGCCGTCGCCCGCCTCCCGGGTGCGTAGCACCTGGCGGAGTTGACTCACGATGTCCTGCCACTCGCGAACGCGCAGGTAGTTCAGGTACTCGGCCTTGCACATCCGCCGGAACGCGCTCGACGACAGGGTGCGCTGCTGCTCCCGCAGAAACCGCCACAGGTTGAGGTAGGCGGCGAAGTCCGACTCCTTGTCGGCGAAGCGGGCATGCGCCTGGTCGGCCTGGGCCTGCTTGTCGGCGGGCCGCTCGCGCGGATCCTGGATCGACAGCGCCGCCGCGATCACGACCACCTCGGTGGCGCACCCGTTGTGCTCGCCTTCGAGCACCATCCGGGCCAGCCGCGGGTCCACCGGTAGCTGGGCCAGCCGCCGGCCGAGCGGGGTCAGCCGCTTCGCCGGATCGGTCTCGCTCGGGTCCAGGGCACCCAACTCGTGCAACAGGTGCACGCCGTCGGTGACGGTGCGCCGGTCGGGCGGGTCGATGAACGGGAACGCGGCGATGTCCCCGAGCCCGATCGCGGTCATCTGGAGGATGACCGACGCGAGGTTGGTACGCAGGATCTCCGGGTCGGTGAACTCCGGCCGGGACAGGAAGTCCGGCTCGTCGTAGAGCCGGATACAGATGCCGTCCGAGGTGCGCCCGCAGCGTCCCGTGCGCTGGTTGGCCGACGCCTGGGAGACCGGCTCGATGGGCAGCCGCTGCACCTTGAGTCGGTTCGAGTAGCGGGAGATGCGAGCGGTGCCGGGGTCCACCACGTACGCGATCCCCGGCACGGTGAGCGAGGTCTCCGCGACGTTGGTGGCGAGCACCACCCGGCGCCCGGCGTGCGGGGCGAAGACGCGGTGCTGCTCGGCGGTGGAGAGCCGGGCGTACAGCGGGAGGATCTCGGTGCCCTGCAGGCCGCGCTTCTGCTGCACCAGCTTGCCGAGCGCCTCGGCGGTGTCCCGGATCTCCCGCTCGCCGGAGAGGAAGACCAGGACGTCGCCGGGCCCCTCGGCGGCCAGTTCCTCCACCGCGTCGCCGATCGCCTGGATCTGGTCGCGGACGTTCTCCTCGTCCGTCTCGTCCGCTGCCTCGGACTCGGTCACCTCGACCAGCGGCCGGTACCGTACCTGCACCGGGTAGGTCCGGCCGGACACCTCGACGACCGGGGCGGGGTTGCCCTCGGCGTCGGCGAAGTGCTTCGCGAACCGGTCGGTCTCGATGGTCGCCGAGGTGATGACGACCTTGAGGTCGGGGCGGCGGGGCAGGAGCTGCTTGAGGTAGCCGAGGATGAAGTCGATGTTGAGGCTGCGCTCGTGCGCCTCGTCGACGATGATCGTGTCGTACTGGCGCAGCATCCGGTCGTTCTGCAACTCGGCGAGCAGAATGCCGTCGGTCATCAGCTTGACCAGGCTCCGGTCGCTCACCTGGTCGGTGAAGCGCACCTTGTAGCCGACCACGTCGCCCAGCGCGGTGCCCAGCTCCTCGGCGATCCGGTCGGCGACGGTCCGCGCGGCCAGCCGGCGGGGCTGGGTGTGCCCGATCAGGCCGTTGACGCCGCGGCCCAGCTCCAGGCAGATCTTGGGTAGCTGGGTGGTCTTGCCGGAGCCGGTCTCGCCGGCGACGATCACCACCTGGTGGTCGCGGATGGCCGCGGCGATGTCCTCCCGACGTTCGCTGACCGGCAGGACAGCCGGGTAGGTGATCGTCGGTACGGCTGCCTTCCGGCTCGCCAGCCGCGCCTCGGCCCGGGCCACGTCCGCGGCGATCTCGGTCAGCGCCGACTCCCGGCGCTGCGGGTCGCGCAGTCTCCGGATGCCGTCCAACCGCCGCTGGAGGCGGCGCTGGTCGCGGAACATCAGCGGCCGTAGGCGGCGGTACAGCTCGCGAGTGGGATCGGGTGCGGCGGAGGCGGCTTCGTTCTGCATGTCGCCGCCAAGGATAGGCAGACGGACGGTCGTGTGCCCCCGGAGTTACCGCCCGCCTGGATGTCGACCCTAGCGCCCGCGCCGGGAGCAGGTAGGGCTCCCTGTGAGCTGTCGCACTGTCATTTTGCGTCCAGAACGTCAGTCTGTATGGTGGTCGTCGAGGCGGGCTGATGGGGCCCGCAGTGTATGGAGGTTTGGTCAATGTCCAAGGTTCTCTTCGTGGTGACCGGCGCCGAGTACTGGGAGCTGGCCGACGGCACCAAGCACCCCACCGGTGTGTGGGCCGAGGAGGTTGTGGTCCCCCACGAGACGTTCACCAGTGCGGGTCACGAGGTCGTCGTCGCCACCCCGGGCGGCGTCGTCCCGCAGGTGGACAAGCGCAGCCTGCTGCCCGAGTACACCGGCGGGCAGGAGGGGGCGGCCCGGATGGTCGAGGCTGTCGCCGGCGTCGAGGAGCTTCGCAAGCCGATCCGGCTGGAGGATGTCGACCTCGACGACTACGCGGCCGTCTACTACCCGGGTGGCCACGGGCCGATGGAGGACCTGGCGGTCGACCAGAACTCGGGCCGGCTGCTCGTGACCGCCATGCGGACGGACAAGCCGCTCGGCATCGTCTGCCACGGCCCGGCGGCGATGCTCGCCGCGGTGACCGAGGGCGGCGTCAACGTGTTCGCCGGGCGCCGGGTCACCGGTTTCACCAACGTGGAAGAGGCCCAGGCCGGCTTCGGCGACAAGGCCAGATGGTTGCTCCAGGACCGCCTGGTCGAACTCGGTGCGCAGTTCCAGGAGGGCACGGCGTGGGCGCCGAACGTGGTCGTCGACGGCAACCTGGTCACCGGGCAGAACCCGGCCTCCTCCGCGCAGGCCGCCGTGGAGTTGCTGCGTAAACTGGCCTGACATGTCCAACGACCGGCTCTCCGACGTCCTCGACGCCACCTACACCTGCCTGACCAGGTACGGCGTGCGGCGGACGACGATGGACGACATCGCCGCCGCGATGGGCGTGTCCCGGTCGGCTGTCTACCAGTACGTCCGCAGCAAGGACGACGCGTTCCGGCAACTCGCCGGGCGCCTGCACACCCGGGCGTTGGCCCGCGCCCGGGAGGCTGCCGGCCAGGACGTCCCCTATGCCGTGCGCATTCGGGGTGTCCTGGCCGCCAAGCTCGAGCTGTCACTCCAACTGATCGGCGACTCGCCGCACACCGCCGAGCTCATGGACAGCAAGGCCCGTCTGTTCGGTGAGATCTGCACCGAATTCACCAACGAACTGCGGACGCTGCTCGCAGACCTGTTCGCCGAGGCCGGTGCAGCGGATGCGGCCGAGGCGGCCGAGATCTGCATCGCCCTGGTATCCGGCCTGGAAACGGCGCCCGACAGCCGGCACCTGCTGGAACGCGCCGCTGACGCGCTCGTCCCCGGCCTGCTGCGCTGATCCCCTCCTGATCTCCGGGACCCGGGGCGGGGCTGACGCCCGGGCGGGCGGCGCCCGCAACCGCCCGGGCGGGCGGCGCCCGCAACCGCCCGGGCGGGTGGCGCCCGCACGCCGTTGCTGGACAAATCCGCCGCGCCCCCGCGCACGTTCCGACCGGCAGCACGCGTGCCAGGCCGGCCGTACCGCCGCGGGCGAAAGGAGATATGCCATGACCACGACCGTTCCACCCGCACCGGCTGCCGGCGTCGGCGTAGCCCAACCGGTGCGGCGCCGGTTCGGGTTGCCAGCGGGCGCGGCGCTCCTCTTCCTCGCCTCGATCATCGTGTCGTTCCTGGCGGCCTCCAGCGCGCCGACACCGCTGTACGACGTCTACGCGTCCAGTTGGGGCTTCTCCGCGTTGACCACGACGATCGTCTTCGGCGGGTACGCCTTGGCCGTCCTGGCGGCGCTGCTCGTCTTCGGCCGAGTCTCCGACCATCTCGGCCGGCGGCCGGTCCTCCTGGCAGCGCTGGCGGGACAGGCGGTCGCGATGTTGATATTCGCCACCGCCGGTGGCGTTGCCGCGCTGCTGACCGCCCGCATCGTTCAGGGCCTCTCGGCGGGCGCCGCGTTGGGTGCCGTCGGCGCTGGCATGGTCGACATCGATCGGGCCCGCGGAGCCACCGCCAACGCGGTCGCCCCCGCCGCCGGCACGGCCACCGGTGCCCTGGCCTCAGCCCTGACCGTCCAGTACCTGCCGGCGCCCACCCAACTGGTCTACTACCTGCTGCTGGCACTCTTCGTCCTCCAGGCGGGCGGTGTGGTCCTGCTCGCGGAAACCGCACGGCCCACGCCGGGAGCGCTGGCCAGCCTGGTTCCGCACCTGGCCCTGCCGCGCCGGCTGCGTCGCCCCGTCGCGATCGTCACACCCGCGCTGCTCGCGGTGTGGGCGTTCGCCGGATTTCACGGCTCGCTCGGCCCCGCCCTCACCAAGAGCCTGGTTCGTTCGACCTCGGCCGGCTACGGCGGACTCAGCCTGTTCCTGTTCATGGCGGTCGCGGCGGCATCGGTCTTCCTCCTGCGTGCCGTACCTGCCCGCACCGTGCTCCACGTGTCGCTGCTCGCGTTGATCGCCGCAGTCGGCGTCTCCCTCGTGTCGATCGGCACCGGCGCGGTCGCGGGTTTCCTCCTCGGCAGCGCGGTGGCCGGCGTCGGGTTCGGTGGCGGGCTGAACGGCAGCGTCCGGCTGGTCGTGCCACTCGCCGGGCCGCACGAGCGGGCCGGGATCCTCTCGCTGCTGTACGCCGTGTCGTACCTCGGCATGGGCGTACCCGTCGTGGTCGGCGGACTACTCGTCGAGCACGGCGGCGGCCTGCTCGCCACGAGCCTGGGGTACGGGATCGCCGTCATCGTCCTCGCCGCCGCAGCGCTGGCCGGACTCGTGGCCGCACCGGCCCGGCCAGCGCCGGCCCGGTGCGGCGTCGCCCCTGGCGCCACACATCGATCACGATCGATGAGCGGCTAGTCGCCGGCCGCCGCCTCGAGCATCGAGCGGGGGACTGGGACGCTCTCGAACCGGATGATCCCCTCCGGAACCATCCAGCTCATCACCTGGACGGCCAGCCGACCGGCCCGGACCGCCGGGTCGTTGGCGTACAGCTCACGGGCCTCGACCGGCGAGATGGAGAGCACCACGAAGCCGCGCAGGCGCTCGTCGTCGGCGTCCACGAACGGCCCGGCCGCGAGGACGAGGCCTTGCTCCACCAGCCCGGCCTGGTGCGCCAGGTGGGCGTCCTGCAGCCGGTCGAGCGCGTCCTGCGGCAGCTCCGGCGCGTCCGGCGGACGGACCAGAAGCACGACCGTGTGCTGGTCGAATTGCATCCTCTGAGGTTACGGCGTGCCGGCCCGCGGTTCAGCCGCTACCGTCGGCCGTCGGCCAGGCGCCCTCCGCTGGATCTGCTGCTGTTTCCCGGAAGGAACTGGATCTGTTGTGTCACAGAAGGAGTGGCCATCGAGCCTCGATGGCCACTCCTTCCGGGAACCGTGCACGCTCGCTGATGGCGGTGGGTGTTAGGCGGCGGTGGTCCAGAGGGACTGGAAGGCTGCGGCCTCGCCAGCCAGCCAGCGTTCGATCTCCTCCGGTTTCGCGCCGACCGGCATCTGGTGGGCCCGACCGCGCCGCACGTCGACCAGGACCGGCTCGGCGTGCGGCAGGACCGCCGGGCCATCAGGTGCAGGGTGGCCAGCACCGCCTCGTCGCTGGGCGGCGCCTCGTCGAAGTGCAGGCGGACCGCCTCGGCGCGGCCGTCGGAGTGGCGCACGCCGAAGTGGGGGTTGATCTTCACCGGTAGGTCGCCCAGCACAGCGAGCGCGTCGCGTGTCTGGGCCAGGTCGACCGACCGCGGCTCGCCGAGGGCGCGCAGCCAGGCCGTGGCTCCCGGCGCGAGCGCCTGGTACAGCGGGCGCCAGCGGGGCTTGACCGTGTTGACCACCTGTTCGAGGTGGGTGCCCTCGGTGTGGAAGGCGATGTCGGCCTTGAGCGCCCTGACGAACTGGCCGTGCGGGTTGAAACCGGAGCGGCTGGCCCGCTGCCGGCGCAGGCCGCCGACGAAGGTGGCCTTGGTCGGTCCGGTGCGGGCCACGTACCGGGTGAAGCCGAGAAGCGTGGCGTAGGGGGCGAGTGGGGTGGCGGAGGTGGGCGTGCTCACGGACATCCTCCCAGGTCAACTGCTCTATTAGTACATACATTCTAATCGACGGTGCTGACATTTCCAGGTGCTTGGTGCCCCCACCGCCGTCACCGGCCCAGCTGTCCGGGATGTCCCGGTGGGCTGTCGACGGTGACCGCCATGACCATGCCTCGTCCCTCGACCGGTCGATCGGCCGTTATTTGTATGGCTCTGTCTTCTTCGTGCACCATCTTCGGTTTCATGTCGTGATGGGTGGGGTACCCGCTTAACCCGCGGTGTGGCTGCTACCGCCTGCCTGGTAGCCGAGGAGCGGCCACCTGCGTCTCTGCCCGGGGTTGGTTGGTTCCTCGTCCGTGACGGGGTTGAGGACACCGAGACCACGATGACGACCCATCAGGAACACATTCACGAGCCGGACCGCCCCATCGCGGTCCGCACGAAGCCGCAGCGGCGGTGGTGGTGGGCCGCCGGGGTGGCTGGGGTGACCGGCCTGGCCCTCACCGGCGCCGGCGTCGCCTACGCCGCGCTTGGCGCCAGCCCCCGGACCGGCTGGCCCGCCCGCACCGCCGCCCTGCTCGCCGGCGACCAGCCCGGCGAACCCACCCGGGCCGACGCCCCCAGCGACCGCCGCGACGACCGCACAGGCGCCGGCAACGCGGAGACGAGCACAACAACAAGAAGGGGAAAGGGAAGAAGGAGAAGCGGAAGGGCAAGCCGGTCCCGTGCGACCCGGACAAGCTGATCGCCGCGATCACCCTCGCCAACGCCCGCGGCGGCGCCGACCTCGACCTCGCCGGGGACTGCACCTACACCCACCTCACCCCGCAGAACGGCGCCGGCCTCCCCGCGATCACCACCCCCGTCACCCTCAACGGCAAGAACACCACCATCACCCGCGCCGCCGCAGCCCCCTCTTCCGCATCATCGCCGTCGACACCGGCGGCCGACTCACCCGTGACCGTGACCGTGGCCGTGGTGGACAGCACCATCAGGAACAACACTGCCGGCGGCGTCGGCGGCGGCCTCTCGAACTCGGGCGAGACGGTGCTGCAACGCACGAAGGTCACCGGCAACCAGGCGGGGAGCCAGGGCGGCGGCATCCACAATGCCGCCGCCGGC
Organism: Micromonospora sp. WMMA1363; assembly: GCF_030345795.1. NCBI lineage: Bacteria > Bacillati > Actinomycetota > Actinomycetes > Micromonosporales > Micromonosporaceae > Micromonospora > Micromonospora sp. WMMA1363. The sequence continues at coordinate 341,322 of NZ_JAUALB010000001.1, forward strand.
ACGCTCACCCTCTTCTCCACCGCGATCGTCAAGAACACCGCCGTCGCCGCCAACGGCGGTGGGGGCATCTTCAACGTGGCGGGCGGCACGGTGAACCTGAACACCGCCACCGGCACCACCGTCATCAAGAACCGCCCCAACAACTGCGTCAACGTCCCCGCTGCACCGGATAGCAACCCGAACGCAGCACCCACAACGACGAGGGGTTCCGCCCCGCCACCCACCGGCGACGGGGCGGAACCCCTCCACCCGTCCCCCGACATCCGCCGGGCCGGACACCAAGCTGTCGCGCGAGGACGGGCCTTGACCCCCTGATCCTGCACACGGGCTCTATGCGGCCCGGGTGCGCCGGGTATCTTGCGGATCAGTCGTCCCTGTCGACGGTGAGGCTGGCGGCGGTCAGCGACAGGTGTCGTTCGAGCAGTGCGGACGCCGTGTCCGCGTCCCGGGCCAGCGCCGCCTCCTCCAGTTGGCGGTGTTCGCCGATGAAGTCACGATCGGGAGCGCGATCAGCCGCCCAGTTCCGGGCGAGCTCGCTGGCGAGCCACAGCCGGTCGAACGTCGCCAGCAGCACCGCGTTCCCGCTGCCCTCCAGCAGTGCGCGGTGGAAGTCGCGGTGCGCGCGTGACCACTCCGGGTTGACGCGCCGGCCGTCGCCGGGTTCGTACCCGGGCGTGCGCGCGAGTCGGTGATGGGCGGCGCGTACGCGTGCCTCCCAGTCCAGGTCGCCGTGTGCGATCGCCAGCCGCAGGGTCGCCGGTTCGATTGTGCGGCGGGCCTCGGCGAGGTCCTGCCAGCGCTGGTCGGACCGGGTGGGTACGGCGAAGCCGCGGTTGGCGAGCCGGTCGGCGAGCCCGTCGCCGACCAGGCGCACCAGCGCCTCCCGCACCACCGCGAGGCTCACGCCGTGTGCTCCGGCCAGTTCCTGCGGCTTGAGCGGTTCGCCGGGTGCGTAGTCGCCGCGCAGGATCGCCTCCCGCAGGGTGGTGTAGATCCGCCCGGAGAGCATCTGTTTCGCCTCAGCCATGACCAGCATCGTAGACCATTTGACAGATAATCGATTTTCAGTGCTAAAATCGATAACGTCAGCTCGTCTGGAAGGATCACCTCTCGTGAACGACCCGTTCGCCCGCCTGCCCGAGGCGGAAACCTTCACGGTCACCAGCAGCACCGTCACGGACGGCGCCTCGTTCGGCGCCGCGCAGATGTCCGGGATCTTCGGCGTGCCCGGCGGCAAGGACATCTCGCCGCAGCTGTCCTGGGCCGGCGCCCCCGAGGGCACCAAGAGCTACGCCGTCACCGTCTACGACCCGGACGCCCCCACCGGCTCCGGCTTCTGGCACTGGGCGGTCGCCGACATCCCCGCCGCCGTCACCAGCCTCCCGGAGGGTGCGGGCGACGACACCGGCACCGGCCTCCCCGACGGAGCGTTTCAGCTGCCCAACGACGCCCGCGTCGCCCGCTTCATCGGCGCCGCCCCACCCGCCGGTCACGGCCCGCACCGGTACGTGATGGTCGTCCACGCGCTCGACGTCGAGTCCATCGGTGTGGCGGCGGACGCGACACCGGCGGTCCTCGGCTTCACCATCGCCAGCCACATCCTGGCCCGTGCGGTCCTGACCGCCATCGCCGAGAACCCGGCCTGACCCAGCGTCGCTGGGACAAACCGCGGAGTAGGTCCGGACGACCCGCCTTGGCGGCGTCCGGACCTACTCCGCGAGTCACCGGCCAGCCGCTTGGCGCCTCGCAATCCCGCTCCGGAGGTGGCAGCCGGACACCTCGGACGGTCCTGTCGGCGGATGTCAGAGCTGGCCCACGCCGGTGATCCGGACGGCTGCGGCGCCCGCCTCGTCGGAGGCGGCGAGGTCGACCTCGCCGCTGATGCCCCAGTCGTGGTCGCCTTCGGGGTCGTCCAGAATCTGCCGGACGGCCCACCGCTCCCGACCCTGGTCGATCATGAGTAGTGCGGGCCCGCGGGCGTCCGGGCCGGTGCCGATCGAGTCGTACGAGTCGAAGTACGGCTCCAACGCGTCCGCCCACGCGTCCGCGTCCCAGCCGGTCCCGGCGTCGAGTTCCCCGAGTAGATCCCAGCGGCGCAGGGCCGCCAGCTCGACCCGGCGGAACAGGGCGTTGCGCACCAGCACCCGGAACGCCCGCGTGTTGCGGGTGACCGCCGCCGGCCGGTCGTCCAGCGACGCGGCGACCTCCTCGACGTCGGACGGGTTGCGCAGCCGCTCCCATTCGTCGATGAGGCTGGAGTCGACCTGGCGGACCAGCTCACCCAGCCATTCGATGAGATCGACAAGTTCCTCGGTCTTGGCGTCCTCGGGGACGGTCTGCCGCAGCGTCTTGTACGCGTCGGCGAGATATCGCAGCACCAGCCCCTCGGACCGAGACAGCCCGTAGAACTGCACGTACTCGGTGAAGGTCATCGCCCGCTCGTACATGTCCCGGACCACGGACTTGGGGGAGAGCTGGTGGTCGGCGACCCACGGGTGGCCCTGCCGGTACATCTCGTACGCGCTCTCCAGCAGTTCGGCCAGCGGCCGGGGCCAGGTCACCTCGTCGAGCAGTTCGAGCCGGGCCTCGTACTCGATACCCTCGGCCTTCATCGCGGCGACCGCCTCGCCACGGGCCTTGAACTGCTGTGCGGAGAGCACCTGGCGGGGGTCGTCGAGGATCGACTCGATCACGCTGAGCACGTCGAGGGCGTATGCCGGCGACTCCCGGTCCAGCAGCTCGATCGCGGCCAGGGCGAGCGGTGACAGCGGCTGGTTGAGCGCGAAGTCGAGCTGGAGGTCGACGGTGAGCCGGACCCGCCGCCCGGTCTCGTCCGGCTCGGGCAGTTCCTCGACCACACCACCCGCCCGCAGCGCGCGGTAGATCGCGATGGCCCGGCGGATGTGCCGGCGCTGGGCGGCGAGGTCCTCGTGGTTGTCGGTGAGCAGGTGACGCATCGCCGCGAACGCGTCGCCGGGGCGCCCGATGACGTTGAGCAGCATCGAGTGACTGACCTGGAAGCTGGAGGTCAACGGCTCGGGCTCGGCCTCGACCAGGCGCTGGAAGGTCGGCTCGCCCCAGCCGATCGACCCCTCCGGTGGCTTCTTCTTGACCACCTTGCGGCGCTTCTTCGGGTCGTCGCCCGCCTTGGCGAGGGCCTTGGTGTTCTCGATGACGTGCTCGGGGGCCTGCACGACGACCCGGCCGAGGGTGTCGAAACCGGCCCGCCCGGCCCGCCCGGCGATCTGGTGGAACTCGCGGGCCTTGAGCAGCCGGGTCCGGGTGCCGTCGTACTTCGACAGGCCGGTGAAGAGGACGGTGCGGATCGGCACGTTGATGCCGACACCGAGGGTGTCCGTACCGCAGATGACCTTGAGGAGTCCGGCCTGGGCGAGCGTCTCCACCAGGCGGCGGTACTTGGGCAGCATCCCGGCGTGGTGCACGCCGATGCCGTGCCGGACCAGCCGGGACAGGGTCTTGCCGAAGCCGGAGGTGAACCGGAAGCTCCCGATCGCGGTCGCGATCATGTCCTTCTCCGCGCGCGTACAGACGTTCACGCTCATCAGCGCCTGGGCGCGTTCCAGCGCGGCGGCCTGGGTGAAGTGCACGACGTAGACCGGCGCCTGCTTGGTCTCCAGCAACTCCTCCAGTGTCTCGTGTAGCGGCGTCATCGCGTACGAGAAGAGCAGCGGGACGGGTCGTTCGGCCGAGCGGACGACGGCGGTCGGCCGGCCGGTACGCCGGGTCAGGTCGTCGACGAAGCGGGTGGTGTCGCCCAGCGTGGCGGACATCAGGACGAACTGGGCCTGCGGCAGCTCGATCAGTGGTACCTGCCAGGCCCAACCCCGGTCCGGCTCGGCGTAGAAGTGGAACTCGTCCATGACCACCTGGCCGACGTCGGCGCGGGCGCCCTCCCGCAGCGAGAGGTTGGCCAGGATCTCCGCGGTGCAGCAGATGATCGGGGCATCCGGGTTGACGCTGGCGTCGCCGGTGAGCATGCCGACGTTCTCGGCGCCGAAGACCTCGCACAGCGCGAAGAACTTCTCCGACACCAGGGCCTTGATCGGCGCGGTGTAGAAGGTTGTCCGGTCGTCGGCCAGGGCGGCGAAGTGGGCCGCGATCGCCACCAGGCTCTTGCCGGATCCGGTCGGCGTATTCATGATCAAATTCGCGCCGGATACGATCTCGATGACCGCCTCTTCCTGGTGGGGGTAGAGGTCGAGGTCGCGCGCGGACGCCCAGCCGGCGAACGCGTCGAAGAGGGTGTCGGGGTTGGCGCTGGCCGGCAGCGCGGCGGTGAGTGTCATGGCGCGTCCATGGTGCCTGGACCCTGGCCCGGTGCGCCAACCGGGGCGGCGCCGGCGTTGCCCGCCCCCTCACCTCGCCGGCGTCAGGGCGGAGTCTCCCGGATCGTCACCGGCCTGCGACGGGCCAGGAGACACCCTGGGCGGAACCTCTCCGCTCACCGGCGGTGGTAGATCAGGTCGGCGATCGGGCGGCCGGCTGTCAACGCGCGGCGCTCGAACTTCGTCACCGGGCGGTGCGCGGGGCGTGGCGCGAAGCCGGAGTGGGCGTTCACCAGTCCCGGATCGGCGTCCAGGGTCTGCCGCATCGCCTCGGCGTACTCGGCCCAGTCGGTCGCGCAGTGCAGTCTGCCGCCGGGCCCCAGCCGGGAGCGCAGCAGAGCCACGTGGGGCGGCTGGATGATCCGCCGCTTGTGGTGCCGTGCCTTCGGCCACGGATCGGGGAAGAACACGTGCACCGCGTCCAGCGAACCTTCGGGCAGGCCGGCGACCAGGTCCAACGCGTCCCCTCGGGCCACCCGGACGTTCTCCAACCCGTGCTGGGAGATCAGGTCGAGGAGGTTCGCGATTCCAGGCGTGTGCACCTCGACCGCCAGATAGTCTCGACCCGGGTCGGCGGCTGCCATCGCCGCGGTGGTGTCGCCCATCCCGGAACCGATCTCCAGCACCAGCGGGGCCCGGCGCGGGAACAAGACGACCGGGTCCACCGGCGTGCCGGGCACGTCCGGGACGGTCAGGCCGTGCACCGGCCAGAGCCGCTCCAGCGCCGTGGTCTGCCGCGCGGTCATCCGGCCGCGACGCGGGTGGAAGGTCCGGATGCCGCGCACGGGAACGGTGGTGGGGAAGTCGGTGGTGGTCACAACGGTCCGAGCGTACGCGAGGACCGCCGCGGATCGGATGTGATGTACGACGGGGACGGGTGGATCGACTCGACCCGTACCGCAGACCGGGCGTCGGTAGACGCCCGGCTCGACGCGCCGGGAGGGGGCAGTGGTGGCGACGATCCGCGGTGGCCTGGCACTGTCGATCGCGGCGGCGATCGCCGGCCCGCTGCTCGCCGCCGCGCCGGCGACGGCTGTGGGTCTCCCGCCCACCGCCCTGGCCCGCGCCGCGCCGCCGGCGGCCCGCCCGCTCGCGGGCTCGCCGGCCGTCCAGACGGCACCCGAGCGCGTGGTGCCGGTCGCGGCGCCTGTGCCGTCCGGCCCACCCCAACCGCAGCCACCGAGCGTCTTCGTCGAGGTGAGCCCCAGCACGGTGGAACCCGGCTTCCTGGTCGGCATCCGGGCGAGCTGCCGGGACAACTCGATCGCCGCGGTGGTCTGGTCCGACGCGTTCGGACGCGTGCAGGTGGAGCCGCAGCGCGGGTTGCTGACCGCGACTCCGCAGGTGCGGGAGCGCACCCTGCCCGGCAACTACCGGGTCAAGCTGGAGTGCCGGGATGGCGCCACCGCCTCGACGATGCTCCAGGTGGTGCGGTCGGTCCGACCCAGTCGCGGCCCGGCCACCGGGTTCGGCGGCGCCGCCGGTGAGGTCGCCGGCGGCTTGCTTCTGCCGGGCGGGGTCGCGCTGGTCGTGACCGGCCTGGTGGTGTGGACCGTGTCCGCCCGTCGCCCGCGCCGTGCCGCCCGACGCTGAGCCGCCCCCATGGCCACGTCACGCGCCTCCCGGCCGGCCGCCCGCGCGGCTCGCCGCTCACCGTGGTCGGTCCCGCTGGCCGTGGTGCTGGTGCTGGTCGGGGTGTTCGCGACCGGAGCCGGGCTCGGGCGCACCGTCGGCCCGCTGGACTGGACCCCGACGGCCACCGCCGACCGGCCGGCCCGGAGCGCGCGGGGTGGCCTGGTCGCCAGCCGCCCGGTGCGCCTCGCGGTGCCCGCCATCGAGGTGTCGGCACCGGTCGAGCCGGTGGGCCAGGCCCGGGACGGTTCGATCGCCGTACCGCCGCTGGAACGCGTCGAGGAGACCGGCTGGTACGACCACGGCCCCACCCCGGGGGAGCCGGGTTTCGCCGTCATCGTCGGTCACGTCGACACCAAGAGCGGCCCGTCGGTGTTCTACGACCTGCACAGGCTGCGTCCGGGAGACACCATCGAGGTGACCCGCGCCGACCACACGGTGGTGGTGTTCCAGGTGGACTCGGTGGAGCGCTTTCCGAAGGACCAGCTCCCCGCCGACCGGGTCTACGGTGCCGATGGGCCGCCGCGACTGCGCCTGATCACCTGCGGCGGCGACTGGGTGGGCGGGCGCACCGGTTACGCCGACAACGTGATCGCCTTCGCCACGATGACCACCTCCCATATTCCGTGAAATTGCCGCCCGAGAATGTGGGGCAGGCGGGACGGACTGGACCCGAACCCGGCAAGTCAACACCACGATTTGTTAGGCTGGGACAGCGCCAACAAGGTCACTTTGTTCGCACTGGGTGACCGGCGCCGAAGGCATATTTCCCGAGCGGTGCAAGAAGCGGTCAGATGCGACCGAGTCATGGCTCGGTCGGCCGCGATAACCGGGATGGCACAGCGAAGTCGGTGCGGTTCTCGTCGGCGAGTGTCGCCCGGCCGCGTCGCCGACGGCAAGTCAGGTCCGCACGGTTCTCGTCATGTCCGATTGGAGCCCTGCATGGTGCGCGAGCCTCCGCCGACCGCCGGCGCAACCGCCGATTGCTGGCCGGAGGTGCTCAGTGGGGATGACTACGCGGTCGCGGATCTGTCGCTTGCGGAGTTCGGGCGTAAGGAGATCCGGCTTGCCGAGCACGAGATGCCGGGGCTGATGGCGATTCGCGTCGAGCATGGGCGGGCTCGGCCGTTGGCCGGTGCGCGGATCACCGGGTCGTTGCACATGACGGTGCAGGCGGCGGTGCTCGTCGAGACGTTGGTGGCGTTGGGCGCGCGGGTCCGCTGGGCGTCTGCCAACGTGCTGTCCACGCAGGATCACGCGGCCGCGGCGGTGGTGGTGGGTCCGCGGGGCACGCCGGAGGAGCCGGCGGGTGTGCCGGTGTTCGCGTGGAAGGGCGAGTCGCTGGAAGACTACTGGTGGTGCATGGGCAGGGCCCTCTCCTCGCCGGATGGGCAGGGCCCGAACATGATCGTGGACGATGGCGGTGAGGCGACCCTGCTGGTACACAAGGGGGCTGAATTCGAAAGAGCGGGCATGGTGCCTCCGGCGGAGTCCGCTGATTCCGAGGATTATCGCGTGCTCCTCGAGCTGCTGCGACGTTCGCTCGCGGCGGACGCTACGAAGTGGACGCGGGTGGCGGCGGGAATTCGGGGTGTGACGGAGCAGACGACAATTTCCGCCCAGCGTTTGTACGAAATGCACCGCGCGGGCGAGTTGCTGTTCCCGGCGATCAACATCAGTGATTCGGTGACGATGGGGCACGTGGACCGCAGATACGGCACTCGACACTCGTTGATCGACGGCCTCAACCGGGCCACCGATACGCTTGTCGGCGGCAAGACGGCGGTGGTCCTTGGTTATGGCGATGTGGGTAAGGGCTGTGTAGCGGCGCTGCGGGGGCAGGGCGCGCGGATTGTGGTGACGGAGGTGGATCCGATCTGCGCGTTACAGGCGGCAATGGACGGATATCAGGTGACTACCCTTGACGACGTGATAGACCAGGCCGACCTCTTCATCACCGCAACCGGCAGTCGCGGTGTGATAACGGTCGACCACTTGGCGCGGATGAAGCATCAGGCCATCGTGGGCAATATCGGCGACTTCGACGTCGAGATCGATGTGGCCGGTCTGGCGAGACGTGCCGACGTACGGCGGAGAAACATCAAGCCGCAGGTGGACCTGTGGTGTTTCGACGACGGGCACGCGGTCATCGTGTTGTCGGCGGGGCGCCTGTTGAATCTCGGTAACGCCACCGGGCATCCCAGCTTCGTGATGTCGGTCGCCTTCGTCAACCAGGTGCTCGCACAGGTGGAGTTGTTCGCCAGAATCGATCGGTACCAGGTCGGCGTGTACCGGCTACCCAAGCGCCTCGACGAGAATGCGGCCCGGCTACACCTCGACGCGCTCGGCGCCGCGCTCACGACCCTTACCCGCGACCAGGCCGAATACCTCGGCGTTCCCCGGGAGGGTCCGTTCAAGCCCGACCACTACCGCTACTGACCGCTACTACGTGATCTCCGCGAGGGCGCGGGCTGCGTACCTCTCGCCGGTACCTGCAGCCGCGTCCGCCAACGGGGACCACGGGCGGGCTCGGCGCGATGGCGTCGGTCTTCACGACCGCCTCACCAGCCGGGCCGGTCGACCCTGCCGCAGGCGCTGGCACCTGCTCAGAACGATTCCACGGCCGGGACCAGATCGGCGTCGACGACGATCGGGGCGTGGTCGGAGGGTCCCTTGCCCTTGCGGGCCTCCCGGTCCACGTACGCCGAGCGGACCGTACGGGCGAACGGTGCCGAGGCGTACACCAGGTCGATCCGCATGCCCTTGTTCTGGTGGAACATCCCGGCGCGGTAGTCCCAGTAGGTGAACGGGTGGGGGCCCTTCATCGGAGTCGGCACCACGTCGGCCAGGCCCAGGTCGCGCAGCGCCGCGAGGGCGGCCCGCTCGGCCGGGGTGACGTGCGTGGATTGGGTGAACAGCGCCGGATCCCACACGTCGGCGTCGGTGGGGGCGACGTTGAAGTCGCCGCAGACCGCCACCGGCAGCCCGCCGGTCAGCTCGACCTCCAGCGCGTCCCGTAGCGCGGCGAGCCAGGCCAGCTTGTACGCGTAGTGCGGGTCGTCCGGCGTCCGACCGTTCGGCACGTACACCGACCAGACCCGCAGCCGGCCGCAGGTGGCGGCGAGAGCACGGGCCTCCGGGTCGGGGAAGCCCGGCTCGGCGGGAAAACCGACGGTGACGTCGGCCAGGCCGACGCGGGACAGGATGGCGACCCCGTTCCACCGGCCGTCGCTGTGGCTGGCCACCGTGTAGCCCAGTTCGCCGACCTCGGTGACCGGGAACGCGCCGTCCGGGCACTTGGTCTCCTGCAGGCAGACGACGTCAGGCTTCGTGCCGTCCAGCCAGTCGAGCAGCCGGGGCAGGCGGGCCTTCACGGAATTGACGTTCCACGTCGCCAGGCGCATGCCTCCAGCCTGCCTGATCCGTCGCCGGTCCGCCGCCCGGCCAGGCGCGTGTCGCACCGGGCCAGGCCGGTGCTGACGGGGTCCGTCGCCCCTACGCGAGGCGTCGACCGGGGCCGTACCTCGTGCCTCAGCTGCCGGGCGTGTCGTTGGGTCGGGTCTGTTCGGCGAGGAAGCGCTCCAACTCGGCTCCGAGTTCCTCGGCGGTGGGCAGTGCGCCGGTCTCGGGGGCGAGTAGGCTCTTCTCGCCGCGCCCACGGGCGAACGCGTCGTACTGTTCCTCGAGGGACTGGACCAGCGCGGACGCGTCGTCGGTCTGGGCGACCTGCCGGTCGATCTCGACGCGGACCACCTCGGCGGCGGACCGCAGGCTGTCGCGGGGCAGGAGTAGCCCGGTGCTGCGGCTGACCGAGGTGAGCAGCACCTCGGCCGCCGCCGGGTACTCGGTCTGTGCCACGTAGTGCGGCACGTGTGCGGCGAAGCCCAGCGCGTCCCGGCGCTGCTCGCCGAGGCGGTACTCGAGCAGGTGGCCCACGCTGCCCGGCACCTGTACACGCTGCAGCCAGGGCTCGTATCCGACGATGAGGTCGTGCCGGGTGGCGTGCGCGGTGACGCCGGTGGGTCGGGTGTGCGGCACCGCCATCGGGATGGCGTTCAGCCCGACGGTGAGCCGGACGTCCAACCGCGCGGCGAGGCCGGCCACGGCCGCCACGAAACGCTCCCACTGCAAGTCCGGCTCCGGGCCGGTGAGCAGCAGGAACGGGGTCTCATCGTCGTCGTGGAGCAGGTGCAGCTCCAGGGCCGGCGCGTCGTACGACTCCCAGTGGTCCTCGACGAAGGTCATCACCGGTCGGCGCGACCGGTAGTCGAAGAGCTGGTCGAGGTCGAACCGGGCGATTGGCCGCGCCTCGAGCGACGTGAGCAGCTGCTCCCGGGCCAGCCGGGTGGCGTTGCCGGCGTCGACGAAGCCGGACAGCGCCTGGATCAGGACAGGCTGACCGAGGTCGGGCAGATCGTCGGTGAGTTCGTAGAGCTCGTGTGGATCGAGCACCGGTGCGGACCTCCCTGGGGCGTGCCGACGGGGCGCCGTTCGAGGACGGTACCCGGTTGCTGGAACGTACCCGCCATCCCGATCCATTCCTGCGCGACCCTCCCCGGGGCCCGGCCGGCGGATTCCACCGCCCGGCGGACTGAGCGGCCAGCGGATGCGGGTGTCCGCCCAGCGGACGAGGCGGTGAGCATGGCGGACCTCGGCGGGTGCGCCGGCGGCCACGGTGGACGTTGCTCGCCGCGTCCGCTGGGCGCAGACGTTGCCGCTGCAAGGTACACATGAAGACAGGTAGCCCGACAGGAGGACGAGATGTCTCTCACGCACCGGATCGGCGCGTTTCTGCGCTCGCCCAGGGGACAGCGGTTGGTCGAGCGGGGGCGCCGGGAGCTGGCCAAGACGTCCACCCAGCGAAAGCTGAAGGGTTTGGCGACCAGGCTCCAGCATCGTCGCTAACCTTCGTCGTCGCACCTCAGGCCAGGCCACCCCGGAGGCCTTTGTGACAGATGCCACCCCCGCTGACGGCCAGCCCGTCGTCCCACCGCCGCAGTCACCGGCCCCGCCGTCCGGCGCCGCCGGAGCGCCGACCGGTGTTCCGGAGGCCCCGCCGGCCGGGCTCTGGGACCGGATGCGGGAGGACCCGCAGTACGCTCCGGAGCACCTCGCCCTGGAGGCGGTGCGCCGGCTCGGTCCGGAGGCGGCGCAGTGGGCGGAGCAGGTCCGGGCCCAACAGCCCGAGGTGTCCGCCGAGGTCCTGGCCGAGCGGGCCGTCCGCACGTTTGTCAACCACGCGCGACTCTCTGGTGCGGTCTCCGGTGCGGCGGGCCTGCCCGGCGCCGTGATCGACGTGGGCGTGCTGGCCTGGACGCAGGCCCGGATGGTGCTGCACATCGCCGCCGCCCACGGGGTGGACGCCACGCACGTCGACCGCGCGACCGACCTGCTGGTCCTGCAGAAGGTGCACAAGGCGGCCCAGAGCGCTCGGCTCGCGCTCGGCGTGGCCGCCGGTCGGGAACGCGCTGGAGCGCTCTTCGGCCACGGCGGGCAGGCCCCGCGCGGCCGCGCGATGGTGCAACTGGGCGTTCGGCTGGCTCGGATGGCCGGTGTGCGGGCCGCGAAGCGGATGTTCGCCAAGGTGATCCCCGGGGCGGCCGTCATCCTCGGCACCTGGGCAAACTCCTCGGCCACCAAGGATCTCGCGGCGCGGTCCCGGGCGCTGTACCGCCAGCACGGCGGGGGCGGGCTGCCGGCGCAGCGGCCCGGGTGAGCCGGGCCGTCAGGTAGCCCGACCCCATGCCCGCCAGGTCACCTCGGCCAGCTTGTCCTGCCCGGCGGCGTTGGGGTGGAACGAGTCGAGCGGGTTCACCAGGTCGAGCGTGAAGCGCACCCGGTGGGCGGCGCCCCCGTCGTAGCGGCAACGGGAGCCGTAGGCCCGGCACGCGGCGGCGAGCTGGCCGTTGTAGGCGTCGATTCGCTTCCGCACGGTGTCCCGGCGGGCCTGGTCCAGTGGGTCGGTCGAGGTCGGGTTGGCCAGCAGGGCGGGGCAGACGCCCCGACGCCACGCCCGCACCGCCCGCTCGTTGGTGTGCCCGACCTCCCACAGCCGGTACAAGTCCGGGATGCTGACCACGAGTACGCGGGCTTTCGGGCGCTTCGTCCGGAGGACTCGCAGCCCGCGGTCGACGTCGGTGCGGAACTGCTTCACCGGTGTCATCGCCTCCACGCCGCCCCGGCAGGCGTCGTTGGCGCCGATGAGCACGGTCACCCGCTCCGGCTTGTCGCGGACCGCCCGCTCGGCCTGCCCGGCGAGCGCCTCCGCGCGGGCCCCCGGCCGGGCGTGGTTGTACGCCCGACCGCGCACCGCGGAGTCCTGGTCGAGCAACCGCCGGTAGTGGCTGTCCACCCGCAGGCTGTTGCCGGTGGACCAGGAGTTGCGCTGGCACGAGGTGAGTACCAGGCAGGAACCGAAGCCGGTGGTGATCGAGTCGCCCAGGGCGGCGATCCCGCCCGCCCCGGCCGCCGCGGACCGGGTGGGTCGTGGTGTCGCGTCGTCCCCGCTCTCGCAGGCGAGCGCTACCAGCGCGAGCAGGCAGGCGGCGGTGGCGACCCAGCGTCGAGGCATGACTTCCCCAGTCGACCGAGCGGAGAGCGACAGCTCAGTAACTCTATGCGTGGGGCGCTAAGCTCCCCCGGTGCTGTCGAGTATGTGGCACAGTTTTGCCGCTGCCCGACTCAACGTGGTAGACGGCGGGGTGCTCGCTGGCCATGCAGCCACCAGCCGAGCGCCCGGGTGATCCGGGGCAGCACCAGGTACGTCATCAGCGGTGTCAGCGCCAGCGTCATGATCAGTACGCGGGCCGCCAGCGGAACACCCGGGATGAATCGACTGGTCAGCAGCGTCGCGGTGAGGCTGAGCGGGAAGAACGCCACCCAGATCGTCACGGCCTGCTTCCACCGTGGCGGCGACGGCGGCGGGATCGTGGGCTCCGTGCTGACCGGCTCGACGGTCTGCTCCCGCGGCGGGTCGAACCAGCCCTCGATCCCCGTCCGCCGCTCGATTCGGGTGTGCTCGACGATGCCCTGCGCGGACGCCAGCCACCAGTGCCGCTGCGGCGACTCCTCCCAGCGGCGCAGGGTCTCGTGGTCGGAGAACCGGTAGAGCATGTGCCACTCGCCGGAGTCCGGTGCGCTGCGGACCCACCCGGCCCCGAGGAACCCGGGAAAGACCTCGGCGAGTGCGGTACCGGCGCGCATCCACGCCACCATCTCGGCGGTCCGGGCGGGGTCTGCGCGCCGCGCGATCGCGACGGTCACCGGCATGGTGTTGGTCATGGTCATGCCCTCCATGCTCCCCGCCCGAGCCGGGATCGGCCGGCTCACGAGAGGTGGGTGTAACGCAACCCACCGGATGGTGACGCGACCCGTCGGATTACCCCGGGCAGGGCGGGATACCCGACGGACCGCCGCCGGGTTAACCGCTCCGTGGGGCGGGTAGGTCGGGGTAATGACGAGATCGCAGCCTAGGCGTGCCCGCGGCACCGTCGGCCACGCCTACAGCGCGCTCAATCTCCGCCTCGTACTCGCTGCCTTCGGCCTGGTCACCATGACCGTCTTCGCCGTGCTGGCGTTCCGGGCCGACGTGGTCTGGCTGGGCGTGTTCTGCACGATCTTCGTGGTGGTCGCCGTGGTCGATATCGTGATCATCCAGCGCCGTCGCGCCGCGCGTCGCCGGGAGGAGCCGGGTGCGCGGCACTCGCTGTTCGAGTGACAGGAGTACGACATGCCCATCGCCACCATCAATCCCGCCACCGGGCAGACGCTCAAGTCCTACGACGCGCTGTCGGTCGAGCAGGTCGACGCCGCGATCGAGCGGGCGGACCACGCGTACCGGCAGCTGCGCGACACCACCGTCGCGCAGCGCGGCCGCTGGCTCGTCGCGACCGCCGACCTGCTGGAGGCCGAGCGCGACGAGACCGCCCGCCTGATGACCACCGAGATGGGCAAGACGTACGCCGCCGCGCGGGCCGAGGTGACCAAGTGCGCCACCGCCTGCCGCTTCTACGCGGCGAAGGCGCCCGAGTTCCTCGCCGACGAGCCCGCCGACGCGGCAGCCGTCAAGGCCGCCCGGGCGTTCGTCCGATACCAGCCGATCGGTCCGGTGCTCGCGGTGATGCCCTGGAACTTCCCGCTCTGGCAGGTGTTCCGCTTCGCCGCGCCGGCGCTGATGGCCGGCAACACCGGCCTGCTCAAGCATGCCTCCAACGTGCCGCAAACCGCCCTGCGGCTGGCGGACCTGTTCCGTCGCGCCGGCTTCCCCGACGCAGCGTTCACCACGCTGCTGGTCGGCTCCGACGCGGTGGACGGGATCCTCAGCGACCCCCGGGTGCGGGCCGCCACGCTGACCGGCAGCGAGCGGGCCGGGCGATCGATCGCCCAGATCGCCGGCCGAGAGCTGAAGAAGACCGTGCTGGAACTCGGCGGCAGCGACCCGTTCGTGGTGATGCCCTCGGCCGACCTGGACCGGGCCGCCGCGGTGGCCACCACCGCCCGCTGCCAGAACAACGGCCAGTCCTGCATCGCCGCGAAACGCTTCATCGTGCATACCGAGGTGTTCGACGCCTTCGCCGAGCGGTTCGCGGCGCGCATGTCCGCGCTGCGACTGGGTGATCCGATGGACGAGGCCACCGACGTGGGACCGCTGGCCAGCGAGGGCGGCCGGGGCGAGATCGACGCCCAGGTCCGGGACGCGGTCGACCAGGGCGCCACGATTCTGTGTGGCGGTGAGCAGCCGGCCGGGGAGGGCTGGTACTACCCGCCCACCGTCGTCACCGACCTCACGCCGGAGATGCGGATGTGGACCGAGGAGGTCTTCGGCCCGGTCGCCGGGCTGTACCGCGTGTCGTCGTACGACGAGGCGATCGAGGTGGCCAACGGCACCGCGTTCGGGCTCGGCTCCAACGCGTGGACCCGGGAACCGCAGGAGCAGGAGCGCTTCGCCACCGACCTGGACGCGGGAAACGTCTTCGTCAACGGCATGACCACATCCTTCCCGGAGCTGCCGTTCGGCGGCGTGAAGAACTCCGGGTACGGGCGGGAGCTGTCCGCCCTGGGCATGCGGGAGTTCTGCAACACCAAGACCGTGTGGGTCGGCGGTGACGGCGGCGGCGCCGCGTCGGCCGGCGCGCACGCCGAGTGAGCTGTCCGAGGAGCGGGCCGGTCGCGCGCCGTGAGATCGCCGCGTCGCGCATGGCGTCCTGACCCGCTAGAGACAACCGCACCCTCGGCCTGGCAGGCTGCCTCCCATGACCCTGAAGCTGCGTTCGTTCGGCACGAGCGACCGTGGGCTGATCCGCAGCGGGAATCAGGACGCCCGCTACGCCGGCACCTGGCTCGTGGCTGTCGCCGACGGCATGGGCGGAATGGCCGCCGGTGACGTGGCCAGCTCCATCGCGATCGACTCCATCGCCCCGCTGGATGTGGCGACCCCGGAGGACGCGCTGGTCGCCGCGTTACAGGGCGGCATCCAGGTGACCACCACCCGGATCCGGCAGGCCGTCCGCGAGGACTCGGAGCGGCAGGGCATGGGGACGACGCTGACCGCGCTGCTCTTCGCCCGGACGGGGAGCTGCCTGGCGCTGGCTCACGTCGGCGACTCGCGGGCGTACCTGTTCCGCGAGGGCGTGCTCAAACAGATCACCCGGGACGACACCTTCGTGCAGATGCTCGTCGACCAGGGGGTCATCACGCCCGACCAGGCGAGCAGCCATCCCCGCCGCGCCGTCGTCACCCAGGCGTTGCAGGGCGCGGAGGTTTCCCCCTCCTATGCCACGATGCTGCCCTGGGCCGGTGACCGCTGGCTGCTCTGCAGCGACGGCCTGTCCAACGTGGTCCGCCCGGAAACCCTCGCCGAGGTGCTCGCCGAGTACCGCGACCGGGCCGACTGCGCCCGGAAGTTGATCGACCTGGCACTGCGCGCGGGCGGCCCGGACAACGTCACCGTGATTGTCGCCGACGTGGTGGAGGAGTAGCCGTTCAGCGGCGGCGGCGGCGCGGCGTGGCGCGTCGGGTTGGCTCGGCCGTGGTCGGGTCCTCCGGCCAGGGGTGCCGCGGGTAGCGTCCCCGCAGCTCCGCCCGGACCTGCGGGTAACCCGACCGCCAGAACGAATCCAGGTCGCCGGTGACCGCGACCGGCCGCCCAGCCGGGGAGAGCAGATGCAGAAGGACGGGCACCCGGCCGCCGGCGATCCGTGGTGTCGCCCGCCAGCCGAACGTCTCCTGGAGCTTCACCGCGAGCACCGGCGTGGTCGGATCCGCGTAGTCGACCCGAATCCGTGATCCGCTCGGCACGGCGATGCGCTCGGGCACCAACTCGTCGACGCGGGCGGCGAGCGGTCCCGGCAGAAGCCGGCGCAGCGCGGCGGCGACGTCGGTGCGGGCGAGGTCGGTGCGGCGGCGGGCGGCGGCCAGCTCCGGCCCGAGCCAGGCTGGCGCCGCGGCGAGCAGCGCCTCGTCACCCACGTCGGGCCAGTCGTCGCCGAGCGCGGCGCGGCAGAACGCCAGCCGCTCCCGCAGTGATCGCGCCGCCGGGGTCCAGGTCAGCAGGTCCAAACCGGTCCGGCGCAGCCCGTCCAGCAGAGCGGCCGCCAGCTCCGCCGGGTCGGGACGGGCCAGTGGACGCCCGACCAGATCCAGGGCGCCCAACCGGACCACCTCGCGGGCCACCACGTCCGTTCCGGACCACGCCACCTCACGCGTCGTGGCGAGTAGCGGCCCGGCCGCCTCCCGGGCGGTCGTCTCGTCCACCGGGGTGGCCAGTCGGATCCGTGCGGCGGGGGCTCCGGGGGAGCGGTCAGCCACCGCGACCGCCAGCCACGCCGACCCGGCCAGCGCCGACCCGGGCGCCAGCTCCGCGGCCGTCCCGCCGGTCATCAGATACGCCGAGCCGCCCGGCCGCCGCGCTCGGGCCAGCCGTTCCGGGTACGCGAGACCGGCCACCAGCCCGGCCGCGAGGTCATCCGGCAGGTGGTCCTCGGGGCGCCCTGCGGCCCCCGTTGCGTCGCTGTCCCGCCCGACGGGCTTGCGGACCGTGCCGGTCACCACACCGTGCGTGTGGGTGGTCGGGCCCGGGTCCCCCGGTGGCAGGGCGGTGCGCAACCGGCGTACCTCGGCCCGCCAGCGGGCGCTGGCGGCGGGATCGGTGTCGGCGCGGAGCCGCCGCCAGACAGCGCTCAGGTCGTCGTCGGGACCGGCGACGCCTTCCTCGGCGAGCAACGCCACGATCTCGGCTGCCCGGTCCCGGCCCACCCGGGCCGCGCCGTCCAGCAGGGCACGGGCCAGTCGCGGGTGGGCGCCGGCGGCGGCGATCGCCCGGCCCCGGTCGGTGACGTGGCCGTCCGCGTCGAGCGCGCCGAGCGTGGCGAGGGTGTCGCGGGCCACCGCGAGAGCGGCCGCCGGCGGGGGGTCGGGCAACGCGAGCCCCCGGCCGTCCGGTGCGCCCCAGGCGGCGAGGTCGAGGGCGAACCCGGTCAGGTCGGCCGTGGCGATCTCCGGCTCCGGCTGCGCGGCCAGCCGTTCGTGGGCCGCCGCCGACCAGCAGCGGTACACGTGGCCGGGGGCCTCCCGTCCCGCGCGTCCGGCGCGCTGGGTGGCGGCGGCCCGGGACACCGGCACGGTGACCAGCGCGCCCAGCCCGCGGGCCAGGTCCAGCCGGGCGACCCGGGCCAGCCCGGCGTCGACCACCACCCGCACGCCCGGCACGGTGAGGCTGCTCTCCGCGATCGCGGTGGCCAGCACCACCCGCCGCCGCGTGGCGGCTGCTGCGGGTCCGGGCGCGGCCACTTCGGGCCGAGACGGTCGGGGCCGCAGCACGGTGTCCTGGTCGGCCGCCCGCTGTCGGCCGTGCAGTGTCCGGATGGCCACCTCGGTGTGCAGATCGGCGAGGCGGCGCGCCACGGTGGCGATCTCACCCGCCCCGGGCAGGAAGACCAGCAGATCGCCGTCGCGCTCGCGTAACGCCCGGCGGACCGTGGCCGCGACGTGATCGAGTAGCGCCGGGTCGACCCGGCCGGCGCCGGGTGGGGCAACCGGCCGGGGCGGCGGCGCCCAGACCCGGGTCACCGGGTGCAGGGCCGAGTCGGCCCGCACGACCGGTGCGGGTGTGTCGCCACCGAGCAACGCGGCGACCCGATCCGCGTCAGGGGTCGCCGACATGCCGAGCAGCCACAGGTCGGGACGGAGCGCGGCCCGCGACTCCACCGCGAAGGCGAGTGCCAGGTCACCGTCGAGCTGCCGCTCGTGGATCTCGTCGAGGAGGACGGCACCGGTGCCGGGCAGCTCCGGGTCGCGCTGCAGCCGGCGGACCAGCAGGCCGGTCGTGACCACCTCCACCCGCGTGCGCGGACCGGCGCGCCGGTCGCCGCGGACCGCGTACCCGATCCGTTCGCCCACCCGTTCGCCCAGCAACGCTGCCATCCGGTGGGCGGCGGCGCGTGCCGCGACCCGGCGCGGCTGTGCCACCAGCACCCGCCCGGCCACGTCGTCGGCCACGGCGAGCGGCACCAGGGTGGTCTTGCCGGTGCCGGGCGGGGCCACCAGCACCCCGGTGCCGGTGGACCGCAGCGCCGCGACGAGCGCCGGCAGCGCCGACCGGACCGGCAGGTCGAGGTGAACGTCGGAGAGCACGCCGGAGAGTCTTCCACCGTCGGTGGCGGGCGATCGGGCCGGTTCCCGGCAGCCGCGCCCGATGGAACCGGTGCTAGTCGGCGCGTACCCCGTCGATCCCGGACACGAAGGTCCGCCAGGCCGGCAGCGGAAACGCCAGCACCGGCCCCCGCCGGTCCTTGCTGTCCCGGACCGCGATCCGACCGTCCACCCTGGCCACCTCGACGCAGTTGCCGTTGCCCACACTGCGGCTGCTGATGCGCCAGTTCCCCCCGTTGTGCGCGGTCATCGCGGTACCTCTCGTCTGTCCCGGCGCGCCGCGTCAGACGGTCACGCAAAGTTACGAGAAGCCTCCGTCAAGCGTGCGTGAGACGCCTCCGGACCGAGCGCCAACCGGCGCAGCTCCTCGTGCACCAGGCTATACCCGGTGACGTGTCCCGCCTCCTCCAGCGCCAGCCCTGTCGTGAGGTTTTCCAGGTAGACGACGGCGGCGTCGGCCACATCGGCGAACGTCAGAATCACGTACGGCACGTTCATCGCGGGGTGTCCGCCGGCCGGGAACGGCAGTACCTGAATCGTTACGTTCGGTAGTTGAGCTGCCTTGGCGATGTGCGCCAACTGATCGGCCATCACCGCGCGACCGCCGACCGGTCGGCAGAGCACCGCCTCGTTGAGAACCACTGACAGCTCCACCGGGCCGTCGCGGTGCAGCACCTCCTGCCGGCGCAGGCGCGCGGCGACCTTGCGTTCGATACCCTCCTCGCCGGCGGTGCGCCGGAAGACCTCCCGCGCGTACGCCTCGGTCTGGAGCAGGCCGGGTACCGCCTCCGCCTCGTACGTGCGCAGGGTCGCCGCCTCCGCCTCCAGTCCGACGTAGAACTCGAACCACTCCGGTAGCACGTCGCTGTAGTTCTGCCACCAGCCGCGCTGCTGGGCGTCGCGGGCGATGTCGATCAGCGCCTCGGCGTCCACGCCGGTCACCTGGTAGAGGGCCAGCGCGGCGCGTACGTCCCGCGGCTTGATGCCGATCTGTGCGTTCTCGATGCGGGACAGGTTGCTCTTGGACATGTCCAACTGCCGGGCGGCGACATCCAGGGTCATCCCCGCTCGCTCCCGTAGGTGGCGGAGTTCCCGGGCGATACGGCGGCGGCGGACGGTCGGGCTCGCGGTCACCCTCCGAGTCTGTCATGACGAGAATCCGCAGGTCGCATGGATACGGAGTGCAACCGCTGAAAGTGGGAGTTGCGTTGCAGATTCGCTCGGTGCATCCTTGCCCGGTCGCGATCACTGTGGACGACGTGTTCGGGAGGCCGGTTGCTCATCGCCGACGAGTTCTTCCTGATCGCCCACAACGACATCCGGGGCAAGGCGAAGCTGCATCCGGCGGCGACCGGCCTCGGGCTCGCCGGTGGCCTCCTCGGCGAACTCGTCCTGTATGGACATGTCACCGTCTCCGACGGCCTGGTCACGATCGTCGATCGTCGACCACCGGTGGATGCGCTCGCCCACACGGTGCTCGACCAACTGATCGGCGAGCCCCGGCACCAGTCGGCCCGGACCTGGCTGAGCTTCCTCGCCCAGACCGCGACGGCCGCCGTGGGGGAGCGGTTGGCCCGGGCGGGGGTCCTGCGGCGTCAGGAGGGTCGCCGCCTGCTGCGCACCACCGTGAGCTACGTCCCGATCGACCCGAACACGGCCGCCTGGCCGGCCACCCGAATGCGGGTGCTCCTGGAGCGGTCGGAACCCCCGCCGACCCTCTCCGACGCGCTGCTGCTCGGCCTCATCGCCGCGGCCGGGCTGAGCCGGGAGGTGCTCTGGACGGCCGCCCCCGGCGCCCACCACCGGCTCGCCGGTCTGGTGGCCGCCCTGCCCCCGCCGCTGAAGGAACTGGTCGTGCACACCGAGGCCGCCGTCGGGGCCGCGGTGCTGCGCGGCGCCCCGTGACCCCGGCACCCCCCCCGCATCCCCTCGCTGAACCGGAGCGCGCATGTCCTCGACAGCAACGATCGAACGACCGAGCAACGTCTCCGAAGCGCTGGCCCGTGGCCGGCTCGGCGTACCATCGGTGATCTTCTTTGTCCTCTCCGCCGCCGCTCCGCTGACCGTCGTGGCGGGCGTGGTGACCACCGGCTACGGCGTCGTCGGCGTCCTCGGCATCCCGCTGGCGTTCCTGGCGGTGGCCGCGGTGCTCGCTCTCTTCTCCGTCGGCTACGTGGCGATGGCCCGCCGGTTGGCCAACGCCGGCGCCTTCTACGCCTACGTGTCCCGCGGGCTGGGCCGGCCGGCCGGCGTCGGTGCCGCCTGGGTGGCACTGATCGCGTACAACGCCCTCCAGGTGGGGTTGTACGGTGCCATCGGCGCGGCCGCGGCGCCGGTGCTGGACCGGCTCTTCGGTGTGGCCGTGCACTGGTGGTTGGTGGCGCTGGTCGCCTGGGTGATCGTCGCCGTGCTCGGACTGCTGCGGGTCGACATCAACGGTCTGGTCCTCGCCGCGCTGCTGGTCGCCGAGATCGCGGTGATCCTCGTGTTCGACCTCGGCCAGCTCGGCAACCCCGCCGACGGGCAGGTCAGCCTCGCCGCGTTCGCGCCCGACAACCTCTTCGTCCCGGGAGTCGGCGCGGTACTGGTCCTGGCGATCCTCGGTTTCGTCGGCTTCGAGTCCAGTGTCGTATTCAGCGAGGAGAGCAAGGACCCGCGGCGGACGGTGCCGCTGGCTACCTACCTCTCCATCGCGATCATCGCCGTCGTCTACGCGCTCTCCTCCTGGACCATGACCGTGGCGGTCGGGCCGGACCGGATCGTCGAGCAGGCCGGTGAGCAGAGCGTCGGGCTGATCTTCAGCCTGGCGGGCGAGCATCTCGGCAGCACCGTTGTCGCCATCGGCGAGGCGCTGTTCCTGACCTCCGTACTGGCCGCGATGATCTCGTTCCACAACACCACCGCCCGGTACACGTTCGCCCTCGGCCGGGAGCGGGTGCTGCCGGCGGTCTTCGGGCGGACGTCGCCGCTCACCGGCGCGCCGCGGGCGGCGTCGATCGCGCAGAGCACGCTCGGCCTGGTGGTGATCCTGCTCTACGCGGTCAACGGTTGGGACCCGATCGTCCAGCTCTTCTATTGGTGCGGTACCAGTGGCGGCTTCGGCGTGCTGCTGCTGATCGCCACCACGGCGGTAGCGGTGATCGCCTATTTCGCCCGCAGCGGCACCGAGGAGACGCTGTGGCGCCGTACGGTCGCGCCGGGCCTCGCGGCGCTGGCGTTGGTCGGTATCGTCACCCTGGCGGTGGTCAACTTCGCCGATCTGCTCGGCGTGGCGCCGGACTCCACCCTGCGCTGGGCGATCCCGGTTGCCTATCCGGTGGCCGCGCTGGTGGGTGTGGTCTGGGCGCTGGTGCTGCGGGCGAGCCGGCCCGACACGTACGCCCGGATCGGCCTCGGCGCGCAGAGCGCGGCGGTGGGCGTGGTCCCCGAGTTCTCGTTGGCCGCCGAGCGGGCGGAGACGCGCCGGTGAGCGACGTCGCGGTCGAGCGCCTGGGTCCGGCGGAGACCCGGCTGGTCGCCGAGCGGATCGCCCAGGCGTTCCTGGTGCTCGACGCACCGCGCTGGCTCGTGCCGGACGAGGGTGGCCGGGAGACGGTGCTGGCGGGACAGTTCGAGATCCTGGTCGACCACGCGATGCGGCATGGCCTGGTGCTCGGCACCGCAGAGCGGGCCGGCGTCGCCGTCTGGTTTCCCTCGGTCGGTGATTCGGTGCCGTCCCCGAAGGACTACGACCGCCGGCTCGCCGCGGCGTGCGGCGAGTGGACCGAGCGGTTCGCCCACCTTGACGAGCTGTTCGCCAAGAACCATCCGCACCCGGACCACCACCATCTGGCATTTCTCGCCGTCCGGCCGGACCGGCAGGGCCAGGGGGTGGGCAGCACACTGCTGCGGCACCACCACGACTGGCTGGATGCCAACGGGATGCCGGGCTACCTGGAGGCCGCGAGCGAAACCGGCCGCGATCTGTACGCGCGGCACGGCTACCAGGTCCACGAGCCGTTCCGGCTGCCCGACGGCACCCCGTTCTGGCCGATGTGGCGCGATCCCCGCTGAGGAGCAGGGAAAGACCCTTCCGCCACCGTTCCTTGGGTGGTGGAAGGGTCTTTCCACAATCGGTGGGTCCGGACTCCACGGTGGCCAGGGCTCCCCGCCCCAGGCCGTTGTCACCGCCGACTCAGTACGTGCCGGCCAGTTGCCCGCGCAGCTTGGCCAGCGCCCGGGACAGCAGTCGGGACACGTGCATCTGGGAGACACCGATCTGCTCGGCGATCTGCGACTGGGTCAGGCTGCCAGAGAAGCGCAGCGTGAGGATTTTCTGCTCGCGCTCGTCCAGGGTGGCGAGCGCGGGGCCGAGCGCGACCCGCAGCTCCGCCAGCTCGTACTCGTCGTCCTCGCGGCCGAGCAGGTCGCCCAGTTCGGTGGCCCGGTCGCCGTCGCCGGCGGGGGTGGACAGCGACACCGCGTTGTAGGCGCGGGCACCTTCGAGCCCCTCCAGGACCTCTTCCTCGGTGATGTCGAGGTGGGCGGCGATGTCGTTGACCGTCGGCGACCGGCCGAGGGTCTGCACCAGTGAGCTGTTGGCGTCGGAGATGGCCAGCCGTAGCTCCTGGAGGCGGCGGGGGACCCGGATGTCCCAGGTGCGGTCGCGGAAGTGCCGCTTGAGCTCACCGATGATCGTGGGGATCGCGTATCGGGCGAAGTCGACGCCGCGGGACGGGTCGAACTTGTCGATTGCCTTGATCAGCCCGACGGCGGCGGTCTGGCTCAGGTCGTCGGTGGGCTCCCCGCGACCGCTGTAGCGCTGCGCGAGGTGGTTGGCGAGCGGCAGCCAGGCCTCGATGGCCCGGTCGCGCAGCGCGGCGCGGGATGGGTGGTTGGCCGGCAGGGCGGCCATCGCGTCGAGCACCTCGGCGGAGCTGTCGGTGAGTGCCCGCGGGGCGAGCGTCTCGGTGGTGGCCGGCGCGGCCTTCGTCGCGTGGTCGCTGATCGCTGGCGCGGTCATGGATGGTCCTCCCTGCACCTCGTCCGCGGATTAGTACGTGACGCCGTTGGTTTAGCTTCAGATGTCCGTTCGGAAGTCACCCTAGCCTGATCGTCTCCTCGGAATCTAGCTGAACGGCTGATGTACTTAACGGACTCTAAACGTTAAAACGCCCTACAAGTTACATGACGGGCTCCTGCTGTGGGCTTACTCGTCGTTCCGGGCATCCGGTGCTCGCCACCCATGCGTCGACGCCGGCCGGCTGATCGGGTGCCGGGAACCGTCAGGCGGTCGTCCGCAGCTCAGGCGACCGACCACCGGTGTCGACTTTCCGTCGTTGTCCCGTCGACGGGACCAGCCTTAGCGTCGCGGATGACAACAGTCGCACCGGAGGCATCGTGCTGGACCCATCCGCTCCCCAGCTCGTGGTGAACAGCCGCACGCTCTACTTCAGCTGGCTCCCGGCGGATCCCGACGCGGTGTCGGCGCTGGTCCCCGCCGGGCTGCGGCCCCGCCCGGACCGGCAGGTCTTCATGAACCAGTACGTCGTCGACGACGCGAGCCAGACCTCCGGCTTCGGGGCATACTCACTGACCTACCTCGGGGTCTCGCTGGTCGGGGTGGACGCGCCCGGTGGGGAGAGCCCGGGCGGCTGGTGGACCCACTACGTCGCCTCCAGCGACCGAGTCCGGGAGTACGCGGCGGCCCGGGGTGCGCCAGCCGGACGCGGGCGGACCACCATCGGCAGCGACGGCGGGTTCCTGGTGGCCGAGACCGAGATCGACGGCGTTCCGGTGATCCGGGCGCGCTGCGAGGTCGGCGACGCCGGCCGGACGGTCAGTAGCGGGCACCACCGCTACTTCACCGCCCGCGGCGGGCGGCTCCTCAACGCCGTCTACCCGTACGTCGCCGAGCCGGTCACCCCGTTCGTCATCGAGTCGGTGGAGTTCTTGGCGCCGGCACATCCGATCTACGCGCTGCGCCCGGAGAATCCGCTCACCATCGCGTTCGGCTTCTACGCGCCACGCGCTTCGTTCGCCTACCCCGGTGGGTTGACCGAACACCGCGCCGACGCCGAGCTGGTCGGAGCGGGCGCAGCTCACCAGGTACCGGCGCGTCGGGCCGCCAGCGGCCTGCCGTCCGGGTCGTAGGCCAGCCGGTACAACGGCAGCGCCCAGGCCCGGGTGTACCACGGCAGCAGCGGCCCGGGCCGGTACGGCCGGAGCCGCCCCGGCGGACGGGGACCGGCTTGACCCCCGTCGTACCACCGCTGTAGCGCGTCCGCGGCGGCCGTGACGGCGTTGACGGCGTCCGTGGGATCGAGCAGATCGGCGTCCTCGCCACCGTCCGGGTCCCGGTCGAGGTGCTCCCGGAGCAGCCGCAGGCGTAGTTCCCGGGCGAAGACCCGGGCCCCGTCGCCGATGCCGGCCGGGTCCACCGGGTCCCGCCGGTCGCGGGTGTCGTCGACCACCGCGCAGGACAGCTCGCTGTCGTAGGTCCAGGAGCGGAGGTTGAGGTTGTCGCTGCCGACGGTGGCCCAGACGTCGTCCACGACGCAGATCTTGGCGTGGACGTACACCGGGATCCCGGCGTGGTTCTCCACGTCGAAGACGTGGAGCCGGCCCGGCGCGGTCCGGGTCAACAGCGACAGGGCCCTTTCCTGGCCGATCAGGTTGGGCGGCAGCGACAGCCGGCTGTCGTTGCCGGGATGGCGGGGCATCACGGCGATCATGTGCAGGCGCGGGTTCGCGCGCAGGGACCGTGCGAAGACGTCCGCCACCTCGGACGACCAGAGGAACGGGTTCTCCAGGTAGATGAGCCGGCGGGCCCTTCGCAGCGCCTTCAGGTAGCCCCGGGCCACCGTACGCTCGCCGGCCGGGGCGAACGGGTAGCGGGGTCGCCTCCTGGGATAGGTCCGCAGGACCTGGATGTGATGGGGACCGCAGGCCGGCGGGGGCGGAGGCTGGTCGGGCAGCGGGTTCGGGCGTAGGTCCGCGTGGAAAAGCCGGTCGCGCAGATACGCGAGGGGTCTCGCCGAGTCCAACGGCGCCCGGTCGGCCCACCGCTCCCGGAACACGCCGTCGAGTACCCCGACCACCGGCCCGCGGAGCGCCAGCTGCGAGTCGTGCCAGGGCGGGCGCTCGCCGTACCGCCTGGACATGCGTACCGCCTGCGGATCGCCGTGATGCTCGGCGCCGTCCCGACGGCTGTGGCACAGGTCGATGCCGCCGGCGAACGCGATGTCGCGTTCCGGGCAACGGGGGTGCCGCAGCACCACGAGCTTCTGGTGGTGTGAGCCACCGCGGCGGACCCGCTGGTCGAGCAGCACCTGGCCGCCGGCGTCGTCGACCTCCTCGCTGAGGTTGCGGTTCTCCTCCTCGCTGAAGGTGAGTACGTCGAGGTGCGAGCGCCAGATCAGCCCCTTGACCACCGCGCCGCGCCGGGCGGCCCGGGCGAACAACCGGCACACCGGCGGGCCGTCGGGCCGCATCCGTTCGTCGGGATCGCCCCGCCAGTCGAAGAAGAAGAGGTGGTCACCGGGCTCCAGGGCCTCCACCTCCCGTGCCAGCCGGTCGAAGTAGGCCGCACCGTGAATCAGGGGCTCGGCGAGGTTTCCGCTGGTCCAGACGGGTAATTCTGACCTCGGATTGCCGCGTTCGGCTGCGGAGAGAAGCCACTCGTGGGGTACCACATTCCCACCCCTTCCGAGTCGAACGAGTCGGTGGACCCCGCCGAGGGCACGGCCAACCGGCACCACCGGCGGGTCGACCCACGGCATACCCAAACGATCCTGTACCGAACACCGAGGAGGCCACAGCATGCACGGCGAGACGACGAACTCCGTGACCGAGTACCGCGAGCAGGCGGTGGAGGGGGAACGGGGAGCGCTGGTGGCCGTGCTGGTGATGGTGATCCTCGGAGTGGCCGGCATCTTCGTCGTGTCCTGACGGCCGACGTGGCGGTGGGCACCGGAATCGGCCCGGCGCGCCCACCGCGGTCTCATCGGCTGGGCGGTGCGTCTCGTCGCATCCGGGGCCAGGCAGGCGTCGCTCACACCCAGGGTCGGGCGAGGCGTTGAAGCCGGCACGCCGGCAGGGCCAGCAGGAGACGACACGGCCCCGCTCTCCCGGGGCGGGAGAGCGGGGCCACGTGCTGTTACGTCGTGGGCTGGCCGGAGCCGGGGCAGGTTCCCCGGCTGCCTATCGCCTGATGCGGCGGGCAGGAACCGCCGGGGCTTACACCGACGCGGACTCCGCAGGCGGAGCACTGAGATTGAGGTGCCATGACTGGACTCCCTGCGGGATCTGGTAGTCCGGATAGGGGTCTGTCTCGGGCTCGGGCCTATCCCCGGACGCCGCCGTGCCTCGCAGGTAGATCACCGAGCCATCGCGGGCCGTGAGCCGGATCGCGGCAGCGACCGGCACCTCCACGCCAGGCTGACGGCACAGCTCCCACGAGGTGAAGACCTCGGGTTGGGCGGTGTCAAGGAGTTGCTGCGCGAGCACGAGGATTCGAGCAGCCCGCCACTTCGGGGGCAGCGGCTCGGTGGGCAGCGGCGCCGGCGTGGCGTCCCGCGGCGGCACGGCGGCCCACAGCATGGCGAATGACCCGACCTGATGGCCAACCTTGATCCCTGTGGGCGACTGGCCGCCCGGCTGGGTGTCCGAACCATACCGCGACACCGACACGATGTCGGGGTGCTCGGCCACCCGGAGGATCGCCTCCATCACGTCCAGTGCCTGGGATACCTGCACGGCGCTCTCCTGACCTGTTGAGGGATCGTGGCAGCTCACGAGCCGGGCCAGTCTACCGGCGGATCGGCGGGGCGCGGCGGTGACGCATCGTTGCTTCCTTTCGTTGGCCGGCCGTCGGGTGCGGCCGGTCGCCACCACCGGTCGACCGTCACCGGCCCCGGCCGCCCGTCCGTCACCGCACAACCCGGATCACGATGGCGGCAACAACGATCACCACCACGACCGTCGCCAGCACCTTCTGCTTGGCCGTGACGGGTAGGGGCTGCGGGGATGTGTCTGCGGGCAGTGCGGCTGGGCGCACCCGGTCACCGTCCGGCACCGGGGGTGCGCCATGCGGATCGGGGTAGGCGCGCACATCGGCGGGGTCAAGGTCATCGGCGGGACTCAGGTCATCGGCCATCACAGCGCCCGCAGTCCCGCTACCAGAGCCGCCAGGACGGCATCGTCGAGCTGCGGCGGACAGACCACGCGGGCCCGGCCGACAGCACGCCCGCCGGCCAGCAACCGCTCCAACGCCCCTTCGGACACCCGAGAGTTCGCCGCCCGGCGACAAGGATCGATCAAGGTAACCAACGCCACCCGGCGCTGTCGTTGCGGTAGCCGCACTACGGCTGTCGGCATGGCTGCACTCCCAATTGGTGGACGTGGAGGGGGCCGCCCCCGTTCGCACCCCTGGACGGGGGCGGCCCCGACAGCGCGACCGGCGGGGTTCGGGTCCCTCGGCCGACTCACGCCGTCCTATGGGGATCAGTTTGGTATGCCCTGCTGGACACTCAAACCGCGTAGAAATATGGTCGACAGACGTATAGAACGTCTAATGGAGGACTCGTGAACGATGCGCTTCGGCAGGCACTGAGCGAGACCGGCTACACGACCGAATCCCTGGCAGAGGAAGTAGGGGTCGACCCGAAGACAGTTGCCCGCTGGCTCGGTGAAGGGCGAATCCCGCACCCCCGCCACCGAGCGGCAGCGGCGGCCGCCCTCGGCCGGGACGTGGCGGACATATGGGCGGACACTTCGAGACGTCGTGATCCCGTCTGGTTCCGCCCGTGGCAGGAGATCGAGCGTGACGCCGTGTCGCTGCGGTCCTATGAGTCCGTCGTATTGCCGGGTTTGTTGCAGACCGAGGCGTACGCTCGCGCGGTGCTGTCCGGTGGCGGCCTGCGCGGAGATGCGGACGTCGACCGGCTGCTGGCTGCTCGACTCGCCCGCCAGGGCATCCTCACCAGCGATGATCCGCCTCAGCTCACCGCCGTGGTGGACGAGTCTGCGCTACGCCGACCGGTCGGCGGCCGGGAGACCATGCGGGAGCAGTTGCACGCCCTGACGGCGGCCTGCAAGGCTCCGCACGTCCGGGTGCACGTCGTGCCCTCCACGGTCGGCGCGTACGCCGGGCTGAACGGACCGTTCGTCATAGCGACCAGTGACGACCACCGGGTGGCCGGCTACCTGGACAATCAATTACAAGGGCAGGTGGTTAGCGACCCGGCCGACCTGGCGGCGATACTGGCAGCGTGGGAGAACGTGCGAGGCGAGGCGCTGTCCCACTGGCAATCAGTCGACCTCCTCACGGAAGTAGCAGAATCATGGACCTGACCGGCGCACGGTGGCGCAAGAGCACACGCAGTAGCGGCAACGGCGGCAACTGCGTCGAAGTCGCCGACAACCTCCCCGGCGTCGTGGGCCTCCGGGACTCGAAGGACCCGACCGGTCCGGCGTTGGTGTTCGGCCCGGCGGCATGGCAGGCGTTCGTCGCCCAGGTCGCCGGGCGCGGCTGACCTACCGACCCCGGAGAGCGCCCCGAACCCCTGCGGCTCGGGGCGCTCTGCTGCGAACAGCGGGGAAACCGTTCAGTAGTCGTCCGGGGACGACAGGGGTAGGACGAGCACAGTGTCGACGGTGATAGCGGGTATCGCAGGCTCCCTACCGGTCGCTGGGAGTCCGCGTCGTTCCCGCTTTCCGGCAAAGGACCGCCGGTAGTGCAGATTTAATCGGTAGGCGGTCGGCGGACGGGATGCCAGACTGGCCCGTCGTGGAGACCTTGGAACTGACCGCCCGAGGGCTGGTGCTGCGCCCGTGGTGCTCGCAGGATGCGCCCGCGGTGTTCGACGCCCTCCGGGAGCCTGAGATTGCTCGCTGGAACCCGCAGGGGGACATCCCCGACCTCGCTGCCGCCCGGGAGTGGATCCGGCGGCGGGCGGACCCGTCCACCGGTGTGTCGTACGCGGTGACCGACGGGACCGGACTGCTCGGTTCGGTGTCGCTGCGCCGGATGGGCGCCGACTATGCCACGATCGGCTACTGGACGGTGGCGGCGGCGCGGGGCCGGGGCGTGGCGACCCGCGCGGTGGCGCGGCTGGCGGAGTGGGGCTTCGCCGAGGACGGGTTGCACCGAATCGAGCTGTGTCATGCGGTGGCCAATGCCGCCTCCTGCCGGGTTGCCCAGCGTGCCGGGTTCACGCTGGAGGGCACGTTGCGGGAGTCGTACCGGTTCGGGGACGGCCACCGCCACGACGAGCACCTGCACGCCCGCCTCGCCACCGACCCGCGACCCGCCTGAGAGCGCCCGGACGCGCATCCGGCCGCCGCGGCGGCCGGATGCGCGTCCTCGTGCCGCGCGGGTCGTCAGCCGCGCTGGTGCTCGGGTGCCTGCAGGTGCAGGCGGCCCAGGAGCTGACGGGCCTGCTCGGCGTACTGCTGGTCGACGATGACCGCGTACTGGCCGGCGCGCAGGGAGCTGGCGGAGGTGAAGTCCCGCCGACCACCGGTCATCCCGTGCGCGACCGCGCCGAACACGGCGCCCCAGATGGCGCCGATCACCAGACCGGCGAGGACCACGGCGAACCAGTTGCCGGCCGTGAAGATGGCGAAGAGCAATCCGATGAACAGACCGAACCAGGCACCAGAACCGGCGCCGACCAGGGCCGCCCGCCCGGTCGTCATCCGGCCGAGGACCGTCTCGACCAGGGTGAGGTTCGTGCCGACGATAGCGGTGTGTTCCACCGGGAACCGGTTGTCGGCCAGGTAGTCGACGACGCGCTGCGCGGACGGATAGTCCGGGTACGACCCGATGGTCACGGTGGGCGGACCCATCCCCGGCGCGTTGCCGTCGCCGCTCGGTGGCGAGGGGTGACCCGCAGGGCCGGACGGAAGGGTGTCGCGGCCGGGCATCCCGGGGCGCCAGGCCGAGGTCGGACTCGACGGTGTGGTCATGAGCCTCCTCCTTCGTCAATCACACACGTTCCCGTTCGGCCCGGTCCCGTAACACAGGCGGCGTCGGGCGTTGCGAGACGCTGGGCGCCGGGGCCCGGTGCTGCCACCCGGATGTTGAGAAGGGGCGTTCCGCTACCCGCCGCGGGCCGGCTCGGCGCCGCCCGTCACCGACCGGGGAGAAGGATCTCGAACCACACCGTCGAGCCGCGGAGGGTCGGGTCGGTGCCCCACGCGTCGGTCAGCTCCTCGATCAGCCCGAGCCCTCGGCCCCGGCTGCTCAACGTGTCGGTCTGTGCCCGGGTGACGGTGCCCCGGGTGCCCGAGTCGGCGACGGACACGAGCAGCCGTTCCGCGCTGAGGTCGATCTCGATCCGGGCGGCGGTGCCGGCGTGCAGCAGCGCGTTGGTGGTCAGCTCGCTCGTGCAGAGCACCGCCGCACCGATGATCGACTCCGTCACCCGCCACTCGGTGAGCTGCGCCGTCAGCCAGTGACGTACGCGGCTCGGCGCGGTCGGTTCCGCCGGTACTTCCATGCACGCCGACCGGCTGGGCCGCAGCGCGTGCTCCACGGCCAGCACGGCGACGTCGTCCTCGGTAGCGCCGGGCACCGCGGCGGTCGCCACCGCGCAGAGTGCGCGTGGATCACCGCTGCCGGCCCCGGCCACCGCTGTGGCCAGCCTCGCCAGGCCAGCGCCCAGCCCCTGCCGGCGCCGCTCCACCACGCCGTCGCTGAACAGCAGCAGCGTTTCGCCGGGCGAGAACCGGACGGTGGTGGACGTCGGTCGGCTGCCCAGACCCAGCGGGGCGCCGGCGGTCAGGTCGGCGTACTCGGCGGATGGCTCTCCGCCGGGGCTCCGGCGGATCAGCGGCGCGGGATGGCCGGCGCTGGCGAGGGTGAGCCGATGCCGCTCGGCGTCGATCACCCCCAGGACCACGGTGACGAACAGTTCGTGCGTGTCACCTTCGGCTCCCAGACTGGTGACCAGCCCGTCGAGCCCGGCGAGCACGGCATCCGGACGTGGGTCGGCCAGGGCCAGGGCGCGCAGTGCCGCCCGCACCTGCCCCATCCGGGCAGCCGCCTGCACGTCATGCCCCGCGACATCGCCGAGGACGACGGCCAACTCGCCGGCGGGCAGCTGGAACGCGTCGTAGAAGTCCCCACCGGCGGCGTTCCCGTCCACCCCCGCGTCGTACCGGGCGGCGATCCGCAGCCGAGGCAGATCCGGCAAATGGGCTGGAAGCATGCTGCGCTGGAGAAGCTGGGCGGTGCCGTGCTGGGTCTCGAACCGGCGGGCCCGTTCGGCGGCCTGCCCGACCAGCTCCGCGACGGCGTGCAGCAACGCGTGTTCGGCGGCCGACCAGGCGTGGGCGGCCTGATGCCCGACGGTCAGGCCGCCGCGGACGACGCAGCCGCGCAGCGGTACCGCGGCCAGCGCCCGGATCTTCTGGTCGTGGCGGTCCACCGCCACCTCCCGCAGCGGCTCCCCGTCCTCGACGAAGCGCGATGCCCCGTTGCGGGCCGCCGCCACCACCGGCGTCGCCGAGTCCGCCGGGAAGCGCCGCCACAGCGGCGGTAGCCGTTCGTCGGCCTCGTCGATCAGCTCACCCCGGAGCCGGCGGACCATTCGCCACCCGCCGCCGCCCTCGTCGACAGCGAACGACACCCGGTCCGCGTCGACGGAGGCGAGCACGTGGCGCAGGGCGACCCGTGCCACGTCGTCCAGCGTGAGCGTGCCCGCGAGCGCCGCGGCGAGCTCGCTCAGGTTCTGCAACTGCCGGGTGACGTGGGTGGTCTCGGCGGCGACGGTGAGCACGCCGGCGATCCGGCCCTGGCTGTCTCGGACGGCCGAGCATCCCCGGGTGAACACGGCGTGCTCCACCGCGCCCGAGCGGCGGCGCAGCGGCAGGGTGGTCTCCTTCTCCAGGAACGGCTCACCCGTGCGGTAGGTGCGCTCGAGGGCGTCCCCGACACCAGGCATCCGCCAGATCTCCGGGAACACCTCGGCGGCCGGGCAGCCGATCGCGCCCGGATGCCGGTCACCGATGAGGTCGGCGTAGCCCTCGTTGTACAGCAGCAGGAACTCGTCACCCAGGGCGAGTGCCATCGGCACGGGCGAGGCGAGGACCAGGTCGACCGTCGCGCGGATCCCCGGGTCCCAGCCCGGCCACGGGCCCAGCGCGGTGCCCGCCCAGTCGTGGGCGCGGGCGGTGGCCGCCGCGCCCGATGGAGCGGATCCGCGTGAGACCGGCGCTGGCGGCATGGGCACCCGTCCAACCGTTCCTGGCATGCCCGCAGCCTAGCGGGACCGTCGACCGATTGACCTCGATCATGTCTCCAGCATGTTTCCCGCCACGTTGTTTAGCCTGATCAAGGCGGGTTTCGCGCGGCATGTCAAGAAAATGCAAAGGACCGGTACGGCGTGCTGTCCGAGTGACCGGGTATGCGCACCAGGCAGTCCATGCGACAGGAGGGACGTCATGCCGGAAATCCTCGCGGCCAGGCAGGTCGACATCGGCACCGCCGTGGCCGACATGTGGAGGTCGGTGCTGCTGTTCATACCGAGAGCCGTCGCTTTCATCGCGATTCTCGTGATCGGATGGTTCGTCGCCAGAGCCGTCCTGAAGGTTGTGGACACAGCGTTGGAACGGGTGAGTTTCGACCGGGCCGTGGAGCGGGGCGGCATCAAGCGGGCCTTGGAACGCACCAAGTACGACGCCAGCGACATTCTCGCGCGGCTCGCGTATTACGCGGTACTGCTGTTCACCCTGCAGTTCGCGTTCGGGGTCTGGGGGCCGAACGCGATCAGTGACCTGATCGCCGGTGTGGTGGCCTGGCTGCCACGGGCCTTCGTGGCGATCATCATCGTGGTCGTCGCCGCCGCCATCGCGAACGCGGTCCGCGACCTGGTGAGCGGTGCGCTCGGCGGTCTCGCGTACGGCCGGGTCCTGGCCGATCTGGTCGCCGTGTTCATCCTCGCGCTCGGTGTGATCGCGGCACTGAACCAGGTGGGTATCGCCACCACGGTGACCACTCCGGTGTTGATCGCGGTCCTCGCCACGGTCGCCGGAATCCTGATCGTCGGCGTCGGCGGTGGTCTGGTGCGCCCGATGCAGAGTCGGTGGGACGGCTGGCTGAACCGGATGGCCGAGGAGTCGCGGGCGGTGCAGGAACACCGTCGGGCGCAGGGCGCCGGTCGCGGTGACGTCGAGCGGCAGATGGCCGACCGGACGGGCGCCGAGCGTACCGGGGCGACGTCGCGGGAGGAGTCCCCGAGCATGGCCGGCGGGCCCGGCACGTACCAGTCGGAAAACGTGGGGGACGAGACCCAGCAGTTCCGCCGTTGAGCACGCCGGCACGCACGACGGAGGGTGCCCACGGGTATGGCGGGCACCCTCCGACGGCGGCGTGATCAGACCGGAGGCAGCGGCGCGGGCCGCGGGGCGCCCAGGGACCGTGCCAGCGCGGAGACCGCGAGCAGACGGGTGAGTGGCCAATCCGGCGTGGACCAGTCGACCGGACCGGACGGTGGCTGCCAGTCGTGCTCGAGCGCGGCGGCGCGGACCCCTTCGGCGTAGCCGGCCAGGGCGGCGACGGTCAACGGGCGGCGGTCGCCGTCGAGGCTCTCCCGGATCGCGGCGGCGTGCTGGTCGACCAGTGCGAGCAGCCCCGGCCGGGTGGTGGCCGCGGCCAGCCCGTCGGCGCCCAGGGCATCGGCCAGGGTGGCCAGCGTCGACCGGGCGGAGCCGACGGCGGAACGGGGGGTGGCCTGGTTGAACGGCACGCGCATGGGGAACGAGGCTAACCGGCCGGACCGCGGTCGACCTCGTCCACTCGGCGGGTACCGGATCCTCCACCGGGCCGAGCCTGGTCTGCGCCCGGCGTGCCCGGGGTGGACCGGGTCGGGGGAGGTCGGAAGGCCGGGTGGCTCCCGACCCGCCGACCAGGGTCACATCGTGTCGGACGACCAGGGTCACATCGTGTCGGGACCGGTCCGTCCGGTGGTCGAAGGGCGGTATGCGCGGTCCCGGTCGGTCGGCTCGCGACCCGCGCCGGCCGCCTGGCCGCCGCGGTCGACCGCCTCCGGCCCGTGCCCGAAAGCGGCCTCCTCACCGGCGTCGTTGCCGGTCACGTCGTCGGCCTGGCCGTCCAGCGTCGATCGGGCGACGGCCCGATCCAGCTCCCTGAGCGGAGTCCGGTCCTCGTCGCGCCACACTGCGTTGTCGTCGGTCATACCTCGTGCGGTACCCGACCCCACCCCCGTGAAACCCCACGCCACGGCGACGGCCGCCGGCGGAGCCGGCGGCCGTCCCAAAGCGGTGTCGGGGTCACGGCTGAGGGCGGTCGACCGTGCCCCGCCAGGCGCCGGTCTCCTGACCGCGTTCCTCGATGAACTGCTTGAACCGTTCCAGGTCGGCCTTCGCCCGCCGGTCCACCACGCCGAGCTTGTCGCCGGCCTGCTCGACCGCGCCATGTGGCTCGAACTCGAGCTGGAGAGTGACCCGGCTGGAATTCTCGTCCAGCCGGTGGAAGGTGACCACACCGGCGTGCTGGGTGCCGCCGGTCGAGCGCCAGGCGACCCGCTCGTCGGGGAGCTGCTCGGTGATCTCGGCGTCGAACTCGCGCCGTACCCCGGCGACCTCGACGGTCCAGTGGGTCAGCGTTTCGGAGAGCTGGCGGACCTCCTGCACTCCCGCCATGAAGTGCGGGAACTCCTCGAACTGGGTCCACTGGTCGTACGCGGTGCGCACCGGAACGGACACGTCCACGTGTTCCACGACGCCACCCATCAGTTGTCCTCCTCTCCGCCGGTGATCGGGTCTGGATCGTGGGGAGACCGGTCACCAGCGGATCGTCTCGTTCTTGTGGCCGAGGGCGGCCCAGACCTCCGAGATCGTCTGGTACCGGGTTTCCGCGGGCAGGCGCTCCAGCTCGGCGATGATGTCGGCCGGCGCGTCGTTGTTCCGCGCGTTGGCGACGAGGGCCTCGCGGTCGCCGGGCAGGGCCGACAGCGTGATGAACCGCCCGAGCCGGCTGCGCTCCTCGACGTCGTCGGAGCTCATCCCCTGTGGGTTGCCGCTGCGCAGCGCTCCGGCCGTCACGGTCTTGGGCTCCGGCTGGTCCTCGCCCGCCGGCTCCGGCTGCCGGGACTCCTCGACTCGCGAGCCGCCGGCCCCCGGCCCCTGAACGAGGCCGCTGACCTCCTGGTTCATCTGCTCGTCGACCCTCGGTCCGTGCTTGCTGCTGCCACGTTCCATGCCTTCTGCGCTACCCGATGGGGTTCCTGGTAAACCGGCACACGGTCACGTACGGCCTGGCGAGTCGGGTGGCAGTACCGCCTCCTTCGGGTCGCTCGCGCCGGCCTGCGATGCCGGGCCGCGCCGGCGCCCCCGTCGGTCGTGGTCCGCCCCCGGCGCCCGGTTTGCCGGCCGGTCACCGGGGAACGGTCGAGTGGAGACCACCGACGCGGAGGAGGACGAGATGCCCGGGCGCGAGGACATGCCCAGCACGCTGCGACGCTCCCCGGAGAAGGCACAGCGCACCTGGGAGAAGACGCACGACTCGGCGGTGCAGACGTACGGCGAGGGGGAGCGGTCGCACCGTACCGCGTTCGCAGCGGTCAAGCACGAGTTCGAGAAGGTGGGCGACCACTGGGAGCCGAAGGGCCGGAAGGGTCCGAGCGACCGGCAGGCCGCCGGCGGCGGCCCGCAGCGCCGGGCGGCCACCGCCGGGGGCGTGGACGCCAACGCCAGCAAGGACCACCTGATGGGGGTCGCGCGCGAGCTCGACGTCCAGGGCCGGTCAAAGATGACCAAGCCTGAGCTGGTCGAGGCGATCCAGAAGGCCAACACCCGCGCGACGGTGGCGGCCCGCTCCCGCCGAGGGTAGGCGCCGACCGGGGAGTTGTGGTGGGGGACCTGAAACGAGGTCGGAACCCCACCACAACCACATGCTCGACCGGAGCGGGCTACCAGTGGCCGCCGCCGGGTGCCTCGATGTGGACCACCTTGGTGGCGGTGAACTCGTCGAGGAGTTCCGGGCCGTAGCCGAAGCCCTTGCCGCTGCCGCGGCGGGGGTGCGCGGCACCGCCCGGCGCGCCGCCGAACACCGCGTTGACCTTGACCGTACCGACCGGAAGATCCCGCCAGGCCCGCTGGGCGCGGTTCATCGAGCCGGTCAGCACCGTCGCCGCCAGTCCGTACGGTGAATCCGCGGCGCACCGCAGCGCCTCGGAGAACGAGTCGACCACCACGACCGGGGCGACCGGGCCGAAGGTCTCCTCACGGACGAGGGTCATGTCGTGCCGGCAGTCCGTGACCACGGTCGCCGGGTAGAAGGCGCCCGGGCCGTCGGGGAGTGTACCGCCGGTACGGATCCGGGCACCCTCCGCGACCGCCGCGGTGACCTGCCCGTGCACGTGGTCCCGGTGCCGCCGGTCGACGAGCGGGCCGAGTTCGGTCGCCGGGTCGCCGCCCGGGCCGGTCGGCAACGCCCGCGCCCGCTCCACCAGGGAGTCGACGAAGTCCTCGGCCACGTCCCGGTGCACGTAGATCCGCTCCACCGCGACGCAGATCTGGCCGGCGTTGGCGAACGCGCCGACCGCAGCCTGCCCGGCCGCCCAGACCGGATCCACGTCGCCATCCACGACGAGTGGGTCGCTGCCGCCGTTCTCCAACAAAGCCTTCGCGCCGGTCCGGGCCGTCGCGGCGGCGATGGCCCGGCCGGTGGCGGTCGACCCGACGTGGGCGACCACGTCGACGTGCTGCGCGGCCAGCGCGGCGCCCACCTCGGACCCGCCGGTCAGCAGTGACAGCACCCCCGCCGGCAGTGCCTCATCGAGTGCCCTCGCCAGCAGCCAGCCGGTGGCCGGTGTCCGCTCGCTCGGCTTGTACAGCACCACGTTGCCGGTGACCAGGGCGGCGCCGAGCAGGCCGCAGGAGACGGCAACCGGGTCGTTCCACGGGGTGATCGCGGCGACCACGCCGCGGGGCTGGGGGAGCATGAAGTCCATCGCGTGGTGAGCGCCGTGCAGGGTCCGCCCGCCGCGTACCGGGGCGAGTTCCGCGTAGTGGCGCAGGGTGCCGATTCCCGCGTCGACGCCACCGCGCGCGTCTGCGACAGGCTTGCCCATCTCGGCG
Source organism: Micromonospora sp. WMMA1363 (assembly GCF_030345795.1). NCBI lineage: Bacteria > Bacillati > Actinomycetota > Actinomycetes > Micromonosporales > Micromonosporaceae > Micromonospora > Micromonospora sp. WMMA1363. The sequence goes on from NZ_JAUALB010000001.1 coordinate 379,034, forward strand.
GTGGTGGCCCGGGCCAGCTCGTCGGCGACCGCGGCCACCGCGTCCGCCGCCCGGTGCAGCGCGGCGGCGCGCTCCGCCGGGGTGGTCGCCGCCCACTCCGCCGCAGCGCCGCGCGCCGCCTCCACCGCCTTGCCGACCTCGTCCGCCGTCGCCACCGGCACCGAGCTGACCGGAGCGCCGTCGGCCGGGTCGTGGACGACCAACTCGCCCCCCTCGCCGCCGGCACCCCATACTCCACCTATGAGCTGCGCAACCGTGTACATGCGGCGGTGGATGCCCCGGTCCGCACGGAGCAAACTCGTTTCGGCCGGTTCGACGCCGGGTAGCCGGGTCGGATGAGCCAGACCGGCGCGGGAAGCATGGACGCTGTCGTCGTCGGAGCCGGCCACAACGGTCTCGTCGCCGCCAACCTGCTGGCGGACGCGGGTTGGGACGTGCTGGTGCTGGAGGCGACCGAGGTGCCGGGCGGGGCGGTCCGCTCGGCACAGGTCACCGCCCCTGGTTACCTGAGTGACCTCTACAGCTCCTTCTACCCCCTCGGATATGCGTCCCCGGTCCTGCGTGGACTCCGTCTGAACCGGTACGGGCTGCGCTGGCGGCAGGCCCCGGACGTGCTGGCGCACCTGCTGCCGGACGGGCGGGCGGCGGTGCTCAACCGGGATCCGGAGGTCACGGCCGCCTCGCTGGAGGCGTTCGCGCCCGGCGACGGCGGGCGGTGGCTCGCCGCGTACGACGACTGGCGACAGGTTGCCGGAGCGGTGCTGGCTGCCATCACGACGCCCTTTCCACCGGTGCGTGGCAGCCTCGCGTTGCTGCGCCGGGTCCGGGTCGCCGGGTCGCTCCGGCTGGCCCGGCGGCTGGTGGTGCCGGTCCGCCGGCTCGGCGACGAACTCTTCGACGGCCCCGGCGGGCCGGCGCTGCTCGCCGGGTGCGCCCTGCACACCGACCTCTCCCCGGACGACGCCGGCTCCGGGATGTACGGGTGGCTGCTGGCGATGCTCGGCCAGCAGGTCGGCTGGCCGGTCCCGGACGGTGGTGCGCAGCGGATCACCGACGCGCTGGTGGCCCGGTTGGCCGACCGGGGCGGCCGGATCCTCTACGGCGCCCGGGTGGACCGGGTGTTGACCGCCCGGGGCCGGGCGGTGGGTGTCCGGACCGTGGGCGGGTCGCTGTGGCGGGCCCGCCGGGCGGTGCTCGCCGACGTTCCGGCGCCCGTGCTCTACCTGGATCTGGTCGGGGCCGCCGCGTTGCCGCCCCGGCTGGTCGAGGACCTAGCGCACTTCAGGTGGGACGGCTCGACGCTCAAGGTCGACTGGGCGCTCTCCGCTCCGGTGCCGTGGGCCAACCGGGCAGTGGCCACCGCCGGCACGGTCCACCTCGGGGCGGACCTCGACGGACTGACGACCTACGCGGCCGCGCTGGCGCGCGGTGAGGTTCCACGGGACCCGTTCCTGCTGGTCGGCCAGATGACCGTCGCCGACCCGGGTCACTCGCCGCCGGGCACCGAGTCGCTGTGGTCGTACACCCACCTGCCGTTCCGTCGACACTGGCGGGCCGAGGAGATCACCGCGCACGTCGAGCGGATGGAACAGGTGCTGGAGAATGCCGCCCCAGGTTTCCGCAGCCTCGTCGTGGGACGGCACGTCGCCGGCCCGGCCGAGCTGGAGGGGGCCGACCCGAGTCTCGTCGGCGGGGCGCTCGGCGGCGGCACGGCCGCGGCGTACCAGCAGCTGTTCCTCCGCCCGATTCCCGGCCTCGGTCGTGCCGACACGCCCGTGGACCGGCTCTACCTGGCCAGTTCGTCGGCGCACCCCGGCGCCGGTGTGCACGGTGCCCCCGGCGCCAACGCCGCGCGGGCCGCCCTTGCCCGTGACCGGTCGTTGAGCGGCAGCCTGTACGCGGCCACCATCGGCGCGGCCCACCGCGCGGTCTACCACTGACCGTCGGGACACCGGCACGCACCCGCCCGCCCCCGGCGGACCTGTCGGTGCCGGATGCGGCCGGGGTGGGCAGCGGCCGTCAGCGGGTGATGTTTCGGTGCTTGCTGCGCAGCCTGAACGGCATCAACGCGCTTTCGATCTTGGTCGCGGTGGTCATCTTCGAGGCGCCGTCCCGCCGCTCCTCGAACCGGATCGGCACCTCGAGGATCGTGTGCCCCAGCCTGGTGGCCAGGTAGTGCATCTCCACCTGGAAGCTGTAACCGTTGGACTGCACCCGGTCCAGGCCGATGTCGCGCAGCGCGTCCGCCCGCCAGATCTTGAAGCCGGCGGTGAGGTCTCTGATGCGTACCCGCAGCAGGGTGTGGACGTAGAGATTGGCCCAGCCGCTGAGCGCCCGGCGGTACATCGGCCAGTTCTCGTCCAACTCCCCACCGGGCACGTAACGGGAACCGATCACCACGCCCGCGTGGGTGGACAGCAGCGCGCCGAGCATGCCGGGCAGTGCCTCCGGGGGGTGCGACAGGTCCGCGTCCATCTGCGCGACGAACTCGGCACCGCTGGCGAGGGCGCGCCCCATGCCGTCGACGTACGCGCGCCCCAGACCCTCCTTACCGGCGCGGTGGACCACCACGATCCGGTCCGGGTGTTCGATGGCCAGCTTGTCCGCGACCTCGCCGGTGCCGTCCGGCGAGTTGTCGTCCGCCACGAGGATCTTGAGCCCCGGCAGCGGCAGCGCGAGGAGCCGCTCCACCAGCACCGGGAGGTTGCCCGCCTCGTTGTAGGTCGGCACCACCACGGTCAGGCGTGCGTCCCGCCAGGGTGACGGCAACTGCACGGGTTCAGTCATGTCGGACATCCTCGGTTCGCGGACAGGCTCCCTGAGAGGGTAGCCAGTCTCACCGTGCGTGTTGTCATTGCTCCCCTTTCCCGGTGGTTCCGCCGGCCGGCGGTGCGGCCCGTCGCCCGGCACCGTCCAGGCCGGCTCCGGACCACGCCCTTCCGTCAGCACCGTTCGTTGCGCGCGTGCCCTCGCCGCCATCCAGGCTGACGGATGATCTGGTTAACTTCTCGGGGACGGCGGGTAAGGCCACCGCGGGCCGACGTGTCGACACCGCCGCCCGGCGCGGCACGGGTGCCACCGCGAAGATGATGTTTACTCCCCGGGGCGCCGGGAACCCGCCGGCTGTGCGACACGTTGAGCCGGATCAGTGCAGGTCAGCCCGGATCGGTGCCGGTGCTGGCCAGGGGCGCGCCGGCCCGACCCTGTTCGATGCGGTGTTGCTGGATCGGGACGGCACGCTCATCGAGGACGTGCCGTACAACGGAGATCCGGAGAAGGTCCGGCCGGTGGCGGGGGCGCGGGCCGCGCTGGACCGGTTGCGGGCAGCCGGTCTGCGGCTGGCGGTGGTGACGAACCAGTCGGGGTTGGCCAGGGGGCTGGTCACCGAGGCGCAGCTGCGGGCGGTGCACGCCCGAATCGAGCAGTTGCTGGGGGGATTCGACGCCTGGCTGGTGTGCCCGCACGACGACGCGGACGGGTGCGGCTGTCGGAAGCCGGCGCCCGGGTTGGTGCACGCCGCCGCCCGCGTGCTGGGAACGGTGCCGCGGCGGTGCGTGGTGGTGGGCGACATCGGTCGGGATGTCACTGCCGCCCTCGCGGCGGGGGCGCAGGCGGTGCTGGTGCCGACACCGGTGACCCGCCCGGAGGAGGTCGACGCGGCCGGATGGGTGGCTGCGGACCTGCCGGGCGCAATCGAGGAGATCCTGTGCCGGCAGGCCGCGATGGAATCGGGCCGCTACCGGCCGGCGACCCCCGCCACCGTGCTGGCGGCCGGTGCGGGTGGTTCCGCTCGGCGGGCCGGCACCGTGCTGGTGGTGCGCTCCGACTCGGCCGGGGACGTGCTGGTCACCGGACCCGCCATCCGCGCGGTCGCCGCCCACGCCGAGCGGGTGGTGCTGCTGTGCGGGCCCCGCGGTCGCGCCGCCGCCCAGCTGCTTCCCGGCGTCGGTGAGATCATCGAGCACCGCCTGCCGTGGATCGATCCCGCTCCCGCACCGGTCGATCCCGACGACATCGCCGCGCTCGCCCACCGGCTCGCGGCGGTCGCCGCCGACGAGGCGGTCATCTTCACCAGCTACCACCAGAGCCCGCTGCCCCTGGCGCTGCTGCTGCGCACCGTCGGCGTCGGTCGGATCGCCGCGATCAGCGACGACTACCCCGGCAGCCTCCTCGACGTCCGGCACCGGGTTCCCGCCGGGGTACCCGAACCGGAACGCGCTCTGTCCCTGGCCGCCTCGGCCGGGTTCGCCCTACCCGAGCACGACGATCCGACCCTGCGCCTGCGCCCGGTGCGGGCGGCGCCGCCGCGGCTCGGCCCGCCGGGCTACGTGGTCGTGCACCCCGGGTCCGCGGCCCAGGCCCGGGGACTGCCGCCGGAGCTGGCGAGGGCGATCGTCCGGGCGCTGACCGACGCGGGACACCGGGTGGTGGTCACCGGAGGCGCCAACGAGGCGGAGCTGACCGGGCGCGTCGCCGGTGGCGAGGCCGTCGACCTCGGTGGCGCGACCGGACTCGCCGAGCTGGCGGCGACCGTGGCCGGCGCCGCCGCCGTGGTGGTCGGCAACACCGGCCCCGCCCACCTCGCCGCGGCGTACGGCGTCCCGGTGGTCAGCCTCTTCGCACCGACCGTCCCGTTCGGACAGTGGGGGCCGTGGCGGGTGCCGACGGTCCGGCTCGGCGACGCCGGTGCCGCCTGCCGGGACACCCGGGCGGCCCGCTGCCCGGTGCCCGGTCACCCCTGCCTCAGCCGGATCACCCCCCGGGAGGTCATGGACGCGTTGGCGTTGCTGGGCGTACTCCCGGCGCGGCGGGCGTCGGTGGTCCCGACGGTCGGCCGGAGCGGCCGATGAACGTCCTGCTCTGGCACGTGCACGGCTCGTGGACCACGTCGTTCGTGCATGGCAAGCACCGGTACCTGGTGCCGGTCACACCCGACCGTGGCCCGTACGGTCTCGGCCGGGCCCGCACCTACTCCTGGCCGGACAGCGCTGTCGAGGTGACCCCCGATCAGCTGCGCGCCGCCGAGGTCGACCTCGTCATCCTGCAACGTCCGGAGGAGCACGACCTGGCCGCCGAGTGGCTGGGCCGACGGCCGGGCCGCGACCTGCCGGCGATCTTCGTCGAGCACAACACGCCGAAGGACGGCGACGTCCCCACCAGCCGACACCCGATGGCCGACCGCGGCGACCTGCTGATTGTCCACGTGACGGCGTTCAACCAGCTCTTCTGGGACACCGGGTCCACCCGGACCACCGTGGTCGACCACGGCGTCGTGCCGCCGACGGTCGAGTACACCGGCGAACTGGACCGGCTCGCCGTGGTGATCAACGAGCCGGTACGCCGCTGGCGGGTCACCGGCACGGACCTGCTGCCGCGGTTCGCCGAGGTCGCTCCGCTGGACGTCTTCGGCATGAAGGTGGCCGGGCTCGCCGACCACCTGGGCCTGCCGGCCGACCGGCTGACCAGCCACGACGACCTGCCGCAGGCTCGGATGCACGCCGAGTTGGGGCGGCGGCGGGCGTACCTGCACCTGTGCCGGTGGACCTCGCTCGGGCTGAGCCTGATCGAGGCGATGACGATCGGGATGCCGGTCGTCGCGCTGGCCACCACGGAGGCGGTGATGGCGGTGCCACCCGGGGCCGGAACCCTCTCCACCCGGGTCGAGGACCTGCTGGACGCGGCCCGACGGCTGATGGCGGACCCGGCGCAGGCACGCCGGGCCGGCGTCGCCGCCCGCGCCGTCGCGCGGGACCGGTACGGGCTCGATCGTTTCCTCGCCGACTGGGACCGGCTGCTGGAGGAGGAAGTATGCGCATCGCGATGATCTCGGAGCATGCCAGCCCGCTCGCCGTCCTCGGCGGCGAGGACGCCGGTGGCCAGAACACGCATGTCGCCGAGCTCTCCGCCGCCCTCGTGGCAGCCGGGCACGATGTGCGGGTCTACACCCGCCAGGACGCCGTCGACCTGCCGGCGACGGTGCACAGCCCGGACGGTTACGAGGTGGTGCATGTCCCGGCGGGCCCGGCCGAGCCGGTCGCGAAGGACGCGCTACTGCCGCACATGCGGCAGTTCAGCCGATGGCTGGCCGACCGCTGGCGCGGCGGGGAGTGGCTGCCGGAGGTGATCCACGCGCACTTCTGGATGAGCGGTCTCGCCGCGCTCGCGGCGGGCCGGCGGACCGGAGTGCCCGTGGTGCAGACCTACCACGCGCTCGGGGTGGTGAAGCGGCGGCACCAGGGCGTGCAGGACACCAGCCCGGCCCGCCGGATCGGCTACGAGCGGGAACTCGGCCGGTCGGTGGACCGGGTCATCGCCCAGTGCCAGGACGAGGTGGGGGAGCTGGTTCGGATGGGGGTGCCCCGGTCCCGGATGACGGTCGTCCCGTCCGGGGTCAACCTCGGTACCTTCGCCCCGCTCGGCCCGGCCGCCGATCGGGAGGACGGACGTCCCCGCATCCTCACCGTCGGCCGCCTGGTCGAACGGAAGGGCTTCCAGACCGTCATCCGGGCGATGGCCCACGTGCCGACAGCCGAGTGTGTCGTGGTCGGCGGGCCACCGGCTGGCCTGCTGGAGAGCGACCCGTACGCGCGCCGGCTGCGCGCGCTGGCGCACTCCTGCGGGGTGGCCGACCGGGTGAAGCTGGTCGGCGCGGTGCCCAAGGAGGAGATGGGGCGCTGGTACCGGTCGGCCGACCTGCTGGTGGCCGCCCCCTGGTACGAGCCGTTCGGGCTGACCCCGCTGGAGGCGATGGCCTGCGGCGTGCCGGTGATCGGGACGGCGGTGGGCGGGATCAAGGACACCGTGGTCGACGGGGTCACCGGGGACCTGGTGCCGGCACGCGACCCCCGCGCCCTGGGCACCGCGATCCAGCGGCTGCTGGACGACCGGATCCGCCGGTTCGCGTACGCGGCGACCGCCCGCGAGCGGGCTCGGGAGCGGTACTCGTGGGCGGCCACGGCCGAGCGACTGGCCGAGGTCTACGGCGAGGTGGCTGCCATCGGGCGCGCCACGCGGGTGGTGGCCGGATGACGGGTCGCTCCCTGCTCGACGTCCATCTGGCGAACCTGGCCGCGGCCCTGCTGCCGTACCGGCGGTGCGAGGAACTGCTGGCCCGGTGGGGGGAAACCCTCGCGCGCCGGCTCGTCGCGGGCGGCCGGCTGCTGGTGGCCGGCAACGGCGGCAGCGCGGCCGAGGCCCAGCACCTCACGGCCGAGCTCGTCGGCAAACTCCGCGACGACCGCCGACCCCTGTCCGCCATCGCCCTGCACGCCGAAACCTCCGCCGTCACCGCCATCGGCAACGACTACGGCTACGACGAGGTGTTCGCCCGCCAGGTCCGGGCCCACGGCCGACCCGGCGACATTCTTCTGCTCCTGTCCACCAGCGGTGCCAGCACCAACCTGCGCCACGCCGCCCACGCCGCCCGGCGGAGCGGACTGCGTTGCTGGGCCTTCACCGGGCCCACCCCCAACCCGCTCGCCGAGCTGTGCGACGAGACGCTCGCCGTCGACTCCCCGGACAGCCAGGTGGTCCAGGAGCTGCACCTGGTCTCCAGCCACCTGCTGTGCGAGTACGTCGAGCGGGCGCTTCCGGCAGCCCCCGGCGCGCCGCCCGACCCACCGGTCGCCGAGCCAGCGGAAGGCGGGGCCGTCGCGCCGGCGGCCGGTTCCGTGCAGGCCGGGGTCGAGGTCGTGCTGGACCGCGGGCGGCAGGTCGAGGCGCGATGAGGAGGGAAGCGTGACGGGACCCGTGGTGGTGGTCGGCGACACCCTGCTCGACCGCGACGTGGAAGGGGCGGTCAACCGGCTCTGCCCGGACTCGCCGGTGCCGGTTTTGGACGAGACCTCGAACGCCGATCGGCCCGGCGGTGCCGGTCTGGCCGCGACGTTCGCGGCGGCGGCGCCGGACATCGAGGTGGTCCTGGTGACCGCCCTGGCCGACGACGCCGGCGGGGCCCGGCTCAGCTCGCTGCTCACCGCCGCCGGGGTTCAGGTCTATGCGCTCGGACTGCCCGGCGCCACGCCGGAGAAGATTCGGCTGCGAGCCCGGGGCCGGGTGCTGCTGCGCCACGACCGGGGCGGTGTCGCCGGTGAGCCGGGTGCGCCGTCCGAGGCCGTGCTGCGGTTACTCGCCAAGGCGTCGGCGGTGTTGGTCAGTGACTACGGCCGAGGGGTGGCCCGGCAACCCTCCCTGCGGGCGGCGTTGGCCGCGACGCGGGCGCCGGTGGTCTGGGATCCGCACCCGCGGGGACCGGCGGCCGTGCCCGGAGTGCACCTGGTCACGCCGAACGAGTCCGAGGTGCGCGAGTTGGCGAGCGTCCCGCCGGGTGGAACACGGCTGGCCGCCGCCTCTCGGGGGGCCCAGGGCCTGCGTCGCCGCTGGCGGGCGGGGGCGGTCGCGGTGACCCTGGGCGCGGACGGGGCGGTGCTCTGCCACGCCGGGTCGACTCCGCTGGTGGTGGCGGCGCCGGCGACGGCGGACGGGGACACCTGCGGCGCCGGGGACCGGTTCGCGGCCGAGGCCAGCGTCGCCCTGGCCCGCGGCGCGCTGGTCTCCGAGGCGGTGCAGGAGGCGGTGGCCGAGGCGTCGGCGTACGTGGCCGGTGGGGGAGTGGCGACCGCGCTCCCGCCGCCGATCCGGCCCCCGGGACCGGCGGTGTCGGGCGTCGCGGGGGAGCGGATCGGCGTGGCGGCGGCCTCGGCGGTGGTGTCCGAGATACGCGCGGGAGGCGGCACCGTGGTGGCCACCGGCGGCTGCTTCGATCTCCTGCACGCGGGACACGTGGCGACGTTGCAGGCTGCCCGGCAGCTCGGCGACTGTCTGGTGGTCTGCCTGAACTCCGACGCGAGTGTGTCCGCGTTGAAGGGCCCGGACCGGCCGGTGCTGTCGGAGGAAGACCGCGCGCGGCTGCTCGCGGCGCTGAGCTGTGTGGACGCAGTCGTGATCTTCGACGAGTCGACCCCGCTCGCGGCGCTGACCTGGCTCCGGCCGGACGTCTGGGTCAAGGGTGGTGACTACACCACCGGCGGTGGCGAGCCGGCGTTGCCGGAGGCGGATCTGCTGCGCCGCTGGGGCGGGCACACCGTTGTGGTGCCGTACCTGGATGGGCGATCCACGACCGCGATGATCGCCGCCGCGCGCGAGCGGGGCGCCCGGTACGGCGGATCGCGGCTCGCCGACACGGTGCCGGCGACCAACACGCTGGGGAGCGCGCCGGCCGGGTCCCGCCGCCCGGCGGAGGGAACGCGATGAGGGCCGGGTCGACGGTGCTGGTCACGGGCGGGGCGAGCGGGCTCGGGGCCGCCGTCGTCGCCGCCGTCGCCCGGGCCGGCGGACGCCCCCTGGTGCTGGACCGGCGGTCCCCGGCGGACGGGGTGCCGTGGATGGAGTGCGACCTGGCCGACACCCGGGCCGCCGAGACGGCCACCCGGCGGCTCGCCGAGCGCGCCGGTGGGCTGGACGCGGTGGTCACCGCGGCCGGTATCGACGTGCCGGGCCGGCTGGCCGAGGTGCCGGGGGAGACGTGGGACCGGATCGTGGCGGTGGACCTGCTCGCCACCGCTGCCGTCATCCGGGCGGCCCTGCCCCTTCTCGAGGCGTCCCGAGGGCGGGTCGTCACGGTCGCCTCGACGCTGGGGGTGAAGGCGGTCGGTGACGCCACGGCGTACTGCGCCGCGAAGTTCGGCGTGGTCGGGTTCACCCGCGCCCTGGCCGCCGAACTCGCCGGCCGGGTCGGGGTGACCCTGCTGGTGCCCGGCGGGATGCGCACCGCCTTCTTCGACGACCGCGACGAACGGTACAAGCCGGGTCCCGACGCCAACCTCAACGATCCCGCCGACACCGCCGCGGCGATCATGTTCGTCCTCAGTCAACCCGCCGGCTGCGCCGTCCGTGAACTGGTCGTCTGCGCCGAACAGGAGTCCTCGTACCCGTGATCCTCGTCCTGCGGGCCCTCGGCGTCGGCGACCTGGCAACCGCCGTGCCGGCGCTACGCGCCCTGCGCGGCGCCTACCCCCACCGGGAGCTCGTCCTCGCCGCGCCGGCCTGGCTGGCTCCCCTGGTCGACCTGGTGGGGGTGGTCGACCGGCTGGTGCCCGCCGACGGGCTCGGGCAACTCGACCGGTCGGTCGGGCGGCCGCGGGTCGCGGTGAACCTGCACGGGCGCGGCCCGCAGTCGCACCGTGTGCTCGCCGCCACCCGTCCCGGCCGGCTGCTCGCCTTCGCCAACGCCGACGCCGGCCACCACGATGGCCCGGACTGGGCGCAGGACGCGCACGAGGTGCGCCGCTGGTGCGGATTGCTCGAGGCGTACGGGGTGTCCGCCGATCCGGGGGACCTGGCCCTACGGCGGCCGGCCGCGGGATCGACGCCGACCGGGGTGAGCGTGGTACACCCCGGCTCGAAGGTCCCCGCGAAGCGCTGGCCGCCCGTGCGGTTCGCCGCCGTCGCCCGCCACCTCACCGCCACCGGCCATCGGGTCGTCGTCACCGGTAGCGCCGCCGAAGCCCCCCTGGCCCGGCAGGTCACCCGCTTCGCCGGGCTCCCCGACCACGCCAACCTCGCCGGCCGCACCGATCTGCACGACCTCGCCGCCCTGGTCGCCCACGCCCGACTACTGGTCAGCGGCGACACCGGCATCGCCCACCTCGCCACCGCCTACCACACCCCGTCGGTCCTGCTCTTCGGCCCGGTCGCCCCCGCCCGCTGGGGGCCGCCAGCCGACCGGCCGTACCACCGGGCGCTGTGCGTCGACGGGCGGGACTGGCCGGGCTGGACGGGGGTGGGACCGCATCCGTCGCTGGCCTCCGTGGCGGTCGACGAGGTGCTGGCCGCCTTGGACGAGGTGGAACAGTCGGCGCGGACGATCCGTGCGGTTGCGGCGTAGCGACCCGGGCCGGCCGGGGTACCGGCGTCGCCAGCGCGGCGCGGGCTGGATGTTCCTCGACCCGGCTGGCGGGCTGGTCCGCGAGCCGGACCAGCTGGTGCGGCTGCGGGAACTGGTGATCCCGCCGGCCTGGCAGGACGTGTGGATCTCGCCGTACCCGAACGGGCACATCCAGGCCACCGGCATCGATGCCGCCGGCCGCAAGCAGTACCTGTACCACCCGGAGTGGCGGCGCCGGCGCGACGCGGCGAAGTTCGACCACGTGTTGGAGGTCGCCCACCGGCTGCCCCGGCTGCGCGAGCGCATCGCGCAGGACCTCGACGGCCGGGGCCTGAACCGGGACCGGGTTCTCGCCACCGTGGCCCGGCTGCTCGACATGGGCATGTTCCGGGTCGGCAGCGACCAGTATGCCGCCGGGGACGATCCCACCTTCGGGGTGTCCACCCTGCGCCCGGAGCACGCCCGCTCCCGCCGCGGCTGCGTGGTTTTCGAGTTCCCGGCCAAGGGCGGTGTCGATTTCGTCCGCCGGATCGAGGATCCGGAGCTCTGCCAGGTGCTGGTCAACCTGCGGCGTCGGCGCCGTGCCGCCGACCGTCTCTTCGGATACTGGGACGGTCGGGACTGGCGCGACGTGCGTAGCGACGAGGTGAACGAGTACCTGCGCGCCGCCAGCGGTGGCGAGATGACGGCGAAGGACTTCCGTACCTGGCACGCCACGGTGCTGGCGGCCATCGAACTGGCCACCGTCGGTCGGCAGCGGTCGGTCACCGCGCGCCGGAGAGCGGTCGCCGCGGTCATGCGGGCGGTGGCGGAGCTGCTCGGCAACACCCCGACCGTGGCCCGGACGTCCTACGTTGATCCTCGGGTGGTGGATCTCTACCACGACGGCGTGGTGGTGCCGCTCGGCGGCGACCGGACCCGGCGCGAGGACGCCGAGCGGGCCGTTCTGGAGCTGCTGGAGAAGGACTGACCGGCGCCGGCGCCCGGTAACCGGTTCTGTCGGCAGCCCTGGTGAGGCAGCGGCGGAGCCGGGATCGCGAGGCGACCGGGACCACCGCCGCCGGTCGTGCCCGGTCAGTCGTCGAGTATCTGGGCCAGCCGGTCCCGGAACCGCCGCTCCGAATCGCTGACCACGCCGCCGAGGCCGAGGATGCCGCCGCTCGACACGGCGCTCACCACGTGTTCGGCGATCTCGACCAACCAGTGTCGGTACGCCCCGGCCTCGCCCTCGTCCACCTTGGCGGCGAGTAGCGTCACCGCAGCCTTGGCCCGGCCCAGCACGTCCTCCAGCAGCGCCCGCGGGTCCGCCGGAGCGATCACCGGCAGCTCCGCGCCGGTCTCGGGATCCCCAACCCGGGTGACAACCTCGCCGGCCACCGCGGCCACCAGCGGGCTGGCTGACTCACGCCCGGCGGAGATGGTGTCCAGGCCGGCCGCGTTCTCGGCCATCGTGCGCCGGGTCCCGTCGGACTCCGCGGCGCTCGCCGCCGTCAGCACCGCCTGCGGCAGGCCGACCAGCAATCCCCACTCCTCGTCGGTGAAACCGAACCCGGTGTACGCCGGCTGCTCGACCACGGCACCGCTCCCTCTCTCGCTCCTGCGCCGCCGCGACCGCTCTCGCCGCGGCGTTCCCAACCGCCCGCCGGGACGGCCGCCTCAGGCTAGTCCAGCGTCAGCAGGCCCTGTTCGGACGCCACGCTGACCGACCAACCCTCGCAGCTGGTCGCGGCCGGCCCGGGCCGCGAGTTCCGGGGCGGGTCGGCGCCGGGCTGCACCTCGTCGTCGGCGGCGGCGCACCGACCGTTGCTGCTGGCGCCGGCCGGCGCTGGTGCGCCGACCACCCGGTTCCGGGCGCGCGGCTACCGGCACGCGCGACGGGCACCGCGGGTGACCGCCCGGCCGTCACCGGCGGAAGACCGCCCGGATCGCGGCCAGCAGCAGCAGGCCGCCCACCACCACGCCGAGCAGGCGTACGCCGGGGACGTCAGCGGGGCTCGTCGCCTCGGCGAGCAGTACGGAGTTCATCTCCGCACTGTCCCGGCCGCCGGCCGTCCCAGCAACTGTAAAGTTTATTGACTATTCGCTCGCGCGGTGTGAGCATGGCAGCACCGCCGCTGGTGGCGGTGCTGCCATGGTGCGGGAGGGACGGGGGCGGCGACTGCATGAGTGACCGAATCGAGGAGCAGGCCGGGGTGGAGGCGTGACCATTCCCGAGCGGAGTCTCACCTCGCTGGCCGCCGCCGTGTTGCAACCCGGCTTCGTCGGCACCACCCCACCACCCTGGATCTGCCGCTGGCTCGGCGACGGGCTCGGCTCGGTGGTCCTCTTCGCCCGCAACGTGGTCGACCCGGGGCAGGTCACCGCGCTCACCGCGGCCCTGCGCGCGGAGCGCCCCGACGTCCTCGTCGCCATCGACGAGGAGGCCGGCGACGTGACCCGGATCGAATCCGGCCGAGGGAGCTCCCGACCCGGCAATCTCGCGCTGGGTGCCGTGGACGACCCGGCGCTGACCGAGGAGGTGGCCCGGGACCTCGGCGCGGATCTCGCCGCCCTCGGTGTCACCCTCGACTATGCGCCGGACGCCGACGTCAACTCAGACCCGAACAACCCGGTGATCGGCGTGCGCTCGTTCGGTGCCGAACCGGCCCTGGTCGCCCGGCACACTGCCGCCTGGGTGCGCGGGCTCCAGTCCGGCGGCGTCGCGGCCTGCGCCAAACACTTTCCCGGGCACGGCGACACCCGGATCGACTCGCACCACGACCTGCCCCGGATCGTCGGCGACCGGCCCCGGCTGGACGCCGTGGAGCTGGCCCCGTTCCGCGCGGCCGTGGCCGCCGGGGTGCAGGCGGTGATGACCGGCCACCTGCTGGTACCCGCCCTGGACCCGGAGCTGCCGGCTACCCTGAGCGGCCGGATCCTCACCGGTCTTCTCCGAGACGAGCTGGGGTTCTCCGGCGTGATCGTCACCGACGCGATGGAGATGCGGGCGGTCACCGACCGGTACGGCTTCGCGGGCGCGGCGGTGCGGGCCCTGGCCGCCGGCGCCGACGCGATCTGCGTCGGCGGCGAGCGGGCCGACGAGGACGCGGCCCAGCAACTGCGGGACGCGATCGTGGCCGCGGTCGTCGCCGGGACGCTGCCGGAGGAACGGCTCACCGAGGCGGCGAAGCGGGTCGGCCAGCTCGCCGCCTGGGCCGTCGCCGCGCGGACCGACCGCCCGCCCCGGGCGAGCTCCGGCGTCGGGCTCGCCGCCGCCCGCCGTGCCGTGCGTGTCACCACGACCCGGGCAGGTCAGGGCGCGTTGCCGTTGGTCGGGCCCGCGCACGTGGTCGAGTTCGAGCCGCCGCGAAACATCGCGATCGGCCCGGAGACGCCGTGGGGTCTCGCCGGCCCGTTGACCGACCTGCTGCCGGGGACCACCGCGGTCCGGTACGCCGAGGTCGACGTGCCCGGTGACCCGACCGCCGGCGCTGTCGGTCGCCGCGTCGTGCTGGTGGTGCGCGACCTGCACCGGCACCCGTGGATGCGGGCCGCCGTCGACCGTGCGCTGGCAGTCCGCCCGGACGCGGTCGTCGTCGAGCTGGGCGTGCCCGAGCTGGTCGCCGGCCGGGTGCACATCGCCACCCACGGCGCCACCCGGGCTGCCGGCGTCGCCGCCGCCGAGATGCTCACCGGCGCGCCGTGACCTTCGCCACGCGGCTCCGGTTCGGGCAGCAGCCGGTCGGTGAACCGAGAACCCCCCTCCGCGCCAATGATCACCTCGGGCGGATGTCGTCGCCGCCGTCTCGTACCCTTGGGCCGTGACGAGCCGACGCGTTGACCTTCCGCCGAACTTCATCCGTCGGGCCGCCGGCCTGCTCGCCGGCCTTGCGCTCGGTGTGCTCGTGCTGGCCGGTTGCAGCTCCGAGGGCGCCTCGACCGACTGTGGCCTGAACGGCTGCGCGGTCACCTTCGACCGGGGCGTCGACGCCCGGACCAGCGTCCTCGGTGTTGACGTCAAGCTGGTCGGCGCGCAGGACGATCAGGTGACCGTCGAGGTCGCCGGCGAGCAGCTGACGCTGACCACCGGTCAGCAGGCGGTCGAGGTGGGTGGCGTCTCGGTCACCCTGGACACCGTGACCGACCGGCAGGTCACCGTCCGGATCTCGGCGAATCCGGGCGGTTGAGCCGGCCGTCGGCAGTGAGCGGGATCGGTCCCACGGACCGATCCCGCTCGTGCTCGTCGCTCGGCATCGCCGCCTTCGGCGGGTACTTGCTTCCTTCGGTCCGCTACCGCAAGGTCTGAAACTGGTCGATTCCACCGATCGCCGGCACCATTGGGCCTTTGCCTGAACCGCCGCGTCCGGTTGAAGAGGAGAGTGCCTTGCAGAGCTACCTCGGGACGGTCATCGCCGCGCTCGCCGCGGCGGTGACCGCCGTGTTCGTGGTGGAGGTCGTGCACCGGGTGATCCGGCGGCTCGGCCGCCGATCGTCGCTGATGATCGAGCTGGCCGAGCACGCGCACCGCGCGTTCCAGGTGGCGACCACCGTCCTCGCCGTCCAGTTCGCCGTCCGGTTCACCACCGAGTACGCGATCGGCACCGGCTGGCGGAAGGCTCTGCTGCACCTGCTGGTGCTCGCGGTGATAGCGACCACGGCCTGGCTGGTCGCGGCGCTGCTGCTGGTGGCCGAGGACACCGCGCTGGTGCGGTTCCGACTGGACGTGCCCGACAACCGGCACGCCCGGCGGGTACGCACCCAGGTGGTCATGCTCCGCCGGCTGACGGTCGCGGTGATCGTGATCCTCGCCCTCGGCGTGATGCTGATGACCTTCCCCGCCGTCCGCAGCATCGGCGCCGGTGTGCTGACCAGCGCCGGTGTGGTCGGTGTCGTGGCCGCGTTGGCCGCCCAGAGCCTGCTCGGCAACGTCTTCGCCGGACTCCAGCTCGCGTTCAGCGACGCCGTCCGACTCGGCGACGTCGTGGTGGTCGAGGGGGAGTGGGGCCGGATCGAGGAGCTGACCCTCAGCTACGTGGTGGTGCACATCTGGGACGACCGACGGCTGATCCTGCCCACGTCGTACTTCACCAGCCAGCCCTTCCAGAACTGGACCCGCAGCGACTCGGCGGTGCTGGGCACCGCCGAGTTCGACGTCGACTGGTCGATTCCCGTGCAGGCGATGCGGGAGGAGCTGCGCCGCCTGGTGAACGGCAGCGAGTTGTGGGACGGCCGGGTGTGTGTGCTCCAGGTCACCGATGCCACCGGCGGGATGATCAAGGTCCGCGCGTTGGTCAGCGCGGCGAACGCCGGGAGCCTGTGGGACCTGCGCTGCCTGGTTCGCGAGCAGTTGGTCGCCTGGGTGCGGGACCAGCTGCCGACCGCCATGCCCCGGACGCGTGCCGAGGTGGGTGACGCCGGCAGCAACCTGTCCTGGCAGTGGGTGCAGTCCGGGCGCCCGGTGCGCCGCCCGCGGGCCGACGGCGGGATGCACGATGACGCGCGGCTCTTCGGGGGCAGCGACGACGGTGCCGCCCGCAGCGGGGCGTTCCTCGGTCCCGACGACGGCGCCACCCGCGACGAGGTCCTCGGCGACGCCGACGAACCCGTCGAGGCCCGACGCTGACCCGTCCCACTCTCCCGTGAGCCCGCGTCGTCCTCCGGTGCCCGTGCTCGCCGCCTTCGCGGGCAAGCACGCGGTCCACGCTGCCCGCGGCCCGGGCTCCGGTACGGTGCGGCCCACCGCGCTGGCATGGTCGGCGGAAGGTTGCCGTGACCTCCTACCGTGGACGCCGTTGGGCGGCATGGGGCCGGACAGGTTTGGCCCGGCGAATTGGGGGGACTGCTGCCCGACACCCCGCGGCTTCCGGTTGGTCGCGGGGACACGGCGGTCGGACGGCCGGCGCAGGATTGACGGGCGCCGGCTCCGGGCATACAGCGCGGTGATGATGAAAGGAGGGCAGTATGGCTGACGTGGCGAATGCCCGCACGACCCGGGCCGGGAGCGACCCGTCCACCGCCGAGCTTGTGCAGCGGGCCACGGAGCAGGTCTCCCGCCTGGTCCGTGACGAGCTTGCCCTGGCCCGGGCGGAGCTGACCCAGAAGGGCAGGCACGCCGGGATCGGCATCGGCCTCTTCGGTGGCGGTGGTGCGCTGGCGCTCTACGGCCTCGGTGCCCTGGTCGCGACCGCGATCCTGCTGCTGGACCTGGTGCTGCCCGCGTGGGCGGCTGCCCTGCTCGTCGCGGTGGCGCTGTTCGCGGGCGCGGGCATCCTTGCCCTGGTCGGCAAGAGGCAGGTCAGCCAGGCGGTCCCGCCGGTGCCCGCGGCCACGGTACGCAGCGTTCGCGCGGACGTCGACACCGTCACCGCCGCGGTCAAGGACGGGAGGCGGGCATGACCGGCAACGGGCGGGGCAGCGGAGACACCGAGGCACTGCGGGAGGAGATCCGGCGGACCCGGGTCGAGCTCGGCGAGACGATGGAGGCGTTGGCCGCCAAAGCCGACGTGAAGAAGCGCCTGAGGTCCTCCACCGAGCAGGCGAGGGAACGGATGCGGGAGCAGGCAACGATGACGGTGGCCCGGATGCGTGGGCAGGCCCGGGACCGGGGCGAGCGGGTGCGGGGCAACGCGGCGCCGTTCGTCGCGCTGGCGGCGGGCGCGCTGGCCGCGGCCGTCGTGCTGATGATCGTCCGAGGGAGGCGGCGGTGAGCCGGGGGATCGGAAAGGCGGCGTACAAGCCGGTCGGCGTGTTGATGGGCATCGCCGCCGGGGTGGTCGCGGGGGCCGTCTTCCGCCAAGTGTGGAGAGTGACGGCGGGCGACGGTGAGGCGCCGAACGCGACCGATGAGGACCGTGGCTGGGGCGAGATCCTCGCGGCGGCGGCGTTGCAGGGGGCCATCTTCGCGGTGGTCCGGGCGGCCGTGGATCGCGGCGGCGCGGTTGGCGTCCGCCGGCTGACTGGCCGCTGGCCGGACTGAGACCACCTGACCTGGGCCCCCTCGCCGACGCTCGAACGGTGCGGGGGCCTTTCGCGTGGCGCGGGGGACGCCGCCGAGCGGATCTTCGGCGTCCGGCAGGTCACATGTCGGAGAATTTCGTCCGGTAGGCTGTGCAGAGTTTTTGCGTACGTGGTTTGCTGTTCCACGCTGTTGTCGAGATGGCGTGGGTTGAGAGAAGTCTCCTTCACCGGGGGCCGCCTCAGGCGCCGCTGCTCGAAAACGGCCAACCGGCCGCACGGCGTGCTCGGCCGCCAGTTTTAGAAGGAGATACACATGGCGCAGGGAACCGTGAAGTGGTTCAACGCTGACAAGGGCTTCGGCTTCATCACCGTCGACGGCGGGGGTGCTGACGTGTTCGTCCACTTCTCGGCCATCCAGACCAGCGGCTACCGCACGCTGGAGGAGAACCAGCGGGTGGAGTTCGAGATCGCCCAAGGCCAGAAGGGCCCGCAGGCCGAGCAGGTCCGCCCCCTCTGAGTGCTGCTGGCCGGCAACGTCGGCCAGTGGGTGATCCGGCCTCGGATCCGATGCGAAACCCCGTGTCCCACCCCCGGGACGCGGGGTTTCCCTCTGCCGGGCGGTCGACGAGCCAGCCGGGTGCGCGCCCGGTCAGCGCCGGTTGCGGGCGCGCAGCCCGAGCCAGAGCACGACCAGCCCGGCGAGCGCGACGACCGGGCCGACGAAGGCCCAGAGCCGTACGCCGCTCATCACGCTACTTTCGACGTACCCGAGCCCCTGAACCGTCCAGAGTGCACCGAACACCACGGCCAGCAGACCGAGGGTGAGTGGCAGCCAGCCCTTCATCGTGTTGCCCTCCTCGTTTCTCCCCGCCCGCCTCACCATCGGTCGTGCACCTGCAGCCGGACCAGTTCGTCGTACACCTCGGCGATGACGGTCCGGTCCTGGTCGGACAGTGGCGGCTGGCCGGCTACGGCGGTGTTGGCCCGGGCCTGGGCCGCGTCGCGGGCACCAGGGATCACCACGGTGACGCCCGGCTGATCGACGACCCAGCGCAGCGCGAACTGTGCCATCGTGCGGCCCGGGCCGACCAGCGGCGCGAGCCGCCGGACGGCCGCCAGGCCGAGGGCGAAGTCGACACCGGAGAAGGTCTCGCCCACGTCGAACGCCTCGCCGTGCCGGTTGTAGCTGCGATGGTCGTCGGGGGCGAAGGTGGTGCGCTCGTCGTACCGGCCGGAGAGCAGCCCGCTGGCGAGCGGCACCCGGGCGATGATTCCGACCCCGGCGGCGGTGGCCGCCGGCAGCACCCGCTCCAGCGGCTTGTGTCGCAGCGCGTTGAGGATGATCTGTACGCTCGCCACGCCGGGGCGCGCGATCGCGGTGAGCGCCTCGTCGCAGGTCTCCACGCTCACCCCGTAACCGGTGATCCGTTCCTCGGCGACCAGCGTGTCGAGGGCGTCGAAGATCGCGTCGTCGGCGAAGACCGGGGTCGGTGGGCAGTGCAGCTGCACCAGGTCCAGCGTATCGACGCCGAGGTTGCGCCGAGAACGGTCGGTCCACTCCCGGAACCGCGCCAGGGAGTACGCCTCCGGCGTCTGCGCGGCGCGGCGACCCATCTTGGTGGCCACCGTGGGGACGGCGTCGGGCCGGGTGCGCAGGAACCGCCCGATCAGCTGTTCGCTGCGGCCGTCGCCGTAGACGTCGGCGGTGTCCAGGAAGGAACTCCCCGAGTCGATGGCGGCGGCCAGGACGGCCATCGCGTCGTCCTCGCCGACGGTGCCCCAGTCCGCACCGAGTTGCCAGGCGCCCAGCCCGATCACACCGGCGGTCCGTCCCAACCGGGGGAAGGTGCGCTGCTCCACGCCCCGAGCCTAGTGATTCGCTTGCCGGGGCGCGCGGCCGGTCGTAGTCTTAACAAAACGAACGTACGGTTTGGGAGATGGTCATGTGGGATCCAACGACGTACCTGCGCTTCGGCGACGAGCGATCGCGCCCGTTCCACGAGCTGCTCGCCCGCGTCTCCGCCGCCCGGCCCCGCGCGGTCGTCGACCTCGGCTGCGGTCCGGGCACGCTGACCGCCACCCTCGTCGACCGGTGGCCGGACAGCCGGCTGACCGGCCTCGACTCGTCGGCCGAGATGATCGCCCGCGCCGTCGCCCTGGACAGCCCGGTGGACTTCGCCCTCGCCGACGTTCGAGACTGGCACCCCGGGCCGGACACCGACGTCGTCATCAGCAACGCGGTGCTCCAGTGGGTGCCCGGCCACCGCGACCTGCTCGTCCGCTGGGCCCGCGAGCTGCCCGCCAGGGCCTGGCTCGCCGTGCAGGTGCCGGGGAACGTCGACGAGCCTTCCCACCGGGCGCTGCGCGCGGTCGCCGCCCGCCCCGCCTGGCGGGACACTCTCGCACCGCTGCTGCGGAAGACCACCGTCGACGACGCCGCCGGCTACGCGCAGCTGCTGACCGCCGCCGGCTGCGCGGTGGACGCCTGGGAAACTACGTACGTGCATCTGCTTCCGGCCCCGGTCGACACCGACCATCCGGTCCTGAGCTGGCTGGAAGGGACCGCGCTGCGCCCGATCCGCGCCGCTCTGCCCGCCGCCGACTGGTCCGACTTCCGGGCCGAGCTGGGCGTACGGCTCGCCGAGGCGTACCCGGTACGGCAGGGGCAGGTGTACTTCCCGTTCCGACGCGTCTTCTTCGTGGCCCGCACCGGCGCCCCTGTAGAGGAGAAACAGTGACCGACCTGCCCACCTTCGTCGCCGGACTGCCCAAGGTGGAGCTGCACGTGCACCACGTCGGCTCCGCCTCGCCCCGGATCGTCGCCGAGTTGGCCGCCCGCCACGAGGGACGTAGCCCCGTCCCGGCCGACCCCGCCGCGCTTGCCGACTACTTCGCCTTCCGCGACTTCGCGCACTTCATCGAGGTCTACCTCAGTGTGGTGGACCTGATCCGGGATCCGGAGGACGTCTGGATCCTCACCCACGAGGTCGCCCGCGAGCTGGCCCGGCAGCAGGTCCGCTACGCCGAGCTGACCGTCACCCCGTACTCCCACGTGCGCCGGGGTATCCCCGCCCCGGCGTTCTGCGAGGCGATCGAGGACGCGCGCAAGCGAGCCGAGGCGGACTTCGGCATCCAGCTGCGCTGGTGCTTCGACATCCCGGGCGAGGCCGGTCTGCCGGCGGCCGAGGAGACCCTGCGGATCTGCCTGGAGGAGCGCCCCGACGGGCTGATCAGCTTCGGGCTGGGCGGCCCGGAGATCGGCGTGCCCCGGCCGCAGTTCGCGCCCTACTTCGACCAGGCCCGCGCGGCCGGCCTGCGCTCGGTCCCGCATGCCGGCGAGACCACCGGCCCGCAGACCGTCTGGGACGCGCTGCGCGACCTCGGTGCGGATCGGATCGGCCACGGCATCGCCGCCGTCGGCGACCCGCAGCTGCTCGCGTACCTGGCCGAGCGGCAGATCGCTTTGGAGGTCTGCCCCACCTCCAACGTGCGCACCCGGGCGGTGGCGCGCATCGAGGACCACCCGCTGCCCCGGCTGGTCGCGGCCGGGCTGCTGGTCACCATCAACTCCGACGACCCGCCGATGTTCGGCACCACCCTCGACGACGAGTACGCGGTGGCGGCCCGCCTGCTCGACCTCGACCCGGCGGGGCTGGCCGCGCTGGCCCGCAACGCGGTGACCGCCTCGTTTCTCGAACCGACGGCGAAGCAACGCCTCGTCGACGAGATCGACACCTACCTGGCGAGCGCCCCGCGCTGACTTCGGGGCAGCGCACCGTCGCCGACGGCGACGGGATCGTGGCCCCCGCGTCGGGGCCACGATGTCCACGTCCGGGACCGCACGGCCACGTACCGCGTGTTGGGGGAGGGGGCGCGCGGCGGGAGTGGGTGGGGGGAACCGTGTCTCCCGCCGCGCGCACGGCTCCACCGACCGCGGGTGCGTGGGTCGGTGGAGCTGATGGGGTTCGTGCCTCGATCCTGGCAGTTCCGCACCCGCACGTCCGCGGGGTTAACCCGGATCTAAGGAAGACTTGTGCCGGCCAACAGCCCGACGGGGCTCAGCGGGCGTCGGGGCGCTGCCGGGGCCACCGACGGCCGCCCTTCTGGTCGCGGACGTCCCGGGCCATCCGGCCCACCAGCCCGAACCGGCTGACCTGCCGTGGTGCCGCCTCCGGATCGGCCAGCAGCATGATCACGCTCGCCCCGCCCAGTCGCGCCCGGTCGATGCTGACCGACCCGCTGGCCTGCAACGCCACCCGCTTGGCGATGTCCAGCCCGAGACCGGTCGAACCCCGGTCGCTCGCGCCACGGCGCAGTGCCCGGTCCGGCTCCGTGATGCCCGGTCCGGCATCGTCGACCCGGATCGCCACATACCCGTCCCGCCGCGAGACCACCACCTCGAACGCGGTGCCCTGCGGGGTGTACCGGAAGACGTTGCCGATCACCGCGTCCAGCGCGGCGGCCAGCTCGGCGCGGGGCACCGGTGCCGGGATGCGCAGCTGCGCGCCGAACACCCGGTGCGGGCGGTTCTGGTCCCCGGCCAGGGCGGACCAGAACACCATCCGCTCCCGGACCACCTCGCTCACGTCGCACATCGCCGGCACGGTCTCCTGGGTGACCGCCTTCCGGGTGGTCTTGATGAGCTGGTCGACCTCGCTCTCCAGGGTCACGATCGCCTGCCGGATCCGCCGGATCCCGCGCCGGCGGTCCAGCTCGGCGTCGCTGAACGTCCCGATGCTGGTGTCGTCGGGCTCCAGCGCCTCGGCGTCGAGGCGCAGCGCGGTCAGCGGCGTCCGTAGCCGGTGCGACAGGTCTGCGACCAGCTCCCGCTCGTCGGCGCGGGCCGCGACGAGCCGCTCCGCCATCCGGTTGAACGCGTGCCCGGCCTCGGCCAGTTCCCGTGGCCCGGTCGGTTCCACCCGGACGCTGAGATCGCCGCCGCCGAGGGCGAGCGCGGACCGGACCAGGCAACGAGCCGCCTCCACGACGCGGGCCGCCACCCGATCCACGATCAGCACCGCTGCGCCGACGAGGGCGACCGTCACGCCCAGCAGCAGAAGCCAGTAGCCGCCGGCCCCGGCGGAGAGCGCGGAATCGGGCACGAAGACCTCGACCACCGCCGTCCGATCGCCGAGCACCACCGGGTCGAGTCGTACCACACCGCCGTCGACGTCGACGACGACCGACCGGCCTCCCGTCCGGGCGCGTTCCAGGTCGACGGCGCCGGCCCGCCCCCCGGACGTCGCCCCGTCCAGCCCGTGGACGACCGGCCGGGCGGCCGGGTCGTCCCCGCTGGCCGAAACTGCCCGCTCGACCACCTCGGGCGCCGTACTCACGGCGAGGGCGCCGGTGACAAGCGCGCTGCGTCGGGCCGCGTCGGCGATCGCGTCCTCGCGGGCGCGGTCGCCGAGGGCCGAGGTGAGCGGCACCAGGAACGCGACCGCGACCAGGGTGCACATGGTGACCGTGACCAGGGCCAGCGTCCGCCTCAGTCCGGCGCCACCAGCCGGAAGCCCACCCCCCGCACGGTGCGCAGGTAGCGTGGCTTCGCCGCGGACTCGCCCATTTTGCGGCGCAGCCAGTAGAGGTGAACGTCGATGGTCTGGTCCTCGCCGACCGACGGTTGCCGCCATACCTCCTCCAAGAGCTCCCGGCGGGACACTACCCGGCCCGGCCGTGCGGCGAGATACGCCAGCAGGTCGAACTCCTTGCGGGTCAGCGCCAGGGGCTCGCCGTCGAGGTGGGCGCTGCGCTCCCCGGAGTCCACCCGGAGACCGCCGACGACGTGCACGGCCGGCTGGACCGTCCGGCTGGCCCGGCCGGCGCGGCGCAGTACGGTGGTGATCCGGGCGTCCAGGTGCGCCCCGGTGAACGGCTTGACCATGTAGTCGTCGGCGCCCGCGCGCAGTAGCCGGACCACGGACTGCTCGTCGTCGCGAGCCGTGGCGATGATGATCGGCACGTCGGTGATGCCGCGCAACATCCGCAGCGCGTCCGAGCCGTCGAGATCGGGCAGACCCAGGTCGAGTACCACGAGGTCCGGGGTCTCGGCCGCGACCCGGCGTAGCGCCTCCAGTGCGGTGCCGACGGCGTGCACCGCGTGCCCCCGGTCGGCGAGGGAACGCAGCATCGCGCCGCGGACAACATGGTCGTCTTCGACCAGGAGCACGGTGGCCACCCGATGACCCTACTGCCGTTGACACGGCGGCCGGTGCGTCGGGGGCGGGCACGCGGCGTCGGTGCTCGATCGGCGTAGCTGGATGGCTGCCGTGGTGTGCCCGGCTCGGGCCCACGATCCGGCTGTACCGGATCCCGCGGCAGCCCGGCGCGCGGCCGGCCCGCCCGCGTTGCGACGTGCCGGCCCGGCCGGCAAGCTGGTGGAACGATGTCCTTCACGCTCTTCGCCGACACCCGGATCGCGCTGGCCCGGGAGTCGCTGGCCGGACTGTCGGTCGGCGACGCCCTCGGCTCCCAGTTCTTCGTTCCCGGCCGGAGCCCCGCTGACCTGGCCGCCGGTCGACTCCCGCCCCCGCCCTGGGCCTGGACCGACGACACCGAGATGGCCTGCTCCGTGGTCGACGCCCTCGCCGGGGCCGGGCGGATCGACCGGGACGCGCTCGCTGTCGCGTTCGCCGAGCGCTGCGAGCCGTACCGGGGGTACGGCCCGGGTGCGGTCACCATCCTGCGGCTGATCCGCACCGGCACCCCCTGGCCGGCGGCCGCCGCGTCGGCCTTCGACGGGGAGGGTTCCTGTGGCAACGGGGCCGCGATGCGGGTCGGCCCGCTGGGCGCGTACTTCGCCGACTCCACCGCCCGGGCAGCGGCGCAGGCCCGAGCGTCGGCCGAGGTCACCCACGCCCACCCGGAGGGCGTCGCCGGCGCGGTCGCCGTCGCGGTGGCCGCGTCGCTGTCCGCCCGTGCCCGGCTGGACGGTCACCGCCCCGAACCGGACCGGCTGCTCGCCGGGGTGGCGGCCGCGCTCGACCCGGCCAGCGCGGTGAACCGCGGCGTGCGGCGGGCCGCCGGACTGCTCGGCCGTCCCCTGCCGGAGGTGGTGGACGCGCTGGGTAACGGCTCCCGGGTCACGGCACAGGACACCGTCGCCTTCACCTGCTGGGTTGCCGCCAGGCACCTCGAGGACTACCCGGCGGCCATCCGCGCCTGCGTGGAGGCGGGTGGGGACGTGGACACCACCGCCGCGATCGTCGGGGCGGTGGTCGCCGCGTACACCGGGGTCGGCACCCCGGGTGGGGTGCCGGTCCCGTGGCTCGACGCCCGTGAGGCACTGCCCGACTGGCTGCCCTGACCCCGTCAGCGGGCCGCCGCCGGCTCACGGTCGACCGGCTCGGATGCCGTCGCGGCCGGCGGGTCGCCGTCGAGAACCGCGCGCAGCTCGCTCCGCTCGTCCGACGGCTCCCGTCGGCGCCAGCGGCTGAGCAGCCAGCCGCCCGCCACACCACCGCCCAAGCCCGCGAGCAGGCCGGCGACGAGGAGCCCGTCGGTGTCGCCGCCGGCGGGCGGTGTGTCGGCACGCGACCCCGGTGCGCCCGGCCCGGCCGGCGCGCCCGCCGCCGTGCCGTGCCCGGCGTGGCCGCCCTGCGGTGCGCCCGGCAGGGGCGGCAGCAGGGTGAGCGCCGGCGCCGCCTTCTCCCCGGTCGGGCCCGACCACCGCACCACCGTGCCGTCGGCGTACGTCTGGCGCACCTCGAAGGTCAGCCGTTCGACCCGCGGCAGCGGGCCCATCGACAGGACGAGCCGGGCCGGTCCGGCGGGTGAGCCGGGCATGCGGAACCAGGTCACCGCGCTGGTGACCTGGTTGACGTCGGAGGAGTGGATACCGGCGATCGGCCGGTCGAGGTCACGCATGGCGATCCGGGGCGCCCAGCCGTCGACCGACATCGGGTAGACCTCGGCGATCGGGGCGTCGACGGGCAACCTGATCTCGATCTGTTCGGTCGTGGTGCCCGCCCGTTCCGGTGGCACCACGAACTCCACCTTCACCGCGTCGCCCTGCCGGGCCTGCGTCGGCGCGACCGTCACGTCCGCCGCGTACGCCGTGCCGGGCCAGGCCAGCACCGCGCCCGAGGCCACGGCGACGAGTGTCCCGACCCGGCGGTACCGCTCACGCGTCCTTCCCATCGTCATCCCCATCCGTGCGCCACGCGGCCGGAACCGGCTCCGGCCACACCCGGTAGTTCGGATGCGAGAACGGAAAGGTTCAACCCACCCAGCGGTCGCAACCGGGGACCCCGCCACCGCCGCGGCGCCAAGGGGTGGCCCTTCCGCGCACCGCGGGCAGTGCGGGGCGGGGCGACCGATAGCATCGGCAGCATCCGTACCGCCTGCCGTGAGGAGTCAGCGTGTCCGCACCCCGTATCCCCGTCGTGGCCGACCCCGTCGTCGTGGCCGCCGGGACCACGGCGGCCGACGCGGTGACGGCGGCCGGCCTTCCCACCGGTGGCGCCAAGGCGATCGTGGTGGTCCGCGACGCGCAGGGCCAGCTCCGTGACCTGGACTGGCGACCGGCGGTCGACATTGAGGTCGAGCCGGTGGCCATCGACACCCCGGACGGGCTGAACGTGCTGCGCCACTCCACCGCGCACGTGCTGGCCCAGGCCGTGCAGGACGTCTTCCCGGAGGCGAAGCTCGGCATCGGTCCACCGATCGAGAACGGCTTCTACTACGACTTCGCCGTGGACAAGCCGTTCCAGCCGGAGGACCTGGCGAAGCTCGAGAAGCGGATGCAGGAGATCGTCAAGTCGGGTCAGCGGTTCCGCCGGCGGCGTTTCCACAGCCTGGACGAGGCGAGGACCGAGTTGGCCGGTGAGCCGTTCAAGCTCGAGCTGATCGACGTCAAGGGCGAGGGACTGGATACCGACGAGGTGATGGAGGTCGGCGGCGGCGAGCTGACCATCTACGACAACCTCGCCGCGGGTGAGGACAAGGTCTGCTGGTCCGACCTCTGTCGGGGCCCGCACCTGCCGAACACCCGGCTGATCGGAGCGTTCAAGTTGATGCGCTCCGCCGCCGCGTACTGGCGCGGTTCGGAGAAGAACCCGCAACTCCAGCGGGTCTACGGCACCGCGTGGCCGACGCGCGACGAGCTGAAGGCGTACCTGAGACTCCTCGAGGAGGCCGCGCGGCGCGACCACCGCAAGCTCGGCGCAGACCTCGACCTGTTCAGCTTCCCCGACGAGATCGGCTCCGGCCTCGCGGTCTTTCACCCCAAGGGCGGCATCATCCGCCGCGAACTGGAGAACTACTCGCGGCGCCGGCACGAGGAGGCGGGGTACGAGTTCGTCAACACCCCGCACATCACCAAGGGGCAGCTCTTCGAGACCTCCGGGCATCTCCAGTGGTACGCCGACGGCATGTACCCGCCCATGGAGATGGAGGGCGCAAACTACTACCTCAAGCCGATGAACTGCCCGTTCCACAACCTGATCTTCCGGTCGCGGGGGCGGTCCTACCGAGAGCTGCCGCTTCGGTTGTTCGAGTTCGGCTCGGTCTACCGGTTCGAGAAGTCCGGTGTCGTGCACGGACTGACCCGGGTACGTGGCATGACCCAGGACGACGCGCACATCTACTGCACGCAGGAGCAGATGGCGGGCGAGCTGAAGTCGCTGCTCTCCTTCGTGCTCGACCTGCTGCGTGACTACGGCCTGGATGACTTCTACCTCGAGCTGTCCACCCGTAACCCGGACAAGTCGGTCGGTACTGACGAGAGCTGGGAACGGGCCACCGAGGCGCTGCGCTCGGCCGCCGAGGAGTCCGGTCTGGACCTGGTGCCCGACCCGGGCGGGGCGGCGTTCTACGGACCGAAGATCTCGGTGCAGGCCAAGGACGCCATCGGCCGGACCTGGCAGATGTCCACCATCCAGGTCGACTTCAACCTGCCGGAGCGGTTCAACCTGGAGTACCAGGCCGCGGACGGGTCCCGACAGCGGCCGGTGATGATCCACCGGGCGCTGTTCGGCTCGATCGAGCGATTCTTCGGCGTGCTCACCGAGCACTACGCGGGCGCTTTCCCGGCCTGGCTCGCCCCGGTTCAGGTGGTCGGCATCCCGATCCGCGACGACCACACCGACTACCTGCACGGGTTCGTCGCCGCGCTGCGCGCCGAGGGTATCCGGGCCCAGGTCGACACCGGTGACGACCGGATGCAGAAGAAGATCCGCACCGCCCAGCAGCAGAAGATCCCGTTCATGGTGATCGCCGGTGACGACGACGTGGCGGCGGGCACCGTGTCGTTCCGGTATCGGGACGGCTCGCAGCGCAACGGTGTGCCGATGGCCGAAGCGGTCAGGCACATCCTCGACGTGGTCACCTCCCGCAGCAACACCGGCCCCAGCGCCGCCGAGGGGTGAGGAAGGCCCTCGTCGGCGCCTGCCGGCAGCCGAAGGGGCGCCTGTCGACACCGCCCGCACCGGCGCCCGCCCACACCGGTACGGCACGGTGCGGGTCGGCGGTGCCCGCCGTCGGGTCGTAGGATCGCTGCTGTGACTGGGGCGGAGGGACACACGGACACCAATGCCATGGCGGACGGCCTGGATCGGCTCTGGACACCGCACCGGATGACGTACATCTCGGGCGGGGACCGGCCCGAGGGCGGGTACGAGAAGCCGGGCGGCTGCCCGTTCTGTCTCGCGCCCGGCCGCCCGCAGCCGGACAGTCTCGTCGTCGCGCGCGGTGAGCACGTCTTCGTGGTGCTCAACCTCTACCCGTACAACCCAGGGCACCTGTTGGTCTGCCCCTACCGGCACGTGGCCGACTACACCGACCTGGACGGTCCGGAGACGGCCGAGCTGGCCGCGTTCACCCAGACCGCCATGCGGGTGGTCCGGAAGGTCAGCAGCGCGCACGGCTTCAACGTCGGTATGAACCAGGGCGGCGTGGCCGGCGCCGGCATCGCCGCGCATCTGCACCAGCACGTGGTGCCCCGGTGGGGTGGGGACGCCAACTTCATGCCGGTGATCGGCCGGACCAAGGTCCTGCCCCAGCTGTTGGGGGACACCCGGGAACTACTGGCGCGCGCCTGGCCCCGCTGACCCCGACCACCGCACGCCGACGGCGATCTGCGCGCGGACGTGCGCTCCGGCGCGGCTGGCGGCCAAGCGGCGGGGAGGTGCCTGGGCCTCCGCTGTGCCCGGTGACGGCCTGTGTGCCGGGGCTGGTGCCCTGGGCGTCGACCGATTCGGCGCGGGCCGCGTGGGTCGTCCCTCCCGCGGGCGGGAGATGACAGGATGCCTCGATGGCAGTCATGACGCGGACGCTGGGTCGCAGCGGCATCGAGGTGAGCGCCCTGGGCATGGGGTGCTGGGCGATCGGTGGCCCGTGGGCCGAGGGAGCCCAGCCGTTGGGCTGGGGCGTCGTCGACGACGACGAGTCCGTCCGGGCGGTACGCCGGGCCCTCGACGAGGGCGTGACCCTCTTCGACACCGCCGACACGTACGGGGCGGGGCACTCGGAGCGGATTCTCGGCCGGGCCCTCGCCGGGCGGCGGGACGAGGCGGTCGTCGCAACGAAGTGGGGCTACACGTTCGACGAGGTGTCCCGGCAGGCGACGGGGGAGGACGCCTCGTCGGCGTACCTGCGACGGGCGGTGACCGACTCGCTGCGGCGGCTCGACACCGACCGCATCGACCTCTACCAGCTGCACCTGGGCGACCTCCCGGTGCCGCGCGCGGAGGACCTGGTCGGTGCGTTGGAGGAGTTGGTCGCCGACGGGCTGGTCCGCGCCTACGGCTGGAGCACCGACCGGACGGACCGTGCCGCGGCGTGGGGACAGGGCGCCCGGGGCGCGACCGCCGTGCAGCACACCCTGTCGGTGCTGCGGGACGCGCCGGACCTGCTCGCCGTCTGTGACAAGTACGACCTCGCCAGCGTCGCCCGGGGTCCGCTCGGGATGGGTCTGCTCACCGGCAAGTACACGACCGGCTCCACGCTGCCCCGCGACGACCTGCGCGGGCACGCGCCCGGCTGGCTGGAGTGGTTCCGGGGTGGGCGGCCGGCTCCGGAGTGGCTGCGCCGGGTAGGCGCCGTGCGGGCGGCCCTGACCGCCGACGGCCGGACCCTGGCACAGGGCGCGCTGGGCTGGATCTGGGCGCGCAGTGACCGTCCGATCCCGATTCCCGGTTGCCGGACGGTCGCCCAGGTCGAGGAGAACGCGGCGGCGCTGGCCCGGGGCCCGCTCCCGCCGGACCAGTTCGCCGAGGTCGAACGTCAGTTGGCGGCCCTGCGCACGGCGGCCCGGCGCGAAGTCGACCGCCCCTACCGGCCGAGCCCCACCATCCCCACAGCCCGCCCCTGACCCGTTCGCGTGCCGGACGCCGCTTGCCCTGAAGGCGGCCCCATTTTCCCGAACGAGTGGCCGCCCGGCGCGGGACGGCCGTTCGTTCGTCGAGAGCGTGCGCTCGTCTGTCCCGAACGTTGTGGCAGGGGAGGGGTCAGGTGTGCTCTTTGCGGATCTGGTCGGCCAGGTGGGTGGGCATGGGGTCGTAGCGGACGAACGCGCGGCGGAAGGTGCCGGTGCCGGACGTCATCGAGCGCAGCTCCACCGCGTACCGGAGCAGCTCCGTCGCCGGCACCTCGGCCCGCACCAGCGTGCGACCCTGGGCGTCGGTGTCCGGCTCGGTGCCGAGGACCCGGCCGCGACGGCCGGACAGGTCACCCATCACCGCGCCGACCGACGAGTCGGGCACCTGGATGACCACCTCGTCGACCGGTTCCAGCAGCGCCGGCTGGCCCTTCTCGGCCGCGTCCTTGAGCGCCAGCGCCCCGGCGGTCTGGAACGCCGCGTCGGACGAGTCGACGCTGTGCGCCTTGCCGTCGAACAGGGTCACCCGTAGGTCCACGACGGGGTAGCCGACCACCAGGCCGCGCTCCAGCTGGGCGCGGACGCCCTTCTCCACCGACGGGATGTAGTTGTGCGGGACGGCGCCGCCCACCACCCGGTCGACGAACTCGAAGCCGGTGCCGCGGGGCAACGGTTCGACCTCGATGTCGCAGACCGCGTACTGTCCGTGGCCGCCGGACTGCTTGACGTGCCGGCCGTGTCCCTTGGCCGGCACGGTGAACGTCTCGCGCAGCGCGACCCGCACCGGCTCGGTGTCCAATTCCACCCCGCCGGTGCGCAGCCGCTCCAGCACAACGTCCGCGTGCGCCTCGCCCATGCACCACAACACCAGCTGGTGGGTCTCCGGGTTGCGGTCCAGCCGCAGGGTGGGGTCGCCGGCGACCAGCCGGGCGAGGTTGCGGGCCAGCGTGTCCTCGTCGGAGCGGCTACGGGCCACGATGGCCACCGGTAGTTGCGGTTCCGGCATCTCCCACGGCTCGATCAGCAACGGGGTGTCCTTCGCGGAGATGGTGTCGCCCGTCTCGGCGCTGCCCGACTTGGTGATCGCGCAGATGTCACCGGCGACGCAGGCGCCCACCTCCCGCAGCGTCGCGCCGAGCGGCGAGTAGATGTGCCCCACCCGTTCGTCGGCGTCGTGGTCGGGGTGGCCGCGGTCGGCCATGCCGTGCCCGGAGACGTGCACGGTCAGCTCCGGGCGCAGGGTGCCGGAGAAGACCCGGACCAGGGAGACCCGCCCGACGTGCCGATCGATGGTGGTCTTGACCACCTCGGCGATCAGCGGCCCGTCCGGGTCGCAGGTCAGCGGCGGGCAGGGTGTGCCGTCCACCCCGGTCACCGCCGGCAACTCGTGTTCCAGCGGCGACGGGAAGCCGGCGGTGAGCACCTCCAGCAGCGCGTCGAGTCCCACCCCGGTCTCGGCGCAGACCGGCACGACCGGGTAGAAGTGGCCGCGGGCGACGGCCTTCTCCAGGTCCTCGACGAGGATGTCGGTGCCGATCTCCTCGCCCTCGAGGTACCGGTCCATGAGGGTTTCGTCCTCGCTCTCGGCGATGATCCCCTCGATCAGCTCGTTGCGGGACTCGGCGATCGCCGGCAGGTGCTCCGGATCGGGGTCCCGCACATCCGCCGGGAGACCGACGGTGTAGTCGAAGACCCGACGGGTGATGAGCCCGAGCAGGCCGGCGGTGGAGACACCGTCATCGCCGAGCATCGGCAGATAGAGCGGGAGCACGTTGTCGCCGAAGACCCGCTGGCAGAGTGCCACCGCCTCGTCGAAGTCCGCCCGCGGGTGGTCCAGTCGGGCGATCGCGACGGCGCGGGGCAGATCGACGGCGGCGCACTCCTCCCACAGCGCGGCGGTGGCGGCGTCCATCCCGTCGACGGCGGAAACGACGAAGAGCGCGGCGTCGGCGGCCCGCAGCCCGGCGCGCAGCTCACCGACGAAGTCGGCGTACCCGGGGGTGTCCAGCAGGTTGACCTTGATCCCGTCGTGCGTCAGGGGCGCGCAGGCCAGGCTCACCGACCGCTGTTGCCGGACGGCGGCGGGGTCGTGGTCGCAGACCGTCGTGCCGTCGGCGACGCTTCCGGCCCGGCCGGTCGTGCCGGTTGCCGCGAGCAGCGCCTCGACCAGGGTTGTCTTGCCGGCCCCCGAGTGACCGACGAGCACCACGTTGCGGACCGTGCCGGGGCTGGTCACCACCGGCACGCCGCCGGTGACCCCCTTGTCCTGACTCTTCTGCGCCATCGGGCGCACCTCCCTCAGCCGGTGGTTGGTGGCGACCGCCGCGCGCGAGGAGCGGCCCGGGCGGGTGCGCGGCGATATCCTCCGGTGGTCTGCTGCCAAGCGGGAACGGGACTGGCGGATCGGTGAGCTGGCTCACCGGTCCTCGCTCGATCAGACACCCGCTGTCCCGCGCGGCACAAGCCTTCGCCGGGCGGGTCGCCGGAGGAGCCGTGTCGTCGCTGGCCGGGGACCGTTATCGTGGGACCGCCATGGCGAAGATCTTCCAAGTGACGGCCCGCGCGGGCATGACCCGCGTCGTCGAGCCGCTCGCGCGCCGCCTGCTCCGGGCGGGCGTCACTCCCAACGCGGTCACCGTGACGGGCACCCTCGGCGTGCTCGTCGGCGCGCTCGGGTTCGGTGCCCGCGGCGACCTCGTCGCCGGCGCGCTGATCGTGACGGTCTTCGCGCTCACCGACCTGCTCGACGGGACGATGGCCCGGATGAGCGGCGGCTCCACCCGGTTCGGGGCGTTCCTCGACTCAAGCATGGATCGTGTCGCCGACAGCGCCGTCTTCGGCGCGGTGGCGTACTGGCTGGCCACCCAGCAGCAGGAGTCGGGCGTCGCCGCCGCGTTGGTCTGTCTGGCCGCCGGTGGGCTCGTCTCCTACGGAAAGGCCCGCGCCGAAGGGCTCGGCATGACCTGCAACGTGGGCATCGCCGAGCGCACCGAACGGCTGCTCATCGTCGGCGTCGGCGGCCTGCTCACCGGTCTGGGAGTCGACCCGGCCCTGGAGATCGCGCTCTGGCTGCTCGCGGCTGTGTCGATCTTCACGGTGGGCCAGCGGATGGCCCATGTGTACCGGCAGTCCCAGCACGTCCCCACCGCGCCGGGCGGGCAGGGGTGATGGCCGCGCGGGGCCGGCGCCGGTGAACCTCACCGAGCTGGGTTATCTCGCCGGGTGGCGCGTCGTCCGCGCGTTGCCCCGACCGGTCGTGGCCGCGGCCTTCCGGGCGGGCGCGGACCGCGCCTATCGTCGAGGCGGCCCGGCTACGGCCCGGCTTCGTGCCAACCTGCGCCGCGTCGTCGGTCCCGCCGTGCCCGATGCCGAGCTGGACGACCTGGTCCGGGCCGGCCTGCGATCATACGCCCGGTACTGGATGGAAGCGTTCCGCCTACCGGCGCTCGACCGGGCGGAGATCCTCGCCGGATTCCGGCTGGACGGCGAGGAGATGCTGGCCGCCGACATGGCCGCGGGCCGGGGAGCGGTCGTGGCGTTGCCGCACGCCGGGAACTGGGACACCGCCGGGGCATGGGTAGCGGCGATGGGCTGGCCGATCGCCACGGTCGCCGAGCGGCTCCGGCCCGAAGCCGTGTACCAGCACTTCCTCGCGTTCCGGCGCAACCTCGGGATGGAGATCCTGCCCACCCAGGGCGGGTCGCGGCCGACCTTCGACGTGCTGGCCGACCGGCTCCGGTCCGGTGCGGTCGTCGCGCTGCTCGCCGACCGAGTGTTCTCGGTGCGCGGCGTGGAGGTTGACTTCTTCGGTTCCCCCATCCGGATGGCGCCCGGCCCAGCGCTGTTGGCACTGCACACCGGTGCGCCTCTCTACGTCGCCTCGCTGTGGTATGAGCCGGACGCCGCGTGCGCGTCGATCGAGGGGCCGCTGCCCGTGCCCGGCCCGCGGGAGGGACCGATGGACGTGCGCACCCGGGTGCTGACCCAGCGGATCGCCGACGGTCTGGCGGCGGGCATCGCCCGACATCCGGAAGACTGGCACATGTTGCAGCGGATATGGCTGGACCAACGCGCCTCTCCGGACGACGCGGCCCAGCCCCCGCCGACCACCGGACAGGTCTGAGGGAGAGGGCGCCAACGTGCGGATCGGCATCGTGTGCCCGTACTCCTTCGACGTGCCGGGCGGCGTGCAGAACCACGTGATGGACCTCGCCGAGGCGCTGATCGGGCTGGGGCACGAGGTCAGCGTTCTCGCCCCGGCCGACGAGGACTCCCCGCTACCGCCGTACCTGGTGCCGGCCGGGCGGGCGGTGCCGCTGCCGTACAACGGCTCGGTGGCGCGGATCGCGTTCGGCCCGGTCTCCACGGCCCGGGTCCGCCGCTGGATCACGCGGGGGGACTTCGACGTTCTGCACGTGCACGAGCCGTTGACCCTGAGCCTCTCCATGCTCGCCGTGCTCTCCGCGCGCGGGCCGGTGGTGGCCACCTTCCACACCGCGATGACCCGCTCCCGGGTTCTCGCCGCCGCGCAGGGCGTGCTCCAGATCGTGCTGGAGCGCATCACCGCCCGGATCGCGGTCAGCGCCCTGGCCCGCAAGGTGCAGGTCGAGCACATGGACGGCGGGGCGGTGGAGATTCCCAACGGGGTGGCTGTGGCGAAGTTCACCGGCGCCGAGCCGCTGCCCGGCTGGCCGGGGGAGTGCGCGCCGGGGCACGGTGGCGCGATCGGTTTCCTCGGCCGGTTCACCGAGGCCCGCAAGGGCTTCCCGGTGCTCCGGGACGCGTTCGTGCGGCTCGCGCCGGAACGCCCCGGACTGCGGTTGCTGGTCGCCGGCCCCGGCGACTCGGACGACCTGTACAAGAGGTTCCCGGCCGAGCTGCGGGAGCGGGTCACCTTCCTCGGGCTGGTCTCCGAGGGGGACAAGGCGCGCATGCTGCGCAGCGTCGACCTCTACGTGGCGCCGAACATCGGTGGGGAGTCGTTCGGCATGATCCTCACCGAGGCCCTCGCAGCGGGGACCACGGTCGTCGCCAGCGATCTCGACGCGTTCCGCCGGGTGCTCGACGGCGGTCGGGCCGGCCGGCTGTTCCGCACCGGCGACCCGTCAGCGCTGCGACGCGCCCTGGTCGACCTGCTCGACGACGCGGGCGCGCGGGAGGTGCTGACGGCCTGTGGCGATCAGGTGGTGGCGAACTTCGACTGGCCGATGGTTGCCCGCCGGGTTCTGGAGGTATACGCAGCGGCGATCGAGGCCACCGACGGCCGGGTCATCGACCAGGAATGGGTGGGGCTGAGCTGACCGGCGGGGCCGGTGATTCGGTGGCGGCCGGGCGTCGACCGGCCGCGGCCAGCGGAGAGGGAAACGGAGCGACACGACGATGCCGGGCATGTGGTGGCTGGTGGGCGCGACGCTGGTCGTCGGGCTGCTGGCGGCGTACCTCATCTGGACCGCCGGCCGGGTCGAGCGGTTGCAGGCCCGGGCGGAGTTGGCTGCCCGCG
The DNA here is from genome assembly GCF_030345795.1 of Micromonospora sp. WMMA1363. Classification (NCBI taxonomy): domain Bacteria; kingdom Bacillati; phylum Actinomycetota; class Actinomycetes; order Micromonosporales; family Micromonosporaceae; genus Micromonospora; species Micromonospora sp. WMMA1363. The sequence continues at coordinate 414,671 of NZ_JAUALB010000001.1, forward strand.
CGCTCGACGCCCACCTGCTGCGCCGCGCGGCGGCTGCCGCGGTGCTCGCCGAGCGTCGCTACGGCGTCGAGCTGTACGCGGCGGCGCGGACCGCGCTGGACGCCGGCCCCGACGAGCGCGAGGCAGCCGAGAACGACCTCACCCACCAGCTGCGCGCGGTGCAGCTCGACGCCGTCGATCCGGGCACCGACGCCGTCATCGCCGCGAGCCGGCGGCTGGCCCTGGCCCGGCAGGTGCACACCGACCTGGTCCGGGACGCCCGGTCCGCGCGCAGCCGACCCCTGGTGCGGCTGTTCCGGATGGGGCGAGGAAGCCCCTGGCCGCGATACTTCGACATCGACGACCCGACGCTGACCACCCCCGCCGACGTGCCCACCGGCTGAGCGGGAGCGACGCACCCGCCTGGTGACGTCTGCCACAGTGCAGTCCACCGTGGGTCTGATTGGCCGTCGGACGCGCGTTCACCTCGTCGTAGCATTTCCCCGCAGCCACCCCCGAGCACGTCTCTAGGAGCGATGAACCGTGCCCGAAACCACCGCCCAGACCACCACCACCGCCCCCGTCACCGGCACCGCGCGCGTCAAGCGGGGAATGGCCGAGATGCTCAAGGGCGGCGTGATCATGGACGTGGTCACTCCCGAGCAGGCCAAGATCGCTGAGGACGCCGGTGCCGTCGCGGTGATGGCGCTGGAGCGGGTACCCGCCGACATTCGCGCCCAGGGCGGCGTGTCCCGGATGAGCGATCCGGACATGATCGACGGAATCATCAGCGCGGTCTCGATCCCGGTCATGGCCAAGGCCCGGATCGGCCACTTCGTCGAGGCGCAGGTCCTCCAGTCCCTCGGAGTCGACTACGTCGACGAATCCGAGGTGCTGACCCCGGCCGACTACGAGAACCACATCGACAAGTGGGCGTTCACCGTCCCGTTCGTCTGCGGCGCGACCAACCTCGGCGAGGCGCTGCGCCGGATCACCGAGGGCGCTGCCATGATCCGTTCGAAGGGTGAGGCCGGCACCGGTGACGTCTCGAACGCCACCACCCACATGCGCAGGATCCGCAAGGAGATCCGTCGGCTCCAGTCGCTGCCCGAGGACGAGCTGTACGTCGCCGCCAAGGAGTTGCAGGCCCCGTACGAGCTGGTCAAGGAGATCGCCGAGACCGGTCAGCTGCCGGTGGTGCTGTTCACCGCCGGCGGGATCGCCACCCCGGCCGACGCCGCGATGATGATGCAGCTCGGCGCCGAGGGTGTGTTCGTCGGCTCCGGCATCTTCAAGTCCGGCAACCCGGCGCAGCGTGCCGCAGCGATCGTCAAGGCGACCACCTTCCACGACGACCCGGACGTGCTGGCCAAGGTCTCCCGCGGTCTCGGTGAGGCGATGGTCGGCATCAACGTCGACGACATCCCGGTCCCGCACCGCCTGGCCGACCGCGGCTGGTGATGTGAGTCGAAGGGGCTCCGGCCGGCCGGAGCCCCTTCCGGAAGGAGCGAACGTGACCGCACCCGTCATCGGTGTGCTCGCCCTCCAGGGCGACGTCCGCGAGCACGCCGCCGCCCTGGCCGCGGCTGGGGCGGACGCCCGGCCGGTCCGACGCCGCGAGGAGTTGGACGCGGTCGACGGCCTCGTGATTCCCGGCGGTGAGTCCACCACGATCAGCAAGCTGGTCGACATCTTCGAGTTGCGCGAGCCCATCGACAAGCGCATCGCCGGCGGCATGCCGGTCTACGGCTCCTGCGCCGGCCTGATCATGTTGGCCGGCGAGGTGCTCGACGGCCGGCCCGACCAGCGCGGCTTCGCCGGCATCGACATGACGGTCCGGCGGAACGCGTTCGGGCGGCAGGTCGACTCGTTCGAGGCGCCGGTGGACGTGGCCGGCGTCGACGGGGGGCCGTTCCACGCGGTGTTCATCCGGGCACCGTGGGTCGAGCGCGTCGGCGACGGCGTCGAGGTGCTCGGTAGGGTGACTGAGGGGCCGGTGGCCGGGCGGATCGTCGCGGTCCGCCAGGGCAGTCTGCTGGCCACCTCGTTTCACCCTGAGCTGACCGGCGACCGGCGCCTGCACGCGTACTTCGTGGATCTGGTCCGCGCGACCCGCTGACGCGGGCGTCGCGCGTCCGGGCGTCTCGGGCGGACGCGGGGTGTGGAACGGTGCGCGGTCCCGCGGGAGTCGTTTCCGCGGGACCGACCGAGCCGGGCTCGACGCCCGCCGCGAGCGGCAGGGCGCCTCCGGGTGCACCGAGGCGGATAACGCGGGTTTCGGGGGATAATGCCGGGTTCGCTCGTTGCACCCGTTTTGGGTCGTGCGGGGCGGTCGGTGCCGTGCGGTGCTGACAGTCGCCCTCGGGTCACCGGTAGGATTGCCGAGATTCGGCAGGGCCAGCTGCCCGCCACGGCTTCCGCCAGAGCTGACCGGCACCCTCCGTGTGCGCCGGTGGAAGCGAGGCGCGCGGTGCGGTCGATGCGGACGACGGGTAACGACGGAGGTAGGAGATGTCCGGCCACTCAAAGTGGGCGACCACCAAGCACAAGAAGGCCGTCATCGACGCCAAGCGCGGCAAGATGTTCGCCAAGCTGATCAAGAACGTCGAGGTCGCGGCGCGTACCGGCGGCGGCGACCCGGCCGGCAACCCGACGCTCTACGACGCTATCCAGAAGGCCAAGAAGAACTCCGTCCCCAACGACAACATCGACCGCGCGGTCAAGCGGGGCTCCGGCCTGGAGGCCGGTGGCGCCGACTACCAGACGATCATGTATGAGGGGTACGGGCCGAACGGGGTCGCGCTGCTGATCGAGTGCCTCACCGACAACCGCAACCGCGCCGCCACCGAGGTGCGCACCGCGCTGACCCGCAACGGCGGCTCGTTCGCCGACGCCGGCTCGGTGTCGTACCTGTTCTCCCGCAAGGGCGTGGTGATCGTGCCGAAGACCGGCACCACCGAGGACGACGTGATGCTGGCCGTCCTGGACGCCGGCGCCGAGGAGGTCAACGACCTCGGTGAGGCGTTCGAGGTGGTCTCCGAGCCGACCGACCTGATCGCGGTGCGTACCGCCCTTCAGGACGCCGGCATCGAGTACGAGTCGGCCGAGTCGTCGCTGGTCCCGAGCGTCAACGTCCCGCTGGACGAGGAGGGCGCCCGGAAGGTCTTCAAGCTCATCGACGTCCTGGAGGACTGCGACGACGTGCAGAACGTCTTCGCGAACTTCGACGTGTCCGATGAGATGCTGGCACAACTAGGGTAGGATGCCGGGGCATGACTCCGACTGACCTGCTACGCGGGCTGCGTGCCAGCCTGTACGTACGGCTATCCAAAGCCTCCGACGATCGGAACCTGAGCCGGCAAGGCATGGTTGATGATCTTCGGAGGCTTTGTTCTGACCGGGGGTTTTCGGAAGTAGCCCTACACGTTGACGACGGCAAGTCGGGTGCTATCCGCAACCGCTCGGAGTTTCGTGCATGGCTAGCGGACGCCGTTGAGGGCCGCGCTGACGTGCTGGTTGCGTGGCACGTTGACCGGCTAAGCCGGGAAGGGCTCAACGTCGCTGCGACCATCCTGGACGTCATTGAGGGCAAAGACCCTGACACGGGGAAGGAGGTTCGTCCCCCGGTCCGCCTGATCGGCTATGACGATCGGCTTGATTCTGCCGACGGGGAGGGCTTCCGGCTGAACTTCGTGATCAAGGCAGAGCTAGCCCGCGCGGAGTTGGCGCGCATGAAGTCGCGTAGCCGGGCGAGAGTCCAGCGAATGCGGAAAGAGAAGCGGTCTACCGGAGGCTTGACGCCGTATGGCTATCAGCGTGCGTCTCGGGGGCCGATGGAGCTAGAACATGATCCCGTGAGTGCTCCGATTCTCCGAGAAGTGGTCCGGCGTGTTATTGAGGGCGCGAGCATCGCCAGTATCGCCAAAGACCTCAACGCTCGGGGATTGTTGTCCCCGAGGGATCACGCCGCCATGCGTGACATGGGGGAGCCGCGCAAGAATCGGGAGACTAAAGAGCCGTTGCCGCCGCAGCAATGGACCGACATGACGCTTAGGAGGATGCTGGCAAACCCGGTGCTGCTCGGGTGGCTCACGGACAATGGAAAGGTTGTTCGTGACGACAAGGCTAAGCCAGTTCTTCGGGGTGTGCCGTTGATTTCAAAGGAAGAGTGGGGCGCGCTTCAAGACGCGATCAACGGCAGGAAGCGACCTAAGTACCGCGTTGCGTCGGACGCTATGCTCTCCGGTGCAGTTTTTTGCCCGCTGTGCGGGGAGGTGCTTCACTTCCACTGGGCTGTTAAGCCTGAACGGAATCAGGAATATCGCTACTACCGTTGTTCGGGGAGAACGCGAAAGGACAACAACTGTCGGGCTGGCGCCCCCAAAGCCGAACGGCTTGAGCAACTTGCCGGGGACGTGTTGCTGTCCATCGTCGGGGACCTGGACGTGCTTCGGAAGGTTTTCGTCCCCGGCGACAACACCGCCGCTGAGTTGGTGGACATTGACGAACGGATGAGAGAACTTCGGGAAGACCGGAAGGCCGGTCTTTACCGGGGCGAGCAGGGCACGGCCGAATTCCGAGAAATGTACTCCGCTCTTGAAGGCCAGAGGGAACAACTTTCCTCCCGACCGTCCCGTTCTGACGGGTGGGAGTACGTCCCGACCGGGCAGACGTACCGGCAAGTCTGGGGATCGTCGGACACGGAAGGAAGGCGTTCCTTGCTCCGCGCGTCTGGGGTTCGCGTGGAAGCGATGAAGGCGGCAGGCGTGGCACGTGTTGGCCGGTTCGACCGACCGGACGGGTATAGTGCGGCTGCTCTAACGATTGAGGACGGCGTACAGCTCGGCCTGTATCTGCCGCCGGACCTGGCGGTCAGGGTGAGCGGCAACCCTGACGCGGCTGTCGGTATGAGTCAGCCGCCCCTGCTGACGGCTGAGCGAACCTGAGTAGCGCCGCCGGGACGCGTCCCGGCCTAGCCGGTGGAGTCCCTGCCCGCCAACGTTGGAGGCAGGGGCCCCGCCGTGTGAACGGATCAGCGACGCTACCCCTGGGGCCGGGATCTGTGACCCCGGTCACCCGTCGGGCTGGCGGTCGGGTGGCGTCGATCTGTTGAGCAGGTGCGTCAGGTGTCATGCACCCCACTTCGCGGCATGGTTAGGTCTGGTGTACGGTTGTTACTGAGGTTGGGAACCTTTACAAGAATCGGACTTTAGGGCAGACTTACCGTACGGATGTCCTAATGCGACACGAGGAAGGATCAGGGATGCCTGCGCCTCGCCTACTCCCCAATAATGAGATTTTGAATAGTCTTCGCCGTGAAGGTTGGACGTACAAGGATATCGCCAACGAGTACGGGGTGTCTGAGCAGGCGGTTTATATGCGCCTCCGGAAGGCGAATCTTACCCGCAAGACGCCTGGGTATAAGGAGTTGATCCCTTGGCGGGTGAAGCGTGAACACACTTTCGCTTTTCCTGCCCAAATGTTGCGGCTGTTAGGCCGTACCCAAAAGGGGGAGGTGCTTCCGCCGGTTAAGAAGCGGATGCTTGATAAGTGGCTGTCTGAGGTCAAAGATCAGGACGTTGTGGTTTGCTACAACCCTGACATGGCCCCGAATCCGGGTAGCACGGTAGGCGGGTTTTTCTACTCTCGTCGCCGTCCGGAGGACGGTGACAGCCTCATCCGGGTTGAGGCGGATACGCCGGTAAGGACTTAAAGCGGACAGATGCGACAAAGGGCCCCCTAAGGGGCCCTTTTTGTTGTCTAGGAGCGAAGTTGACTCGAACACTTGTACGAACCTGTTGGGCATGTTAAGGTTTGTAGCGCAAGACGAGGGGTGCGGTCCTGTTCGGTCGGCACAACCGGACAGATCGAGCCCCTTGCTTAAACCGACGAAGGTTAGGTTTGGAAACTGTGGGGTGTTGTGACTGCTGCCTGTAACCGCAACCCGGACCTGTGGATGAGTGAAAAGCCGGCCGATGTGGAGGCCGCTAAGGATGGTTGTCTTGATTGCCCGTTGAGCCGGTATCACGCCTGTCGGGCGGAGGGGTGGAGCCACGAGTACGGGGTGTTCGGTGGCCTGTCCGGAGATGATCGGAGACGATTTGACCCGTTCCGCATGGCGCGGGTGACGCGGGCTCGGGATGCTCAGGCCCAACAGATCGACAAGGCGATTATTGCTGCACGGAAGGCTGTGGCGCTGATGGTTGCGGAGCAAGCGGGCCCCACGGTGGCCGATCCCCGGAGCGAGGCTGTGAGGATGCTGGCCTTCGGCGCGTCCTCCCGCGACGTGGCCGTCAAGCTGGGCGTCAACCGCAACACTGTGAGGTACTGGGCGAGTCGCGCGCGGACTAAGCCCGCCGCGTGACTCGTGAGCAAGTGATCTAGGACACGTCGGGGTTGCTGGTGATCCTCCTTTGTGGTCGATTAGGATTGATTGTTCATCATCATGATCTTCACCCAATCACACAGGCGGGGCGGACGGAAAATCGCAGGGTACGGGGGAAGGGGAGCAGTGCCGCAAGATACCGGAACTTTGCTGCGTGAATCGCCGGAGTTGCTAGCCGAGGCGTTCGACCTCATCGACCGGGACATCACGGACCACGTGCGCGACGTCGACATCGTGGTTGACCTGCCTGATGTGCTTGCCGTCGCCCGGTTCCACTTCGACAGGGGGACCGGCTACGAGGTGATTTACAGCGGGGCGTGCGACCGCGACGACTTCGACGCTGCAATAGCTGTAGTTAGGTTGGCACATCTCATCCGGTGGGAGCCCTACGGCGACAACCCTTCGGGCTATCCGCAGTGTCGCGCCCTGTTCTGGGAACTGCGCGGCGCGCTGCACTAGAAGGTTTTGAGTATGGGGCCCCTGTTGGGGCCCTATACTCGACCATGAAGGTTTGGTTTGGAATATTGGGGGTGGCGACGCGACGCACCGGAGCGTGAGTCAGCTACAGACGTTCAGCAAGTGCGGCGAACAGTGGAGGTTAGAGAAGCGGGTACTGGCACCATCTCGCCCGGCGGCTTGGTGTCATCAGGGGACCGCGTTTCACACGGCGGTGGAGGCGTGGGAACGGAATTACCGGCAGGACCACCCCGGAGACATCCTCGACCTGTTTGAAACCGAGTATGACCGCCTGGTCGCTGTTGACATGGAGCGCGAACCGGACCTAGCACGATGGCTCACCGGAGGCAACAGCCGAGCCGACGCGGATATCACCCGTAGGCGGGAGAGAGGCGCCACACAGGTGCAGGGGTATATGGACTATGCCCTTGCCGATTCCGGCCGTGTGTGGCGTGATCCGGACGGTTTCCCGGCCCTTGAGGTTGAGTTCCGCCTAGACCTGGGAGGGGTGGCGGTTGTCGGCTACATCGATCAAGTTTGGCAATGGGGCACAGGCCAGATTGGGCCCCGTGACCTGAAAACAGGCACCAGGCTTCCCGGCTCCCCGTTACAGCTAGGCGTCTATCGGGTGGCGGTACAGGAGTTGTACGGTTTCCTGCCCGCGTGGGGTGACTTTTACATGGCGAAAAACAATCGGCCCGAACGGCCGGTAGATCTGAGCCGGTACACCCGCGAATGGGTGACCAGCCAGTTTCGCATGTTGGAGGCCGGTATTCGGGCGGAATCCTTTCTGCCGAATCCCGGTGACGGGTGCCGCACATGCGGCGTCTCTGAATTTTGTTCCGCAATCGGTGATCCTGGCCGGTTGCCCATCCCTCGGAAGGTTTAAACACGGTGACTACTGGCGCAAAGGTTAAGCCCCACAACCGAGTGCCGGAAACCCTTGAGTCCCGCGCCCGGAAGCTTGAAAACGAGGCAAAGTCCCTTGAGACGTTGGTATCCGCAAAGGCCGGGGAGGCGCACACCAAGCGCACTCAGGACCAAACCCTCCGCAACACTGCCGACATTCTTAAGACCCTTGCCGCCTGAGACGCTTAAACCATTCACCCCCAATCGTAGGAGGTTCCTTGTCTGATACACGCGACGACTTTGTCATCTCGTTCAAGGCGCACGGCGGCTACGACTCCCCGCTAATCGCCGTCAAGGCCGCGTCGGCTGTCGAGATGTACGACAAGATTCGGAGTCTTGAGGCTGCCGGAGTGGTGGCGGAAGCCGGCAACTTCTATCAGTCGTTTGCCGCTCAGTTCACTCTTGGTGCCGCCCTCGGGGCGACACCGGCACAGCACCCGGCGACCCAGCAGGGCGGGTATACGCAGAGCGCGTCAACGCCCGCCGCTCCGCCGGCAGCTCCGGCGGGGGCGCCTCCAGGTATGGAGGCTCCCACATGTCCGCACTCCCCCCAGTACGGACCGAAGAAGTGGAAGACGGGGCAGGGTAAGCGTGGTCTGTGGCAGGCATGGATGTGCCCAGCTCCGCAGGGCACCCCGGGCCAGTGTCCGCCTCAGTGGGTCAACTAGTCCCGCTCGTTGACCGTCAAGGTTGAGTCTGGAATTTGGGGGCCCGGCAACAAAGACCGGGCCCCTTTTGAAGGGAGGGCAACGATGGATCGTAGGGGAGGTCTGCAATCCTCACGTTGACCAGAGCCAAGCTCTCTCGGGGGAGCGCAGGAACGCCACTTCCTACTGTATTCAAAACGTTAGCCGCTGAGGGCATCCACTTTCGCCGCGGACAACTCACACTGAGCTGATCTCAGCGACGCGAATGTGTTGATTGGTACGACACGGGCGAACCGGGTCACGCCGGACGGTGCTGGAAGTGGGCGTGGAGCCATCGATAGACAGGTCTTTGCGACAAGATCCACGTCTTCGAGAGGGCTCCACGTGATTGCCTATCGTGCCATGGTCGACGTCCCCAGGGAACTCGTGCAGTACCTCGGCCGGCTGCTTGCCGCGCAACGCCGAGCCAAGGGGACACGGCGCGACACCCGCGCGTTGACCTGCTTCTACCAGGCACTCCTGGTGCTCGTCTGGTTCCGCAAAGGCGAGGACGCGACCCTGCTGGGCGCCGGGTTCGGCATCTCCCGGGCCACTGCGTACCGGTATATGGCCGAGGGTGTCGCAGTGTTGGCCGCGCAGGCCCAGGATCTACACACAGCCCTGCGCCGGGTCGCCGACGACGGCTGGTCGTACGTGATCCTGGACGGAAAGCTGTTCGACTGCGACCGGGTGGCCGAGACCACCCTCAGCGTCAAGGGCGACACGATCGACGCCTGGTATTCCGGCAAGCATCGTGACTTCGGCGGAAACGTTCAAGCGGTCATGCGCCCGGACGGCCTGCCGGTGTGGACCTCCGCGGCGATGCCGGGGCATCTGCACGATCTGACCTGCGCCCAACAGCAGGGCATCACGGCTGCCCTGAACTGGGCCGCCTCCGAACTCGACCTGCCTACCCTGGCCGACTCCGGTTACGAAGGCGCAGGTCAAGGCGTCAAAGTCCCGGTCAAGCAGCCCACCGACGGGCAGCGGCTCGCTCCCGACAACCGCGCCTACAACCGGCTGCTACGCGGACTGCGCTGGCAGGGCGAACGCGGCTTCGCGATCCTGGTCGGACGCTGGAAAACCCTCCGGCATACCACCGCCAGCCCACACCGGATCAGCGACATCCTCGCCGCCGCACTCCACCTGACCCATTTCGAGTACAAGTACCTACCGCAAAGTCGCTGAGATTACTTCACTAGTTGCGTCCGCGCCCGGTGTCGGCAAAAGCGTTCTAGCCCTCACCAAGGCCATTCGGGCCGACTGTCCCGGGTTTTATGCCTCAGCGGACACTGACGCTATCACGATGTACCTCCGGGCTGGCGCGATGCTGACAGGATGGTCAACGTCCGACATCGAGCACGCGGTAATGCATGGCAGTACCGCGACCGTGGATGCACTGCTTGAGCGCCGATCCGGTTTGCGGATGGATTTTGCCGGGCGTATCGAGCTTGACGCCCTTGAGGCGGACTTGAAAGCCTATGCGCTCACTTATGGCGAGTGGCCCCATTTTATCGTGGTGGACAACATCTCGAACATGGAATCTGACGGGGAGGGATATCAAGCTTTGGAGGCTTCCTGCGACTACCTTCATGAGCTAGCTAGGGAAACCGGGGCCGCTATTATCGCACTGCACCATGTGACCGGGGAGTACGACGACGGTATCAAACCTGTACCGCTGTCCGGGCTACGGGGAAAGATCAGCAAGGTTCCGGAAATGATCCTCACCCTGTTTCGAAATCCGGAGTCGAACCGCTTGTTTGTGTGTCCGGTGAAGAACCGGACCGGCAAGAATGCTGCCTCCGCTAACTGGTGGGTGCCTCTGGACTATGACCCGTCCGTCATGAGGCTTAGGGATTTGGCGGAGAATGGGAGTGCGTGAGTGCGTCTACTGCTTCGGGCCCTTGACCGGGCAGCAACGCAGATATGACACAGACGACTGTCGCAAGGCGTACAACAAAGCCCTATGGAATCTGAAAACATACGGGCTCACGCCTAAGGATTACATAGCTGTCTGGCTGTTTCAGGGTGAGCGTTGCGCTATCTGCAAGCGTCCCCCGCGCTCCGGCGAGACTTTCCACGTTGACCATGAGCACGCTAAAGGCGCTTCCGGGCCCGTACGGGGCATTCTCTGCCCCGGCTGCAATATACGTTTGGTCGGGCGTCTCAAGAGCGCTGAGCGAGCACAAGCGCTAGCGGACTACCTGGCGCATCCGCCAGCCGTGGCCGCGTTGGGGCGGGTGGTGATTGCCCCTGGCCGTCCCCGTACGCGGAGGCGGAAGGTTCGCCGGAAACGGGGCTAGCCTGTTGGTGATGGTAAGGTTAGGAATGTAAAAGAGAGGGGGTGGGGGTGGGCGAAGAAAAGCCTCCCATTGACCGAATCCTTGAACACTACGGGGCATCTTTCGTTCCCTCTGGTGGTGGGTGGAGGCGGATGCGCTGCCCATTCCAAGAGCGGGACATCAACCCGTCAGCGGCCGTGAATGGCGTAATCCAGCGGTTCAAATGCTTTAGTTGCGGGATCAATGAGGACGCTTACGGGTTGGTGATTTGGAAGGGGGATGCAACTGACTTCCCTAGTGCCAAGCAATTCATCGAGGACCTTTATGGGAGAAGCTACGGAGACGTATCACCAGGCGATCGATCCGGCGGACGCGGAAAATCCCGCCGTGGCGTATTTGAAGAGTCGGGCCCTGCGGTGGGCCAGCGTTCAATTTTTCAGGCTCGGCTACGTCGGAAACCCTTTGCCGGGGCATGAGGTGTACGCGGGGAAGCTGTGCATTCCGTACATTACCCGGTCGGGGGTTGTGTCGCTGAGGTTCCGGACCCTCCCGGACCCGAATCCTGACTACAACCCGGATGATCCGGGATCGCCGGAGTGGTTGCCTGTGGACGGCCCGAAGTACCTGAGTGTAGCCGGGGACCTCCCTCGACTATTCAACACATGCGACCTTGACCGACGCGAACCCTTCGTGTGCATTGCCGAAGGCGAATTTGACGCGATGACCGCACATCAGGCCGGTTTTCCGGCTGTAGCGGTCCCCGGGGTTAACGGGTGGTCGGCGTGGTGGGCCAGGTGCTTTCGCGGCTACGAAACCGTGTACATCCTGTGCGACAACGACGACAAAGGCCAAGGGGCAGCGTTCGGAGAGAAAATCGCCGCCCAGATCGGCAACTCACGGATTGTGATGATGCCGGAAGGACACGACGTTAACTCGTACGTCGTGGCGGAAGGCTTCGCCGCGCTAATCGAAAAGATAGGAGTTGAGCTGTGACCCTCGATATCGGGGATTGGGTACGTATCCAACAGTGGCCGGTGAACGGCCACGCTATCGGAGATGTCGGCTCCGTCGATGAAATCGTCAGTGGCGGTTACAACGTGCGTGTGCCCGGTAAGGCGGGCGTCGGATGGTATGAGCCCGAAGAGTTGCGACACGTTCCGCCCCCGGCCGTTCCCCGGATGCTGCCTGTGGCGCCTGACGGCATGACACCGCAGGATCTAGCCGCGTACGTCGGCCAATTCGTACAGGCCGCCCAGGACCGAATCCTCACCTTCGGGGCAGATCAATACGACAACAACGGCCGACAAGCCTTCGAGGATATGCCGCTGATAGTGCTGCTGCACGCAGCCCGGGAAGAGGCACAAGACCTAGCCGGGTATGCAGCGATGCTGGACATCCGCATCGGGCGAATCCTAGCGGCGCTAGGCCACAAGGGGGTTTGTTGATGGGATGGTTGAGCCGGGACAAACGCGTTCCCGAAAAGGTGGAAGGCCCCTACCAGCCGGACACCGAGGTAACCGGCTTCGAGGCGGCTTTCCCTCTGCGGAAGCTCGCCGCGCTGTACATCGAACACGGCTGGCGGGTCGCCATGGACGGAGAAACGTTGGAGGATGTCACACCGGAGCAAATGCGGCTGGTCGTCGCGTCGCTAATTGACGACATGATCGCAAACCAGGACGCCGCGTACGCCACCGGCTACCGGCTGCTGGTGCTGCGTGACAACGACTTCCCGAATGACCTTGATGTGTATCTGTACGTCGGCCGGGCGACCACAGAAACCGAAACTACGGGGGTGAATACTGCTTGATCGAACGTATCGTGATCCTACCGGACACACAGTTCCCCCTCCACGATCGGACTCTGACAGAAAGACTCGCCCGGTTCGTTTGGGACTACCAGCCAGACCGGTTAGCGCACGTCGGTGACCTCACCGACTCGTCCGAGCTGGGCCGGTGGGTACGCGGGCTGCGAGGACAGTACGCGGGAGGGCTGGAAGGGGGGTTCGCCAAGACCCGCGAATGGCTGGCCCTGATCCGTAAACACTACGATGGCCCGTTCCATTTGTCCCGCGCGAACCACGATGACCGGCTAGACGCTGCAATCGAAAGATATCTACCCGAGATTGCGGGACTGACGATCAAGGGTCATGTGATCTCAATCGAGAACGCGCTAGACCTCGACGGATACGGGATCACCTATCACCGGGACTATCACGAAATCGCGCCGGGGTGGCTGCTGACTCACGGGGACTGGGGCACCCTGTCCGACATCCCCGGAAACACGGCGTTGATGCAGGCCAAGCAGCTCGGAAAATCCGTCGTGTGTGGTCATACGCACCGGGCCGGACTTGTCGCCGGCCCCCTGACTTCCAACCACCAAAGCATTGAGGTCATGGGTATGGAAGTTGGGCACGCGATGGACCAACGGCAGGCAACGTACCTCAAGGGCGGCAAAAACAGTTGGCACCACGCGTTCGGAATCCTCCGGGTCGAGCGCGGCAACAAGAGGCGGGTCCGGGTGTACCCGGAGCTGGTGATGGTTCAGTCAGATTATTCCTTCATGGTGGATGGTCAGCGTTGGAAGGGGGAGCGTTCCTGATGAGTCGGATGGACAAGATTGTTGACTTGCTGCCCCTGGTAGAGACGGTGGCGTGTGACGTCCACTACGCGTACGGCCTTGAAGAGGACGAGGCGTACGGCCTGCTCTGCTTGGAGGTTGCCTTGCGTGCAGACGACTACCTGATTCTGTTCCGGGAGGGACAGGCAAGCCTTATTGAGCGTCGGCTTAAAAACGTGGCTGCTGTTTACGCCCGCACCGAGCGGGTTAAGCGAATAAGTGAAAACGATCAGTACTACTACGACCCTGAGTATGTGCGCCTGTTCCTGCCGTTCGCGTTCGCCTACGAGGATTGGCTTTCCGGCCCGACACCGGATGACGCGTCCGCGAGGTGGCGGACGGGTGAGGCGGCAGACACCGCGCTTGACATCAAAGCGGCGTGGCCACGCCTCAAAGACTGGCAACATCGGGTGATCGTGGAACGGCACTCGACCGCACCCAACCCGTACGGGCGTGTTGACTGGAATCGGATTGCTGAGGCAACCGAACGAAATTCCGCTGAGAGCGCCCGGAAGGCGTACGCCAGAGCTACCCGGGAGTTGACTGTGGAAATGAACACTGCCCGGGAGCGTCGGGGCCGTGACCATGAGGGGCCTGGGGCTCGGGTCGCATTGAGCAACGCGCAGAGCGCGGCACTCATTTCAGCGAGCCATTAGGTTAGGTCTGGAAAGCTGAAAGGCAAGGCGGTGGGGGTCGGAAGTTCCTTAGAGGCCCGGCCCTCACCTGCCACCCCTGCTACCCGATATGTGGGAAAGTTTTGAATGCTCGTTGTCCCGAGCACAGCGGACGGAGGAATACTGTATGTTCACTGCCCTGTGGATTGGTTGGCTGGCTGCTTTCGCCATCGTGGAGGGTATAGCACTTTTCAACAAGCAGCCCGACGACACACTCTCGGAGCATGTGTGGAAGTGGTTTGCGGTCGGCAGTAGCCAGCCGACCGGTTGGACCCGGTTGCGCCGGTTCGCGCTGCTAGCTTTCATGGCTTGGCTGACGCTGCATTTCCTCACCGGGGGTATCTTCTAGTGCGAGTGCGGGTCCTGGTGACGGGCTCCCGTGACTGGCAATCTGAGTTGTTTATCGCGCGGGTCATGGTGGACCTCCGCAACACGCTTGAGATTCGGGGTGTTGACGCTTTGGCGGTAACTCTGGTGTCGGGCGGATGCCCGACCGGGGCGGACCGAATGGCGGAACGGTGCGCCGCTTTCCTCGGTTGGTTCGTAGAAAGGCACCCGGCCGATTGGGGCCGGTACGGCAAGCAGGCCGGGTTCGTCCGTAATGCCGAAATGGTGGCGTTGGGTGCTGACGTGTGCCTCGCCTTCATTCGGGCCAACTCCCCGGGTGCCTCGACGACTGTTCGGATGGCACAGACGGCCGGAATTCAAACCACCATCTATCGAGAGGGGCCGGACACGGCTGAGCCTGCGCACACCAGCGCAGATGGGATGACCGCCCCTAGCGCAGGCCGTGACGGTTGTCTCGGGTGAGGGTTTCACGTCACACTGTGCTAGTGTTGCGCTCGGAACCGTAGCGCCTCCCTTTCTGGTTGGCTTCCTTGCTGACACTTGGAATGGTTCCAACGAAGGGCCCCCGGTTTTCCGGGGGCCCTTCCCTTTACTCCCAATCTAGGCTGGAACCTCCTAGATCCATGTCGGCAACCACCGACGCGGGTAGCGGTCGCCACCGGCACCAATTCGCATGATCCGCACCGTCACCAACTACGCAGCCAAGGCACATGTTCTCGGTGTCGGTCGCGTTCATGGCGTCCATTCCGGCGTCTTTCATTGCCGACTCCCTCTGTGAAACTCTCAACCTTCGTTGGCGACGCTCCAAGATTAGGTCTGGAACGTATGAAAGTCAAGCCTTTGTTTGTTTGAACAGGGCTGGCGAAGATGAGGTCTGGAAGCTTGACAGCGTTTGAATGGCAGGGCAGGATTGGGGTTGTCAGCAAGGCAGCGAAAGGAAGGGGTTAGGAAATGTTGACTCTTCGGGCCGTGAAGGTCGCTTTCAAGGGTAAGGATGGACGGCGGGCTTCTGTCGCCGTGGACCGCTACAGCAACAACCTTCCACCGGTCGCGTATGCGAGCGATGAGGCTTTCCGCAACCATGTCACGTCGGCTGCCCTATCCTCCGTCATTGGGAGCCCGAAGTATGGGCCGGACTGGGTGGAGGACTACCAGGTGATTGACATTCCGGACATTCATCGTTCCTGAGCCAGCGAAAAAGGGGCCCGCTTTCGGGGGCCCCTTTTTTCATGCCCAGAGTGAGGAGTGAACCAGCTCACACGAAGATTAGGTCTGGAAGGTTTGACGAAGCTGTTTAAACGGAGTAATGTTCTTCCTGTCAGCAGGAAGCAACATCGCCCCAACAGGAAGGGAATGGCAATGGAAATCAAGGACACTCGTGAGGCTTGGCTCCACCGCGCGATTGACGTTTTCCGCCCCCGGTTCGATGAAATCGGTATGCCGCTCCCAGAGAGGGTCCACGTCTCCGTGGGTTTCAGCTACGGGGCCCGTGCCGAGTCCGCTAAGGTGCTCGGGTCGTGCTGGGCGAAGCGAGCCAGCAAGGACGGCGTAAACCACATCTTCATTAGCCCGGAGTCCGGTGACACGGTAGAAGTGTTGGAGACGCTACTCCATGAGCTGATTCACGCCGCTGATGACTGCGAGAGCGGTCACAAGGCGGCGTTTGCTGAGGCCGCGACCCGTCTCGGTTTTGAGGGGCCGATGACTGCCACGCCGGCGGGTATGGGTCTGACGGTGGAGTTGATGACTATGGCGGAAACCCTCGGGGAGTATCCGCACGGTGCTCTTGAGGTTCCGGCCCGGGTGCCGTCCACCACCCCGGTTCCGACCGGCGCGGCTGGGGGCAGCTCCACCGGGGGCAAACTGCACAGTGGCCCGGCCAAGCAGGGCACCCGGATGATCAAGGTGGTGTGCAACACCCCTGACTGCCCCTGCGAGGGGTATACGGTGCGTACCACAAGCAAGTGGCTTGAGGTTGGGGCTCCTAAGTGCCCGATGGGTCACGACATGGAGCGTGCCTGACAAGTGGACAGAATCGCCCCCGGGAAACCGGGGGGCGATTCCGTGCCCTGAGTCCGAAACGTTGAAACGGGCTAGACAAGCGAAGGTTAAGTCTGTAACGTAAAAGGTGTCAGCGGGGAGTACTAAGAAAGGAAGCGCACATGAGCCAGGTGTCCGAGATTGTTCGGGAAATTGGAGAGGCTAAGTCTCGCCGGATTGAGGCCGAGCGGATGAACCCATGCAGGGTGTCGGGTCGCATGATCCGCGTGATGTCCACCCTTCGGGCCCGCGTGGTTGACGGTCACATGGTGGCTGTCAGCGTAACCGACACCCGGGACGGCAGGGGCTTCGGTTACCTCGCTGCTGAGATTTTGGACAGTGCCGCCAGTCGGGTTGACATAGGGGACAACGGCCTGATTTCCGAGGTAAGCCGCACGGAGTACATGCTCACCTTCTAACAGGGTTTAAACGGGGCCCCGATCGGGGCCCCTCACCTGTTGGTGAAGGCAAGGCGACCGGCAAAGAGTTGCGACCCGATGGTTAGGTGTGCAAGGTTAGCCGCGTCAGCAAGGAATGCGCGGAAAGGACGATGCGCAATGAAGGCGCTCCGTTGGCTGGTCGGGCTCGGAACCCTACTGATTGCGGCAGGAGGTTTCACCCTCAGCTTTGGAAAGCTCAACCAGATTGCCATCATCGCCGGATACGGCGACAACGCATGGATTTACCCGGCCATCGTGGAGGGGTGCACCACGCTGGCCACCCTGGCGGCTTTCCTCCGCCACGGGAAGCGGGGAGCCTGGTATCCGTGGGCGGTCGGACTGCTAGCGTTCGGCTACAGTCTGTGCGCGAATTCGGTTCCTGGGAGTGTTCCTGTTGAGGTTATCCGGGCCGTGCCGGTAATGTGCATTCCGGTCAGTGTCCACACGTTCATCATCATCGTTGGACTCTTGGATAAGCGGGAATCGGAGGCGCTTGCCGACCAGTCGGAGGCAGTGGCGGTTCCGCAGTATGACACCCTGGCGGACATCTTCCCCGTGGACCAGGCGGAGTCGGGGCCAAGCGTCCAGCCGGAACCGGTGAAGGTGGAGCCCGCCAAGCGGGAGCGCAGGGCTACGGCCCTTGCGGGGCGGGGAACGTATCTCCGGCTCGCTGAGCAGGCGAAGACGGACCGTGAGCGGGACATGTTTTTGAGGCTGGCCACCGGCCAGCCGGTTTGAGAGAGGGAACCATGGCGCGCGAGGTAATCACCAGACTCAGTGACGACCTGGACGGCGGCGAAGCCACTCAGACCGTTGAGTTTGGGATCGACGGAGTTGGCTATTCAATCGACCTGAGCGACACGAACGCGGTTGCTCTCCGAGAGGCTGTCGGCCCGTATGTGGCCGCCGGTCAGCGGGTCGGCCGGGTCGGTGGGGGTGGAGGGATCACCCGCGCCATACGGGGCGCCGCTGCTGCGGCCAGCCGGAGCACCCGCGAGGAAAACCAGCGCATCCGGGAGTGGGCCAGCGGCACCGGCTACGACGTGAGCGAGCGGGGACGCATCCCCGTTGAGGTCATCGAGGCGTACCGGAACCGGCCAGCGCTGGCGCCCGGGGTGGACGGAGCCGACGGACCCGGGAAGCCGGGGAAAAGTGCCAAGAAACCCCCGGTAGCTACATTCAGCGGCGACAAGTAGCAGGAAAGAGAGGCCCGCGTCGCGGGCCTCTCTTTCGCCGTGACGTTCGTTTTGGGCCCCAAGAGTGTTTAAACAACGTGGAGGTGGCGGGATGGACGTTGAGTACGTGGTGACCATCGAGGGCGAGACTTTGAGTGGCAAACCGGCCAACCCGGTGAGGCTGGACGCCGTGGGTGGCCGCCTGGCGGTGCATGAGCCCCGGCTGAGCGCCGTCCAGGACGGGCCCGGCGTGACTGCCACGGTGACGGTGTGGACTAGCGGCCCCGTGGATGCTCTGGGAATGGCTAACGCGATTGTGTTTGGCGCACTGAGCTGATCTCAGCGACGCGAATGTGTTGATTGGTACGACACGGGCGAACCGGGTCACGCCGGACGGTGCTGGAAGTGGGCGTGGAGCCATCGATAGACAGGTCTTTGCGACAAGATCCACGTCTTCGAGAGGGCTCCACGTGATTGCCTATCGTGCCATGGTCGACGTCCCCAGGGAACTCGTGCAGTACCTCGGCCGGCTGCTTGCCGCGCAACGCCGAGCCAAGGGGACACGGCGCGACACCCGCGCGTTGACCTGCTTCTACCAGGCACTCCTGGTGCTCGTCTGGTTCCGCAAAGGCGAGGACGCGACCCTGCTGGGCGCCGGGTTCGGCATCTCCCGGGCCACTGCGTACCGGTATATGGCCGAGGGTGTCGCAGTGTTGGCCGCGCAGGCCCAGGATCTACACACAGCCCTGCGCCGGGTCGCCGACGACGGCTGGTCGTACGTGATCCTGGACGGAAAGCTGTTCGACTGCGACCGGGTGGCCGAGACCACCCTCAGCGTCAAGGGCGACACGATCGACGCCTGGTATTCCGGCAAGCATCGTGACTTCGGCGGAAACGTTCAAGCGGTCATGCGCCCGGACGGCCTGCCGGTGTGGACCTCCGCGGCGATGCCGGGGCATCTGCACGATCTGACCTGCGCCCAACAGCAGGGCATCACGGCTGCCCTGAACTGGGCCGCCTCCGAACTCGACCTGCCTACCCTGGCCGACTCCGGTTACGAAGGCGCAGGTCAAGGCGTCAAAGTCCCGGTCAAGCAGCCCACCGACGGGCAGCGGCTCGCTCCCGACAACCGCGCCTACAACCGGCTGCTACGCGGACTGCGCTGGCAGGGCGAACGCGGCTTCGCGATCCTGGTCGGACGCTGGAAAACCCTCCGGCATACCACCGCCAGCCCACACCGGATCAGCGACATCCTCGCCGCCGCACTCCACCTGACCCATTTCGAGTACAAGTACCTACCGCAAAGTCGCTGAGATTACTTCACTGGACGCCGTGGGGGAGCCGGTATCGTTTCTGTCTGCCACGGTGGCCCGGGAAGTGTACGCGGGCAGGAACGCGAAACGCACGATCGCCGGATGACCACAATGACAGGACCCCCGGCGTTCGAGCCGGGGGTCCTGTCATTTGGGGGTCAGGCAGTCGGGACCGGCCAGCGGACGTCCGAATCCGGGCTGTCAAGCCATGCGTACTGGACGCCCCTAGCAGTAGCGGTCACGCCGATCCGGTCACGGCGCGGCCGGTCGTGGTCAACCCATCCCAGCCACGCCGCCTCCACGGTGTCCCACAGTCGCCGGGACGACTGCCGGACGTGCAGCACGCCGTCGGCGCCCAGCTTTCCGGTGGCCTGCTCGACACCATCGTGGATGGTCCACCCGATGCGGGTCTGCTGGTCGTCGAAGTGCTCCACGAAATGCAGTTTGGGCAGGTGAAGCAGAAGCCATAGCCGGAAATCAAAGTCGGCTAGCGCCTCAGGGTCAACGTTGCTGGTGCCCAAGTGTGCAGCCTCGTTGGAAACCGGTGGGGGGATCTCGGCTAGGTAGCCGTCAGGCAACGGTTGGCCGGCGGGGTGCATCGCCATGAACAATGCTGGTTCAACATCGAGATTCCCGGACACCTCACCCGGGCCGGTCTTATCTAGTACGGCGAGCGCCCCACCTATGGTGAGCGGGGTGACGATCCGGCCCCCGTCGGCAAGCTGGTCGATCCACGCGGGCGGCACTCCCCGCGTCGCGCATGTGGACAGGATGCGGTCATAAGGTGCTCCGTCCTTGACGCCCAAGGCACCATCCCCGGTGTGCAGCGTGGGCGTGTACCCGATCACGTCCAGTCGGCCGGTAGCCTCAGCGACAAGCCCAGCATCAATGTCGATGCTGGTGACGTTGGCCGCGCCGACCCGATGGCACAGAAGGGAAGTGTTGTAGCCGGTGCCGGTGCCAATTTCTAGGACGCGCTGACCGTCTGCCACGTCCAGGATGTGCAGCATTCTAGCCACCAAGGACGGTAGTGACGCTGAGCTGGTGACGATCCTCCGGTCACCATCCGCCACCCACTGAGTAATCAGAAAACGATTCTCGTAAACGGCCTGTAGCCACTCGTGCCGGTGAGTAGAGACGGCTCCGTCCACCACCCGAACAGGACTGTTGTACTCATTCAACGCCCAGTAGCGAGGCACGAAGACATGTCGAGGGGTGGCCTCAAACGCTGCCCTCCAACGGTAATCTACTATTGCCGATTCGGCGGCAAGACTGTCCGCCAATTTAGCCGCCTGCGGCTGCCAGTCAGTCAATTCATTGCCCTTTCGCCAGCAAGTCAGCTATCGCTGACGTGATTTGCAGTCCCGTCTTGTCTTCGATCCATCCGTATTGCCCGGCAGCGTTACACTCCAGCATCCACCATTTCCCGGTCGGGTCGACTATGAAATCAAACGCCCCAAACGCTAGCCCAAATTGGGCCATGAACGCGCGCACCCCGCCGGACACCCGACAGGGAACATCAATCACCCGGTACGTGAGAGCGTCATAGTCGGACCGGAAGTCAATCTGTGCGGCTGCACTGTGCGCCGTGATTGCTGCGGCGAACATGCGCGACCCCACCACCGTTAGCCGCACTTCGTAGGCTTTTTGGATAAACGGCTGGAACTGATGCGCTGTCGTTTCGATGGCGCGCATATCGGCCAAATCCGTGTCAGTCAACAGGTGTGTATTGAGCGCCTTTCGGCCCCCTTCTTCAATGATGGAGCCGAACCCGAACGGTTTCATGATTATTCCGCCCGGGTGCCGGTCGGCGAACCGGCGCACAGCGTCAGCCTGGTTGGTTACCAGTGTGGGCGGGACCGTCAGGCCGCAGCGTTGGGCCATGGCAAGCTGTGTTGGTTTGTACAGGTCTGCCTGCCGGCCCGGGTGGTTGACCCAGCGCACCGGCAAAGACCACAGGACACCACCAAACCCGAATTTCGCCTCATGGGTAGCGTGCCACCGCTCAGCCCGCGACATCCCCTCCGGGACGGCAAACGTGGTGGGGTTGCGGTACCACACAGACCGCAACCCCTCCAACGCTACCGTCCGGCGCTCAGTACGCAACACGCCGCGCCAACCCGTCTCGGTCATCTCCGCGTCCAACGCGAGGCGGGACGGAAACCACGAGGTGTCACAGCGAAACACGGGAACATTCCGGTGGTTTAGCGCTTCCACTACTGCGTCCACCGTCGGGTCGACGTCCGCAGCGAGCACCAGAACGGTCATTTGTCAGCTTGACTGGTCCGGCATGAAGTCCGGGGTCCATTCTTCGCCGCCGGTGCTGGGGCCCCCATCGGTGCTTTGCCCGGTTGTTGCCTTAGTTCCGGCCGCTATGGTCCGGTGCCAGGGCTCACCGTCAGGCGTGACGCCGATTTGACGCTCGGGGCACCACCGCCACTCCGGCAACGCCGGAGAGGCACTGTCCAGCGGCGTTGCAAACCGGAGTCCGAACGGGCGGATTCCCTGCGCCGACGGGACGCTGTCGCTCGGAGTCTGGCCGGGCGGCTGTCCAGTAGCGAAACGCTCACTCTCACTAACAAGCGGCGGAGTCAAAACTCCTGAGGCAGTCATAGTCTCTCCGATCCCTCGTCTTTCGTTGACGGACTTGACGTTCATGCGATGCCACGGCCAGCGTTGCAGGGCACGGGCACGGCAAAGTCGGCGGGTGGGGTGTTTAGGCTGGTAGAAGGTCCAGGAGTTTGAGGATCCGGCGGTTCGTGCGGGCGTTGTATCGCAGCGCGGCGGCGATGTTGGTGGTGTCGTGGATTCTGAGCAGGCTGACCACTACGTTTCGTAGGGTTGCCATGACGCGTGGCGTGTTACCGGTCCGGACCCGGGAGGCGTCCTCGCCGAGGGTCACATCCCTCACCCAGTGCAGAACCTCGATTCCCCAGTGTTGGCGCACGTACGCGAGCAGGTCAGCGGGGTCGGCCTGCTCGGCGGTGAGGCTGGTGACATACAGCATCGCCTGGTAGCCCGGCTTCGACGGTTGGCGGGCATGCGGCGGTGGCGGATCTGCGGGTTGACCTGGGGCGATGGGCGTGGGGAGGCTTCGGGGCCGTTTGCCCACGGCTCCGGATCCTGTTTTCCCAGCTCAGCGGCTATTCGGCGGTCTTGAGGCTGCTCATCTTTGGCGGGAGCGGGACACCGCAGTCGGTGAAGAGTTTGGTCTGGGTGTCGGTGAGCCGGGTGGTCTGCTGGAGGCTGCCGGCCGGGCCGGAGAGGGTGACCTGGTGGATCCGGCCGAGTTCGGCGGCGATCTTGGGCCAGGACTGCTGGGTGCGGCGCTCAGCGACGCGGATCAGTAGCAAGGCGAGCCAGCACAGCAGCACGTGAGCGCGTATCCGCTCGTCGAGGCGGTGGTAGACCGGCCGCAGGTCGAGGGTGGATTTCAGGGTGCGGAAGGCGCGTTCGGCTTCGAGGAGGTTCTTGTAGCCGAGCGCGATGTCCTCGGCGGACAGGTCGGGGTCGCTGGTGGCGAGGAGGTACTTGCCGTCCAGGCGGGCCTCGGCGGCGACCTTGGCGGTGTCGATGGACAGCCGTCCGGTGGTGGGGTGCTGCTTGAGCCAGCGGCCGAGGGCAGGGTGGTCGCGCAGCGCGCACTCGGCCTTGCGGTGCGGGGCGTCCGAGGGGGCCGTGGGGCGCTTGCCGGTCTTGGCGGCCTTGGCCTTCGCCTTGGTCGCGTCGGCTTCCCGGGCGGTCTTGATGCGCGTCAACTCCTCGCGGATCGCGGTGAGTTGGTCTTCGCGTCGGGCGGCATCGCGTTCGGCCTCGGTGGGGTTGTGGCAGATGATGAAGCGTCTGCCCTCGTCGCCGTCGAGGCGGACCTCTTTGACGCGCAGGTTGTCGCGTACTTCCTGGTAGCGGCCCTGGCGGGCCAGGGCCTGGTCGGCGCGGTGGGAGCCTTCGCGCATCTTGATGCCGGTGATGTAGTGGCCGCCGGCCCGGCGCAGGTAGGACTGGTTGGCCTCGGAGGAGAATCCGGTGTCGCAGACGGTGACCACCCGGCCGAGCCGCCAGTCGCGCAGGCCGTCCTTGACCTCGGTGATCACGGTCTGGTCGTTGGTGCCGCCGGGCCAGGTCCAGCAGCGCACGGGGATGCCCTCGCGGGTGACGGCCAGTCCGATGACGATCTGGGGCAGGTCCTTGCGGTGGTCCTTGGAGTGCCCGTACTGGCGCAGGCTGGAGCTCTCGCCGTCCGG
This sequence comes from Micromonospora sp. WMMA1363, assembly GCF_030345795.1. Lineage (NCBI taxonomy): Bacteria > Bacillati > Actinomycetota > Actinomycetes > Micromonosporales > Micromonosporaceae > Micromonospora > Micromonospora sp. WMMA1363. Next base: position 438,218 of record NZ_JAUALB010000001.1, read on the forward strand.
GTCGTCCGCAGTGTCGCGTTCGAAGTAGGTGGAGGTGGTGTCGAAGAAGACCAGGTCGACTTCGAGGTTGAGCAGGTGTGCGGCGGAGAAGAACACCGCTTCCTGCACGGCGGCGTGGACATCGGCGGCGACGAGCAGGTCCATGGCGCGGTAGGCGTGCTGCTCGGCCAGTGCGTCCAGGCCGGGGATGACCTGGTCGCGGGTGGCCCACTCGGCGGCGGCGAGCTTGGAGGCGGGGGCGATGGCCCGGTTGGCGACCAGCGCGAAGATCGTGCGCTCGACGTCGGTGCGGAACTTGCGCCCGTCGATGCGGGAGGCCAGGGCGGTGTCGATGCCCAACAGTTTCCACAGCCCGTCGAGCAGCCAGCTCGCCCCGAGCGGCCGGGAGAACTCCACCGTCAGCGGCCCGGCCTCCTCGGCGCCCAGCGACGCGGCGACCTCGTCCTCCTCGCCGAGGTAGCGGTTGATGGAGGCGACCAGGCGGCGCAACCCGTCGACGTCCAGACGGTCCTCGCGGCCGAAGTTGACCAGCACCTCGGCCTGCGTGGTGCCGCCGACCCGTCGGTTGTGGGCGAGTTGGAGGTATCGCACCACCGACCCGTCCTTGTTCCGCCGTTGGATCTTCCGCAAGTACATGCCCGCATCATCAGACAACAAGCCTGGCCAGAACAAGACCCACGGCAAATCCGTTTGCCCACGCCTCTGGACAGTCTCCGATGGGTGCCAGCCCTCTCACCTGCACGGATCCGCCGCCGATCCGCCCCGCATGCCCACCAACTGTCGAACTCGGGGGTAGCTGGTCTTGCCTTTGACGGTGACGGTCCGTTCGATCAGGAACACCTGCGCGACGTGCGGGAAGTTCACCTCGGGCGGAGCGGGTATGACCTGGATGGTGCGTCGCTCGTGCCGGCCCCGGTCGTCGTCCACGCTCCACGCGGTGACCGGCACCCCGGCCCAGTCCAGAGCGTCGAGCCGGTCGAACAGGGTGGGCTGGTTGTCCAGCACCGGGAAGATGAAGTGCGCGTCCTTGACCTGGCGCAGCCATCGGGCATGCTTACGCTGCGTCTGCATCGCGTCGGCCGTCACCACCTGGCCGGCCAGCTCGAGGGGCGTCAACAGCGGTACGAACGCGGTGATCTCATTGCTTTTGCCGTCGACCTGGCGCTGGGCGAGTACCACCCCCACGCATGACAACGCGGCGAGCAGGTGCGGCGCCGGGTTGCCGGCGCTCTTCGCACCGCGGCTGGTCTTGCCGTCCACCGCGACCTGGATCAGCCGCGGCCGGTGCCGACCGCGTGTACTGGCCCGCCAGCGGCGCTGGCCAGCGGCCTTGGCCCGGCGACGGGCCTTACGACCTCGCGGGGGCCGTACCCCGGTCCGCGCCTTCGCCCGCTGCGCCGCCAGGGCACGCCGCTGCAGCCACCGACCCATCACCGCGTCCAGCACGTCACCGTCGAGCCGGGCGCACAACCCGCGCACCGTCTTCTCATCCGGACCGACATACCGGCCGGTCGCCGGAGCCACCCGGGCGCCGAACACCTTCAGGGTCTTCTGTGAACACCCGGCGATCCACTGCCCGATCGCGTACACCGACGTATTGCCGGCCAGCACCGCCGCCAGGGCCAACCCGACCACCGTCGGCAACCGATGCCGGATCCCTCGCGCGTCCCGCGGATCAGAAACCTCCGACAGCGCCGCGACCAGGCTTTCCTGCCTGTTACGGCCCAACAGGACCGGTCGTGTCTGCTCGTCCGGCTGGTCTTGGACAGCGTTGATCAGCAATGATGCAGGCGCGGGCACGGTACTCCACAGGGTGATCCGAAGGCGTAGACAACCTCAAGATCACCGGAGCCGTGCCCGCCCCGTCAAATCCACTCTGGACCACAACACAAAGTCCTCACACGAGCACTCTCCGACTTTGCCGTGCCCGTGCGTTGCAGGGCTAGCCCCGAGGGACGCGATCAGAAGGTTTGCCCGCCACGGATCGAGCCCTCAAACGCCGACCACTCGCTATCGGTAAAGATCACCGTCTGGTCCGGTCGCTGGGAGTTGCGGACAATCCGGTTCCCGTCACCGTCGGCCATGACCTCAACACAGTTCGGACTTGAGTTGTCACAGCGCATCGGCTTCTTCCATGCCACCAGTTCCATGATCCTCTTCCTTTCGTTCGCCGGTCGCCTTCTGCGACCGGTCGTCTACAAGGGGTGTCAGCGGCGGTCCGAGACGCAGCAGGTCGTGGGCGACCAGCTCGCCGAACGCGTCCGCCCACGGCCAACACCGCTTCTCCGTGCCACAGACCGGACAGCGGCCGTCGCGCTGACGGTGCTCGGCGAGGGTCCGCCGCCACCGGGCGACCGTCTCCGGCCTCGGCCGCCCGCCCGTCACCGCAACACCCGGATCACGATGGCGGCAACAACGATCAACACCACGACAACCGCCAACACCCTTTGTCTGGCCGTTACCAGCGGCGCATCCGTGGGCCGGTCCGACGGCCGCGCTGGCGGGCGCACCCGGTCACCGTCCGGCACCGGCGGCGCGCCGCACGGATCAGGACGGGCGCGCACCTCGGCGGGGTTGGTGTCGTCGGCCATCACAGCGCCCGCAATCCCGCTAGCACAGCCTCAAGGACGTCATCGGCCGGGCGGGTGTAGACGACGCGGGCCCGGCCGACGGCACGCCCGCCAGACAGCAGCCGCTCTAGTTCCTCCTCGGACACCCAGGCGGGATGGCGGGCTCCATTCGCTTGGCGATCAGGATTGATGTCGCCAGCGAGAGCCACTCGGGGCTTTCGCTGCGGTAGCTGCTCCGCTATAGCTGTCGGCATGGCTGGGCTCCCGGCTGGTGGACGTGGACAGGGCCGCCCCCACCAGCACCCAGACAGGGGCGGCCCCGACAGCGCGACCAGCGGGTTCAAGTCCGCCACCGGCTCACGCCATCTCTGTTTCACCATCCCCGCAGTTGCGAAACGAACACACCATCTAGGACTATCTTCTTCGGACGTGCAGAACGTTCCTAGGAGGTTTGGGAATGAATCATGCAGTCGTCGCGGCGATGGCCGAGGCCGGCGAGACCGCCGACAGCCTCGCAGCTCAAATCGGCGTTGACCCAAAGACCGCAGCGAAGTGGGCGAGTCGCGGACGGATTCCGCAGACCAGGCACCGCGCGAAGGTCGCGGCGATTCTCAAGCGAGATGTCGAGGACCTCTGGCCGGACGTTCTGAAGCGCCGCGAGCCGGCCTGGTTCCGGCCGTGGGTAGACATTGAGCGTGAGGCGGTCTCACTCCGTACGTTCGAGCTAGCCTGGGTGCCCGGCCTCCTCCAGACTGAGGCCTACGCGCGGGCAACGCTCGCCGGGGAGACGTTGAGTGCCGAGGAGACCGACCAACTGATCACGGCGCGCGTTCAGCGTCAGACGATCCTGCGCCGGGATCACGCGCCAATGTTCGTCGCGGTGCTCGATGAGCTGATCCTCCGCCGATCCGCATACGGGGACCGCGCGCTCATGCGCGAGCAGTGCGAGCACGTAGCGGCGTACGCAGAGCTACCGAACGTCTCCGTTCACGTCGTTCCGGCGTCGGTCGGCATGTACCCGGGTCTCGGCGGACCGTTCACGCTCGCAGAGCTGGACAACGGTACGACGGTGGCTCATGTGGATGGTCAAGCCCAGGCGCAACTGGTCGAAGGCATCACGGATGTTGCTACGCTGAGTCGACGGTGGGAACGCATCCGCGGGGAAGCTCTCTCGCGGTCGCAGTCCCTAGACATGCTCAGGGAAGCGGCAAGATCATGGACCTGACCGACGCGCGGTGGCGCAAGAGCACCAAGAGCGGAAACAACGGCGGCAACTGCGTCGAGGTTGCCGACAACCTGCCTGGTGTGGTGGGTGTCCGGGACTCGAAGGACCCGACCGGGCCGGCGCTGGTGTTCGGCCCGGCGGCGTGGCGGGCCTTCGTCGCCCAGCTCCCCGAGCAGCCCTAACCCAACCAGGGCACAAAGCCCCGCTAAAACAGAAAAAGCCCCCAACCCGGACTTTGCCGGGTTGGGGGCTCTGTCTGTGCTGCTATCGACCGATCGCGTCAACCGGCGGGGCCGGGGTCATCAGTGCGTCTGTCACCGCCTGGTGGTGCCTGCCGACCGGGACCACCTGGGAGCGGGTGATGATCGTGAGGACACCGAGGGTGACGCCGGCGACCGCGACGTCAACCCCGGGCGGTACCGGGAGTCCGAACAGCACCAGGACGGCAACCGCGTATTTGATGAGATCGAGCAGCACGACCGGGTTGTCTTTTACATACTTTGCGTACCTCAAAACGGGGCTCCTTATCAGTCGGACAGGCGGGAATGCAACTCGTCCGCAACCGCTTTCGCAAGAGCGTCGAGAACGGCGGGGTCGCTGATGTCGATTACCACCGGGGTTGGCTTCGTCAGTTTTTCGGCTAGGGCCTCGATTTTCTGCTCAATCCTGGTGACCCGCGCGGTCAACGAATTCCGGGTTTGCAGAACGTAGTAGTTGGTGGACGCCAGCACCCCCTCAACAGTCGTGGTGGGGTTGCTGTACTTGACGTCTCCGTAGTTGGCAAACAGTCGAACCTTATCGGACAGCCTCATATCAATCTCTCCCAACCAAGGCTTAGTAGAGCGTTCGTGTGACGGGCGCGTATTGAAATGGACGTGTTTGGTGTGAGGGTTACTGCCCTTGTATGTGCGCCATTTACCCAAACCCCACGTCCGGGACGTGATTTTGCGGTTATAGATGATGTACTGGATTGACTCGTGGCGGATAGCAGCCCTGATGCACTCCCAAACATTCACACCATCCACGTCCATGTCCCACGCGTCCACGGAGCCGTCGGGATCAGGATTGTGATCGGATTTGGTGTTTCGGTGAGCGGCGTCGCCGATGGTGCCGTCCGATGTTTTGTCCCGGTGCGGCCAGCGGGCATTCACCTCGGCCCGGAACCTGGTTAGTGTCGGGTTGAGATACCAACCCACACGACCACCCCCCGCCGTCCAGGCACGGTATCGCCGTGACGCCTGTCCGCGTCGTGGCGGTTATCTGTACGCAGCATCCTGTTTTCGGCCTCCAAATGGTCCACACGCCGCTCAAGAGCCCGCAGTGCCGCCTCTAGCCGGTCCGCTCTCGCCTTCTGCGCCTCAGCCTCACCACGCCACAAAACGGCTGTTGTCTCGTCGGCGGACGACCGCATCCGGGCCCACAAAATACCCACCGCGGCGCCCATTGTCAGGGCCGCTATAAGCATCCCGAGAGCGGACCCGGCCAGCTCTATCGGGCTCACAGGGAAATCCACTCGGCGATCAGGAAACAACCGCCGTAGTCGGTGCGCGCGTTAAGGCTCGACCCGGAACTTTGATTACCCCTGATCTCCAGTCCCTCTCCCGCGTCCATGTACAGAACCCATGACGCGTTGAGGCGGATAAACCCGGTGGTGGAGGGGATAGACAAAGATGATACCGGGGTTCCGGAGTCGGTCGTGTACAGAAACACTGCACGTGCGCCGGATGCGTTACCGTCCCACGCATTACCGTATGTCACCCGGTAGCGGCCCGCTGTTTGCACCACGATACGGCCGTTGCTGACATCAGCCATCCCATCATTGTTTTCCAGTACAGTATTGAGGTCATGCTTCGTCGTCACCGACGGTGGGATGGACTGATCCGTGTTACGCCACAGGTGGCAGAACGGCTTGTAGTAGACCGATCTTTCGATTGCGAACTTGGTATGTTCATTGAGACTAGCGGCAGTTACCAACTCCCCGGCGCTGAAACCCGTCAACGTCGGTATAGTCATCGGACCTCCGAAACCTTCTGGGCAACAAAAATGGGGCCCCTAAGGGCCCCGTTCTGACTTGAATGTGTCAGTAAACGGCTATGCAGGTTTCGGTATCGAGTCTCCCGGAAGGCCCCTCCAAAACCCACCCGTCGGAGCGGCCAGCATCGGAGACGGTGAACTCCGTCGTCCACTCCCACAGGGTGCCGTTACGCACAATGCCCACGTTGACGCCCTCCACGAAGCAGTCCAGCGCGGGCGCCGGGGCGGACGGCGGCAGCGCCGCCAGCGCCAGGCGGTCTGAGACGTCGGCGGATGCTGCTAGGGCCCGTTGTGGGGCGTCGCCGTCACCGGTGAGTGTGTGCGCTTGCACCCGTAGGGTGTCGCACCTGGGGGAGGCATCCCGGTACCGGTGCAGCGTCCAGGACGCCGCGTCCTGAACCTCGCTAGGGTCTGCGACGTCCCGGCGGATCGTCAAAGCCCTCACACCGTGCTGCGCGATGCTGCCCTGATCCTCGGCCGTGCGGCGGAGCCCCGTCGACCGCTCCGCCGTGATGCTGTTGTGCACGTGGCTGTCGTCGAGGGCGAACCTCAGGCCAGGAGTCCACTCTGTCAGCGTCCACCGGACCGGGGCCCCGACCCGACGGTGCCGGGAGTGATAGGTGACCTCACCGGCCGGGCCCATCATCAGGACACCGCCCGCGTCCCCGGCCGTCCCGGATGCGACCTCCCAGCCGTCAGCGTGGTTGTCCCACCGGGGCGACAGTAGCTCCGACAGGGGCGCGTCCAGGGCCCGCGACCCCGACCAGCCCAGCCCGTCCAACAGCCGATGGATACGGTCCGTTTCCGTGTCGACATGCCGATCCCACCCAAAACCGTCTAGCACCTGGTGCAGCCCATCCGGGATGTCCATAGCCGCAATCAGATGATTAATGGTGCCCTGTGGGGCATCCGCGTACCCGACACTGCCGCTGGACAACACGTACCGTCGACCCGCGAACAGGCCATCACCCACGACAGGGCTAGTCATGACACCCGGCGTTGAGCTGTAAAAGCCGTCCAGCTCAACACCGTTCACCCAGATCTGCGCGTACGGTTTCTGCCACCGGGAGCCAATCCCAAACCGCGCCCCAATGTGATAGACCGTCCCCGGTTGGATGACACCAGGGTTGGTGATTGCTCGGACGGCGCTAGCTTGTCCCGCATACGCCTCAGCAACAACAGTGCCATCGGACCGAATCTGGACGTGGGAGTGCACGTGTCCTGTAGAGGTGCGTGACTGCCACAGCGTGTGATAGTGCGTCAAACTCTCCGGTCGATACCACAGATCCACGGTCAGTGTGCGGCACGCCCCAACAGCAGGACTGCCATGCCTCGACAGTTCCAGGACCGATCCTGCTAGGTAACTCTCAGACCTGTTATCGAACCCCCCGGATTCGCTGCCGTCGGCGTGCACCATCGTTTTTGTGGTGCCGAAACCTGCGGCCCCGTCGTCCGGGGGGTTAATGCAGTCCCGCACCCTCAACGGCAGTCCGGGCCCATACTCGGGGTATGTTGTTGTCGCTTCAGTCGATTCGACCGCCGGCCAATACCACAGTCGGGGGGACAACACACCGATAGCGCCCGTATTAGCATCGACTGTTGGAGACGGCGGAATGCTGTTCTGCGCCGCCCAATCACGTACGGCCATGCGGTACGACGACGGTATCGGTTGTGTGAGCAACGCCGACATGTCGACACAATCCGCAGTCAACGTGGACAGTGGACCTGTGTATTCCTGCGACCAGCGCTCAACATAGCCACGGAAAATCGGGTAGACGCCCGACAGGTGGGCAACCTCGGCAGCCCCGATATTGTCCAGCCGAACTTTGGGGGCCGTGACCAGCACGTCAACCGGCGCTAGGATCATCATTCGCATAACCCCGTCATACGGGGCGGTGTCAGTCGCAGACAACGTTACCCAACCGGCTCCCGGTGGTGCGGGGTCAGTCCACACGACTTGAGTCTTTGACGTCTGGTCGTAGCTTTCATACGTCAACCCGAGATGACAGTTAGCTCCCGAGCCCACATTGCGCATGTCAACCCGGACGGAGACCAACTGTCCGGCTTCGACGGGTATCACGTCGGAATCCCCGCCCAGGCCAGAACGATATGCAGTGTCGGTGCCAGTGCCACCACGGAACCGGAAAACTGCTTGTCCGGCGTCACTGTCAAACGCAGCGATAACCTCGCCGGTTTGGGCGTTAGCCCACGTCTCCCCGCCATCGGATGAGCGTTGCCAACGGGGAGCCGCCAACACGCCTTCGATTGAGGGATGGACACATTCGGCAGGTAGCCAATTGTCATCCGCTATCCCATAGACGCGGATGGGCTGGCGAGGTTTCACGGCAGCCAGGTTGAGATCCCCGGCGCCGGTTCCGGTGTCAGTGTCGGTGTCGAAAACGACAGCAGCCGTCCCCGCCTCGATCCTGTCAAGCTCGTACGTGCGGCCCCGCCGACACCATATCGAGGCAACCCAATCGGTTACATCAGTCCACCTGAAGATTGGATCGGTGATCCGCGCCCCCGACGCACCTACCTCCACCCGAATACTCGGCATCACAGGCCAGTGAGCTGATCTCAGCGACGCGAATGTGTTGATTGGTACGACACGGGCGAACCGGGTCACGCCGGACGGTGCTGGAAGTGGGCGTGGAGCCATCGATAGACAGGTCTTTGCGACAAGATCCACGTCTTCGAGAGGGCTCCACGTGATTGCCTATCGTGCCATGGTCGACGTCCCCAGGGAACTCGTGCAGTACCTCGGCCGGCTGCTTGCCGCGCAACGCCGAGCCAAGGGGACACGGCGCGACACCCGCGCGTTGACCTGCTTCTACCAGGCACTCCTGGTGCTCGTCTGGTTCCGCAAAGGCGAGGACGCGACCCTGCTGGGCGCCGGGTTCGGCATCTCCCGGGCCACTGCGTACCGGTATATGGCCGAGGGTGTCGCAGTGTTGGCCGCGCAGGCCCAGGATCTACACACAGCCCTGCGCCGGGTCGCCGACGACGGCTGGTCGTACGTGATCCTGGACGGAAAGCTGTTCGACTGCGACCGGGTGGCCGAGACCACCCTCAGCGTCAAGGGCGACACGATCGACGCCTGGTATTCCGGCAAGCATCGTGACTTCGGCGGAAACGTTCAAGCGGTCATGCGCCCGGACGGCCTGCCGGTGTGGACCTCCGCGGCGATGCCGGGGCATCTGCACGATCTGACCTGCGCCCAACAGCAGGGCATCACGGCTGCCCTGAACTGGGCCGCCTCCGAACTCGACCTGCCTACCCTGGCCGACTCCGGTTACGAAGGCGCAGGTCAAGGCGTCAAAGTCCCGGTCAAGCAGCCCACCGACGGGCAGCGGCTCGCTCCCGACAACCGCGCCTACAACCGGCTGCTACGCGGACTGCGCTGGCAGGGCGAACGCGGCTTCGCGATCCTGGTCGGACGCTGGAAAACCCTCCGGCATACCACCGCCAGCCCACACCGGATCAGCGACATCCTCGCCGCCGCACTCCACCTGACCCATTTCGAGTACAAGTACCTACCGCAAAGTCGCTGAGATTACTTCAGTAACACCCCCATTGCGTCTGCCAGTACGGACGATCTCGTCCCGCACCGTGAGCGCGATCGTCCGCGCTAGATCCCGTTCCGCCGTGACACTGCCGGCCACGTGCACCACCACCGTTGGCGCTGCCGGCCGTGCCCCGGCCCGGTGCAGGGCGACGCCGGCGGCCCCGCCCACGGGGACCACCGGTACACGAGCTGCGTCGTGGGCGTCTCCCATCGCGCCCTGGACAGCCCGCACCAGCACCCGCCGGCGGGACGTGACACCCTCCGCCATGGCCTCTGGGATAGATCGACCGGAGTACAGCGTCCAACCCTTGCCGGCAAACGGGCCCTCTAGGGCCGGGGAGAACGGCAGCATCCGGCGGGCGGAGGCGAGCACATCCCCGATCGCGTCTTTCACCCGGCCACTCATGGCGCGGATGCCGTCAATCAGCCCTTGGATGATCCGCCGGCCCGAGTCACGCAGCCACCGGCCCACACCGGACAGTGCGCCCAGGACGCGGGACCGCATCCCCATTACGACAGCGACAGCGCCGTTGACGGCCGACCGAATGACAGTCCGCCAGAACCCCCAGTAGGCTTTCGTGGCGTTGACGACCGCAGACCACGCTTGAGGTATCGCCGTCCGAAACCAACCAATGACAACCGCGACCGCGTTTCTGACGGCGATCCACGCGCCGGTTACGACACGCCGGAACGTGTCGCTATTCCGCCACGCGTACACCAAACCTGCCACGAGAGCGGCCAACGCCAGAGCCACTAGGCCGATAGGGTTAGCGAGCATCACCACGTTAAGTGCCGCCTGAACAGCCGTGTAGATTTTCGCGGCAACCGTGATCGTACCGAGGACCACCGCCAGCGACCCCAACCCGACCACAACCGGCTCAATCCATTCACGATTCCGGACCATCCACTGTCCAAACTCAACGATCTTAGGGATAGCCTCGGTGAGTTTCCCTACGATCGCAAGTTCAACCTTACGGCGGAACTGATCTAGCTGCGCCCCGGCGGACTGTTGCAGCGCCTTCCCCAAATCCGCAGATGCTCCGGCGACGTCACCGATAGCCGCAACAGCCTCGGACGGGTCAAGCGCATACAACGCCTCACCCAAATCTTCAGCTTTTGTGCCGAAGAGTGCGACAGCGGCCTGTGACCGTTTCACGGGATCTTCAATGCCGCGCAGTCTATCCAAAACAGTGTCCAAGCCTCGGGTGGCTTCGTCGCCTCCCTTGCCGATTTGCGCGGCCATCGTGGACGCGTCAAGCCCTACAGCCCGGAAACCGTCAGCGGTCAATTTTGTCCCGTCCACCGCGCGGACGCTGAACTCTTTCAGCGCGTCGGCCACGGTGTCAGCGTCCCGGGCTCCCGCCTGCAACCCCTGAGACAACAGACCCATAGCGGTTGCACCATCAACACCCAACTTACGGAATTGGGTACCGTACTCGGACACCGCATCCAAAAGATCCTCGGCGTGATCACCCGTGACCGCGAAACCCCGGCTAAGCTGATCAATTGCGTCATCGGCGGTATCCGCCAACCCGGTACGCACCATCTGACCAGCCGCCCGCGCTGTCTGCGTCACATCCTGGTCAAACGCTTCCGCCAAATTCAAGGCTTTACCGGTGATCCGCTCAATGTCGGCATCTGCTGTCCCCTCCGGGATCAGCCCGGACGACATCACCCGGCGGATGGCATCCATGTTTTCGCTCATGGAACGGCCGAAACCGCCCGTGTAAAGCCGGCCCGCTACCTCACCCAACCGCCCGGCCTGTTCCGGCCCGAGCTGCGCCGCGAACTTCGCTCGCGCCCTATCCAAATCGAGTGCTCCGGCGAACGCGACACCCAGACCGGCAGCAGCGGCGGCCAAACCCGCAAGCGCGAACGTCGAATGGTCAGCAGCCGAGGAAACCCGACGACTGAAACGGTCCATCCCGGATCCCGCCACGCCGCTACGCTTATCAACGTCCGACAACCCGGCGCCCAAGGATTTAAGCGCAGACATCGCCGTTTTAGCGTCACCGGCAACAACAACCTTGAGTTGCCTCGTCTCAGCCACGCCGCGCCTCCCCGTACTCGCGCATATACTCTGTGAACGCCTGAATCTCAAGCAGAGTCAAACGGCGCACCTGATCAGGCGACATCCCGTAAAAATGGCAGATGGCGGCTACATCCCGTAGCCGCCTCAGTCGTTTCCCCGGTCACGCTCCGGGGCACTATCAATCACCAGAGAGGTAATCCTGGTGCGGCGCGCGTCCTCAATGCCGAAACCCGGATCGGTTTTCCGCCGGGTCAACCAAACCAAACACGTTTGCGCCTTAGCGGACAGCCGGATCGTCATTTCCGGACGCCCCTTAGCGTCGAAAACCCGGTTCCCGTCCACGTCCACAACAGGATGCGGTCTGAAAACCTCGTCGAACGGCCGTCCCGTGTATTCCTCGAAATCCTCCATGTCGCCGAAATCGAACGAGTCAGGATCGAACACAAACTCCACGTACACTCCTAGTCTGGGAATGCTTCACCGGCGAGCGCGTCAAGCCGCGCCATGTACACGTCCAGCAGCTTTTCCGCTTCGCTGCGGATCGTAGGGTGCAGAAAATAGCCGGGACCGCCCGACCAACCCCCATACTGGTTACCCCGCCACGGTTTGAATTGCCGATACTGTCGCGCCCCGAATTCCGCCCCCCAAAAATAGGGGTAGCGGGCGCCCCCACCGGTGACAACGGACGCGTTGGCCTGGCGGGCTGCCCGCAAACTCCGGGCAGCTTTCCGGGCAACGCCACCCACACTCGCGGCTTCCGCTTTGGATCGCGTCACAAGCTCCGCAGCCAGATCATAGTTCGCCTGCCGAACCGCCTTCGGATACTGCGCATCCACCGCCTTCAAGGCTGAGACGAAATCCCGTAGCCCCTCGATCCGCACCGCGTCAGCGTTGAAGGTGACAGCCTTACGGGGTGACATCCTTACTCCGATACACCACAGCTACCGGGGACGCGGCACCGTCCCACAACGCCATACCCTTAAGAGACTGCTCCATGATCTGCGCACCATCAAAATTGACCGGCCCCTCATCGAAACGGCCGACCGGAACCGAAATATCCAGGGCCCCGCCCTGCGGCGTCGACCACCGCAAATCAACCGATGCCAGGCTCCCGGACGCGACAGCCGCGGCGACACGCTGCGCATGACTCAGACCCTCGTATTCGCCCTTCAACTCAAACGTGTACTCCCGCATCCCCTCTTCAAGAGGCTCCCGTTTCCCGATCGTGGACCATCGTTCGTTGGCTAGCTTGTTGTCACCACTGAGCTGATCTCAGCGACGCGAATGTGTTGATTGGTACGACACGGGCGAACCGGGTCACGCCGGACGGTGCTGGAAGTGGGCGTGGAGCCATCGATAGACAGGTCTTTGCGACAAGATCCACGTCTTCGAGAGGGCTCCACGTGATTGCCTATCGTGCCATGGTCGACGTCCCCAGGGAACTCGTGCAGTACCTCGGCCGGCTGCTTGCCGCGCAACGCCGAGCCAAGGGGACACGGCGCGACACCCGCGCGTTGACCTGCTTCTACCAGGCACTCCTGGTGCTCGTCTGGTTCCGCAAAGGCGAGGACGCGACCCTGCTGGGCGCCGGGTTCGGCATCTCCCGGGCCACTGCGTACCGGTATATGGCCGAGGGTGTCGCAGTGTTGGCCGCGCAGGCCCAGGATCTACACACAGCCCTGCGCCGGGTCGCCGACGACGGCTGGTCGTACGTGATCCTGGACGGAAAGCTGTTCGACTGCGACCGGGTGGCCGAGACCACCCTCAGCGTCAAGGGCGACACGATCGACGCCTGGTATTCCGGCAAGCATCGTGACTTCGGCGGAAACGTTCAAGCGGTCATGCGCCCGGACGGCCTGCCGGTGTGGACCTCCGCGGCGATGCCGGGGCATCTGCACGATCTGACCTGCGCCCAACAGCAGGGCATCACGGCTGCCCTGAACTGGGCCGCCTCCGAACTCGACCTGCCTACCCTGGCCGACTCCGGTTACGAAGGCGCAGGTCAAGGCGTCAAAGTCCCGGTCAAGCAGCCCACCGACGGGCAGCGGCTCGCTCCCGACAACCGCGCCTACAACCGGCTGCTACGCGGACTGCGCTGGCAGGGCGAACGCGGCTTCGCGATCCTGGTCGGACGCTGGAAAACCCTCCGGCATACCACCGCCAGCCCACACCGGATCAGCGACATCCTCGCCGCCGCACTCCACCTGACCCATTTCGAGTACAAGTACCTACCGCAAAGTCGCTGAGATTACTTCACTCAACGAGATTTCGGAAACACCGAACGGGGCCCCGCCAATATCGACACTACCGCCGACGAAGGTGAAGAGTTGCCCGGTGGTGGAATAGGTGGGCGTGGAGGGCGCGTACGCACCCGGACCCGCCCCGATGTACTCCCGGGCGAAATCAAACTCAAACGACAACTCAAGGACACCATCAACAGCGTTCGACAGTTCCCACGACGCGATTTTGCCACCCTCGTACGTCCACGGGTGGAGGGTGCCGGCGTTGTCGACCCGACCCACCTGCACAGTCAAACTCTTACCGGCGAGATCTCCCACCGTGATTGTGTGCGGCGTGACATCCCCATCCGGGGCGCCAGTCGACACCGCCCCGAAAGCGTGCACCAACAGCACGCCGAGCCCCGAATCCTGGCCTTCGATCTTTAGATCCCCACCGGCCCCTTTAGGGTTCGGCGCGAACCGGTCCCGGTGCAGCACCCTCTGACCGGCCCGGTACGCCTCGGAGTTGATGCGTTCATACTTCCCGGCGAACCCCTCCGACACCATCTCTAGGAAGCGAGCCGGAGCCACCGGCGTGCCGTAGGTGGTTTCCTCAGCAAGCCCGACATATGAGTCATGCACCGACGGCACTAGTCACCCCTCTTGCTGGTTTTGGTCGTGAACGCAGAGCCAAGCTTTCCCGCCAACTCCGGCGGCACCTCGACCGGCTGTCCCCGGACAAAAACAAAACCCCCGCCGGTGACGGCGGGGGCGTGACCGTTGTAGACAACAACTACGGTCGGCATTTTGTACGGACCTCCGTTTCAAACTGGCATTCGTACGCCCCATCAATCGGCCACGACTTCAGACTTCGCGGAGCAAACCCAGACGTAACACAACGGCCCCCAATCGACGGATCAGCCCTCAACAGATCCTCAAATTCGGCAGCCAGCCCGACCGCGTACAACTCACACTCTTCCGATGTTCCACCCGGCATCTGTACTGAGCTGATCTCAGCGACGCGAATGTGTTGATTGGTACGACACGGGCGAACCGGGTCACGCCGGACGGTGCTGGAAGTGGGCGTGGAGCCATCGATAGACAGGTCTTTGCGACAAGATCCACGTCTTCGAGAGGGCTCCACGTGATTGCCTATCGTGCCATGGTCGACGTCCCCAGGGAACTCGTGCAGTACCTCGGCCGGCTGCTTGCCGCGCAACGCCGAGCCAAGGGGACACGGCGCGACACCCGCGCGTTGACCTGCTTCTACCAGGCACTCCTGGTGCTCGTCTGGTTCCGCAAAGGCGAGGACGCGACCCTGCTGGGCGCCGGGTTCGGCATCTCCCGGGCCACTGCGTACCGGTATATGGCCGAGGGTGTCGCAGTGTTGGCCGCGCAGGCCCAGGATCTACACACAGCCCTGCGCCGGGTCGCCGACGACGGCTGGTCGTACGTGATCCTGGACGGAAAGCTGTTCGACTGCGACCGGGTGGCCGAGACCACCCTCAGCGTCAAGGGCGACACGATCGACGCCTGGTATTCCGGCAAGCATCGTGACTTCGGCGGAAACGTTCAAGCGGTCATGCGCCCGGACGGCCTGCCGGTGTGGACCTCCGCGGCGATGCCGGGGCATCTGCACGATCTGACCTGCGCCCAACAGCAGGGCATCACGGCTGCCCTGAACTGGGCCGCCTCCGAACTCGACCTGCCTACCCTGGCCGACTCCGGTTACGAAGGCGCAGGTCAAGGCGTCAAAGTCCCGGTCAAGCAGCCCACCGACGGGCAGCGGCTCGCTCCCGACAACCGCGCCTACAACCGGCTGCTACGCGGACTGCGCTGGCAGGGCGAACGCGGCTTCGCGATCCTGGTCGGACGCTGGAAAACCCTCCGGCATACCACCGCCAGCCCACACCGGATCAGCGACATCCTCGCCGCCGCACTCCACCTGACCCATTTCGAGTACAAGTACCTACCGCAAAGTCGCTGAGATTACTTCACTGAAAACACCACCGCCACGGCGAAGTCCTCGGTGCGACTCCGGTTCGTCGCCCACTCGGCGGACTGCCAACTGATCTCGCCGACGACCGCCCAACGACGCTCGGGAGAGCGGGTCGGGAAACCATACGTCACCTGCACATTCTCACCGACGACAGCAGACATGCCTGCCAACATGTCCTTGAGAGCCGTCTTGACAGCAATCGCGTTCGTACTCACGTCACCATCACCGACTCAATGAGCTTGTGCCGGTAGCCGTCAAGCACGGCGTCGACCGCCGGGAGTCCTGTTTCGGCTCCGGCGCGGCCCGGGGTTGACAAAGCGTAGGTCCCGCCCTCGGCAGCCTGAAACGAGGTTGCCCGGTCAGGGATGCCCGACCGGTCCTCTAGCAACAGCCACCGGGCGTACAGCAGCCCGGCACGTCTGATCCCCTCAGGGACCATCGACAGCCCGTACAGGATCTCCACCCCGGTTGTCCCCTCGGGCAGCTCCGGCGCGTACGCGTACACCCCCAGCCGCTCCACCGGTAGCCGCCCCGGTGTCGCCCCGAGGGCCGTCACGTCTGCCACGTCGACGACCGGCAACAGGGCTCCCCACTCCGGCAACGACTCGACCGGCACATACAGCGTCCGGCGGACGAAGCTGCGCCCCGTGATCCGCTCAAACTCTGTCTCAACGGTGGTGCGGGCCCCAACGACCACAGCAGCCGGGAACCGCTGCACCGTCAAGTCAGGATCAGCCGCCCGCAACTCCTGCACACCAAACAGGAGGCCGCCAACCACCTCAACGGCGGTCATGTCCTGGACGTCACCGCCGTCCCACCGCACCGCGTACACGCCCATTGGCAGCAGCCCGGCCGGCAGCGTCCAGCCGTCCCCGTCCGGCACGGCTGGCCCGGAAACCGTGGGATCAGTGGCACCGGCCCTCGTAACGGAAACCGTCACCGTGGACGGCGACAACACGTCATCACCATCTGCAAACACGTGCCGCAGGGTCACCGAACGGCCGGTGAGGTAGCGCGCCGCCATCACCCCACCCGCCGGGGACGCCCTGGACGTCGGGCGGTCGCAGTCTCCCGGGTATCCGCCGCAGCACTCCGGCCGTCGACGTCCACCAGGACGCCGTACCCATCCGCCGCTAGGGAGACGGCCAGCCCGTCTGGCAGATCCACCGTGTCACCCTCGCTGAGACGCCGCCCATGCGTGACGCCCGGCACCGGCCGGACAATCCGCAACCGCATCGATCCTCCCTCCAAAAGCAAAAAGGAACGGGACCGTAGCCCCGTTCCCCAACGATCGACTTAGGCGGTGACAGTAAGCGCCTTCACGGAATTCACGTCCAAGAGATCACCGGAACCGCGCCACGTGACCTTGAACGCCACCACGTCACGGTCATACCCGAATTCGTCCGACCGGATAACACGCAACGTCCGTACCTGCCGAATCAGATACTTGAAGGGGTCACCGAAAACGCCGACCTTCGCGCCAGCACCAGCAATGGCGATATTCGGGTCAGTCAGCACAGGCTTACCGAGCATCGCGTCAGGCTCGCCGGCCGTTAGGCTAGGCTGCCACAGATACCGGCCGTCGGCGTCCTTGACTTTCCGCAGCACAGAGACTGCAAGATCGTTGAACATGTACACGCCAGTACGCCGATACGGGGCGGTCACCGCATACTGCAAGTCCATCAGATTATCAAACGTGACGCTGTTAAGATCGGCAGCGTTCACCGCACCGGACGCCCTCGTGAACCAGCCCCACGGCTTATTTGTGCCGTCACCGATCATCAGATCAGTGAGAGCGGCATCCGCTACCGCCTCACCAGCGTCACTAGCGAGGATCGACAGAATCGGCAAAGCCGAATCAGCCACAATTTCGGTAGTCGCCTCCACGATCACACCGTACTTGTGTGCACCGATAACCGCCTTACCCCACGACTGGTCACCCTTAGGGTAGGCGGTGTTCTCCGTGATCCGGGTCGCACCCGACACTACGGGGGTAGCCGGATTCATCGCGTTCTTGACCGGCCATTCCAAATTCTCGCCGCCATCGGTGGTCAGCACCCGGGCGCGGCTGAAAAACTGCGACCGCTCCCGCATAGCCTCAAGCACCATCGCAACAAACGTGGGCGGTGCCGTGTTACCCGCGTTCGCCGGATCGCTGGACGTCGCCGTCCGGAAGTCAAAATCCACAGCCGGGACTTCACCTCGCGCCAACCGCCGCAGATGACTCGCCTCACTGCTCACACCGCCCCGGGATTCACCCCCGGCCGTCGTAGCGAGTGCGGCGGCACGCTCGTTCAGCGCCCGATGTTCCGCTTCCCGCTCCGCACTCCGCACATGCTGCTCAGCCTCCACCCCCAGGGCGTCAATCTCGCCGTTGATCCGGGCCGCCCGCTCATCCCGCTCCGCCGCAGACAGGGCAGCGTCGTCCTGGACCGCCCGGAGCTGCGCGAACGCCGCAGCACGCTTATCGAGGGCAGCGTTAGCCGCCTCCACAAAATCCATGTAGTCCAAACCTCATTCTGCCGTGATATGGGCACCAAAAAAGGGCCCACCCATCCGGGCGGGCCCTACCTGCTTTTCGGGTTAAGCGGCCAGACTGGATAGCCGTAGACGCATCCTCAGCGCTTCCCCGGCAACATCCGGCAGACACTGTGACCGGTCGGCGGCAGCAATAGCAGCCGCGCAATCAACCGCCCGCCTACTGATCGTGCTGGGGCTGGACGGATACGCCGGATACGTCACCGGAGACACATCAAACAACTTCATGGCCCGGATGGTACGAAGCGGAAACCCATCCGCGTCTCGCGTCCAACCCTCCCCACTGGGCGCAACCAGGAAACCAAAAGATGACTGCGTGACGTCGCCACGCTCAAGAGCAACCAGCAGATCCCGCACATACGATTGCCGCTCATCCACGAAGATTTCGTACTCAAGCCCCGTGGAATCCTCAGCCAGCCGCAACGTCCCCGCACGATTCCGACCCAAAATCAGATTCGCGTCGTGGTTGACAAGCGCCCGAATGTCGTCCTCGGCGATCGACTCTCGGCCCGCCCCGGAAGCAACCATCTCCCGGAAGCCGCCCAAATCCTCACTACGCGCATCAAACGTGTACGCGTACCCGACAACCGCGACACGATTATCACCGACCGAACGGGTTGCTACCTCAGATTGCAGAATCCGACGCTCCATCATCACCCCCCGCACCCAACTCCGCCACGTTCAACGGGCGCACATGCGCGCGGCCCCTACCATCGGGGATCGGCGGCATATCCTCCAATTCCCTCACTTCGTCCAATGACATGATCCCGTTATTCACAGCCTGCGCGTAAGCGGCGAACCGTTCCGTCGTGGTCGACCGCAACCGTGCGTCAACGTTGAACCGCAGATACTGGTTTACCGGCAGCAACCCAGAGAACGCCTGCTCAAGACGCACAAGCCACGGCACCAGGGTGTAGTCAACGAAAAACTTGTTTTGCTCCTCGACCCCGGACCCCCACGACGATTGCACCGTGGGATCAAGCATGTGCGGCGGCACCCGATACAGCGACGCGATCTCAAGTTTTTGAAACCGGCGGGTTTCCAAAAACTGTGCTTGCTCGGGCGTGATGCTGATCGACTTCCACGACGCGCCGCCCGTCAGGATGCCGACCGCGTGACTTTTCTTGACACCGGCGTGGCTGTGCCGCAGCATCCGCGCCAACACGGCAACCTCACCCGGCTTAGGGGTGCCGGGATGCTCCACCACACCACTCATCGTGGTGCCCTGGGCGAAAAACCGCGCCCCGAATTCCTCGGCAGCCAACCCCAGTCCAACCGCCTCACGGGCGTAATCGATCACCGACAGGCCACGCCGCTTACCGGGCTTCACAAACGCCGGGATGTGCAGCATCTCCCGGTCGGTGAACTCTTCACCGCCCACCTGATACACCGGCACCGGAGAGCGGTCATCGACGTGCACCAACTTCGGGTCGACCGCGTACACACTAATGACCTTTCCTGAGTCGTCACGGACCGTGCGAACGAACGCGTTCCCGTCGTCACCAATCAAACTGATCATCACCTTGTGCCAAAAGGTGTACGGCTGTTGCTCCACGGGGTTTGGCCGGGACAACCACCCGGGACCATCGATGTTCTCCCGCCGACCCGTCGCTTGCCCGCGCCGGAACACGTCGATCGGTAGCGACGCCACACCGTCAGCAATCAGGGACTGGCACGCCCACACAGCCGCGAGGGTCCGCGCTTGCTCCGGGCCCACCGGCACACCGGCACCGGTCGCACGGGGCGGAGTCTCCACGTCCGTATCCCACACCGATTTCGGCCCGTACGCGTAGGCCCGCCGCTCGATCCGTTTAAACAGGCTCACTCGTCATCCACCGCCCAACCAATGAGGCACAACAGGGCACCACCGACAAGCAGACCGAGCCACACGGCGAGCACGAACCCCGCCGCTGTGATCGCGGCCAGCCCGGCGACCTGTAGACCGGTAGCCCGATGGGCGCTAATCGTCGTCATCGAGCGCAGCCACGAATTCCGCCAACGCGCTAGTCTCGTCACCCGTCACCCCCTCCCCGTGGTAACTGTCAAAATCGATGAATGACACCTCCGCGTCTCCGTCAAGAGGGATCGCAGAAACGAACAGCGCCGACACCAACGCCGCAATACCGTCGATCTTCTCGCCGGACTTACGTTTAGAAGGCCTCATCAGACCATCGCCGGTCACCTCAAGCTCGACGTTATCGGCCATCCAACGGAGCACCGGATTACCACCGTGATACAACGTCCGGTCGGCAAGACGCGACTCAATCGCCTTACAAGGATCATTCAGCCGTGGTGCCGTTTGTGGCACTTTCACGGTTGCCTGCCCACGATCCTCTAGCAACCCGATCAGGTGGGTTGCGTTCCACGGGTCATAGCCGACCAGGCGAATACGGAAATCCTCCGCATCCCGTGTAATGTGCTCAAGGATGACGCCGTAATCCGTCGTGACACCCTCAGTGACCGTCAAAAGGCCCTGCTGTTCCCAGACCTCCATACGATCTTTGAGGTTGGATCGAGCCAATACAGCAGGGCGAGGCACAAAGAAATGGGGCAGCACCGTGTAACCCGGGTCGTCCGCACTCACCGGCGACCCGGGAAACAGCAGCAGCCAAGCTGTGAAGTCCTGAGTTGAGGCTAGATCAAGAGCACCGAAACACTCCCGCCCCATGAGGTCCACCCGCGTAAGCGGGTCAACGCCGTTAGCGTCCCACACCGACATATCAAGCCAACGTTCGGCCTGGCTCACCCACTGATTGAGGCGGAACACCCGGAAAGCATTCTGCGCGGAAGGTTTCTCCGCCGCTTCCTTCGCCTCAGCCCGAAGACTGTTGATGTTCAGGAAGTCACCTAGCCTGGGCCCTTCGTTAAGGGCGGTCCACATCGTGGATCATGAAAGGAAAGGTGCCTTCTGACCTGGGAAGATAGGACTTGCTGAGGGTCTCATCTATCCCGAGGGAAGGCACCTGTCAGGTGAAGAGTACCGGAACACGACCGAAGATCATCGTCAGTAGCGATGGACGTGGCGTGGTCGGCCACGCGGGTGCCCGTTTGCTGGCCGACATCGCGGACGTAACCGGGTTGACCGGCGGGTTCAGCGAGGCCCTGGCCAGGCTGCGGCAGCGGCAGGGCGGGCATGACCCGGGTCGGGTCGCCGTGGACCTCGCGGTGATGATCGCCGACGGTGGTGAGGCGATCAGCGATCTGGCGGTGCTGCGGGACCAAGCGGGGCTGTTCGGCGCGGTCGCCTCGGATCCTACCGCGTGGCGGGTGCTGTCTGGTGTGGATGATGCTGTTCTGGCCAGGCTGCGGATGGCCCGCGCTGCCGCGCGGGAGTTGGCGTGGGCGCAGTCGGCCGAGACCCGCGACGGGCTGCCGGTGTCGATGGCGGCTGGTGCGCCGGTGTCTGGGCTGGTGCTGGATCTGGACGCCTCGATCGTGATCTGCCACTCGGAGAAGGAGCAGGCGTCCAAGACGTGGAAGAAGACCTTCGGATATCACCCGTTGTTCTGCTTCCTGGACAACACCCGGGAGGCGTTGTCCGGGCTGCTGCGCGCCGGGCGGGCGGGGTCGAACACCACCGCCGATCACATCAGCGTTCTCGACGACGCCCTGGCGCAGATCCCCGACGTCCACCGGTACGGCACCGACATCCTCGTCCGCTCGGATTCGGCCGGCTGCACGTACGGGTTCCTGCGCCATATCCGGTCGTTGCGTGAGCACGGTATGAACACGTTCTTCTCCGTCGGGGTGGCCATCGGGGAGGCGATCCGCGACGCGATCAAGCAGGCTGCGGGGCACCCCGAGCAGTGGGTACCGGCCCTGAACGCCGACGGCCAGCCACGCGACGGCGCCCAGGTATGCGAGATCACCGGCCTACTACCGGCCGACCTGCGGGCCAACTACCCCGACGGCACCCGGTTCATCGTGCGCCGGGAACGCCCGCACCCCGGCGCACAACTGTCGCTGTTCGACACCATCGAAGGCTTCCGCCACCAGGTGATGGCCACCGACACCGGCCCCGGCAACGGATCCATCCAGCATCTGGAGGCCCGCCACCGCGCTCACGCCCGCGTCGAGGACCGCATCCGCACGGGCAAGGACACCGGGTTCGGCCGCTTCCCATCCCGGGTGTTCGCCATCAACGCCGCCTGGCTGGAACTCGCCTTGTGCGCCATCGACCTGCTTGCCTGGACCCAACACCTGCTGCTCGACGGCGACCTCGCCACCGCCGAACCCAAGACACTGCGCTACCGACTGCTGCACGTCGCCGCCCGCATCACCCGCTCGGCCCGCCGCACGAAGCTGCGCATCGCCGAAGGCTGGCCCTGGGCCGACCAGCTCGTCACCGCGTTCGACCGGCTGGCCGTGCTGCCCCAGCCCGTCACCTGAACCCCAACCCCACGCCCCGACGAGTACCCCCATGGAGGAACCCGGCCACCGCGTCGGGTCCTCGCCGTGCCCATACCCCGATCGATCACCAAATGAAGATCAACAAATGCAAACAGGGCCTTGATCAACAGTTAGCGAAAGACTGAGGCTAGCGCGGGATTAGCCAGATACCAACCCGTACCGTTCGGATGCTCCGAGCAAGGCGGAACACCCTCATCCCGCCAGTCGGCATCCCGGGGGACACCCCGGATGAACACGAACCGTGCGGGGTCAATCTCGGGGTTATCCATGAGCCGTAGGCCGTACTCATGCTCGGCCAGGGCGAACGCGGCTGTCGTGTACGCCGCCGTAGTGGCGGCGATAAGCAACGGCTCTCTACGGGTACCGAAACCCTGGCGCATACTGTCCCAGAGGTGCCGATCCTTCTGGGTTAGTACCTCATCAAATAGCACAGCAGACGGGTTAGCCTGGGCCCTTCGTTAAGGGCGGTCCACATCGTGGATCATGAAAGGAAAGGTGCCTTCTGACCTGGGAAGATAGGACTTGCTGAGGGTCTCATCTATCCCGAGGGAAGGCACCTGTCAGGTGAAGAGTACCGGAACACGACCGAAGATCATCGTCAGTAGCGATGGACGTGGCGTGGTCGGCCACGCGGGTGCCCGTTTGCTGGCCGACATCGCGGACGTAACCGGGTTGACCGGCGGGTTCAGCGAGGCCCTGGCCAGGCTGCGGCAGCGGCAGGGCGGGCATGACCCGGGTCGGGTCGCCGTGGACCTCGCGGTGATGATCGCCGACGGTGGTGAGGCGATCAGCGATCTGGCGGTGCTGCGGGACCAAGCGGGGCTGTTCGGCGCGGTCGCCTCGGATCCTACCGCGTGGCGGGTGCTGTCTGGTGTGGATGATGCTGTTCTGGCCAGGCTGCGGATGGCCCGCGCTGCCGCGCGGGAGTTGGCGTGGGCGCAGTCGGCCGAGACCCGCGACGGGCTGCCGGTGTCGATGGCGGCTGGTGCGCCGGTGTCTGGGCTGGTGCTGGATCTGGACGCCTCGATCGTGATCTGCCACTCGGAGAAGGAGCAGGCGTCCAAGACGTGGAAGAAGACCTTCGGATATCACCCGTTGTTCTGCTTCCTGGACAACACCCGGGAGGCGTTGTCCGGGCTGCTGCGCGCCGGGCGGGCGGGGTCGAACACCACCGCCGATCACATCAGCGTTCTCGACGACGCCCTGGCGCAGATCCCCGACGTCCACCGGTACGGCACCGACATCCTCGTCCGCTCGGATTCGGCCGGCTGCACGTACGGGTTCCTGCGCCATATCCGGTCGTTGCGTGAGCACGGTATGAACACGTTCTTCTCCGTCGGGGTGGCCATCGGGGAGGCGATCCGCGACGCGATCAAGCAGGCTGCGGGGCACCCCGAGCAGTGGGTACCGGCCCTGAACGCCGACGGCCAGCCACGCGACGGCGCCCAGGTATGCGAGATCACCGGCCTACTACCGGCCGACCTGCGGGCCAACTACCCCGACGGCACCCGGTTCATCGTGCGCCGGGAACGCCCGCACCCCGGCGCACAACTGTCGCTGTTCGACACCATCGAAGGCTTCCGCCACCAGGTGATGGCCACCGACACCGGCCCCGGCAACGGATCCATCCAGCATCTGGAGGCCCGCCACCGCGCTCACGCCCGCGTCGAGGACCGCATCCGCACGGGCAAGGACACCGGGTTCGGCCGCTTCCCATCCCGGGTGTTCGCCATCAACGCCGCCTGGCTGGAACTCGCCTTGTGCGCCATCGACCTGCTTGCCTGGACCCAACACCTGCTGCTCGACGGCGACCTCGCCACCGCCGAACCCAAGACACTGCGCTACCGACTGCTGCACGTCGCCGCCCGCATCACCCGCTCGGCCCGCCGCACGAAGCTGCGCATCGCCGAAGGCTGGCCCTGGGCCGACCAGCTCGTCACCGCGTTCGACCGGCTGGCCGTGCTGCCCCAGCCCGTCACCTGAACCCCAACCCCACGCCCCGACGAGTACCCCCATGGAGGAACCCGGCCACCGCGTCGGGTCCTCGCCGTGCCCATACCCCGATCGATCACCAAATGAAGATCAACAAATGCAAACAGGGCCTTGATCAACAGTTAGCGAAAGACTGAGGCTAAGGCCATCGAGAGGGAAACCCGGTGGGCTCGCCGGGACCGGCGCCTACCCCCGTGTTGGGTACACAACATCGAATAGCCGAACCTCCCGGGAGGGCACAGGGCGCCCTCCCGAGACTGGCCTGATCACGTGAAGCACGCTCCGTTGTCACACAACGTGTCCTCAGCGTCGAACCCGGGCAGCGCCTCACCTCCACCATCACAACCTGACAGGAAAGAGAGAAGACCAATGTTCGACACGAAAGACCTTGAGGAAATCCGGCTAGCACTGTTCGACAAGCGCACGTCGGTCCGTGAAAGCACCGCCACCCTTGAGCAAATCGCCGGGCAGCTCGAATCCGGCGAAAACGTCTACCCGTTCGCCCCCGGCGTCGCTGGGGCGGCTGCCGCCCGACAAATGGCCGCCGACCTTCGGCAGTGAACCTCGCACATTGACCGACTTATCGGACGGATCAACGGCGAAATTTACAGTTACGACGACTGACAGCGTTTAAACGATGGGCCCCTTCGGGGGCCCCTTTTGCTTGCCCGGATGAACTCTCATCCCGTCCGCTACCTCGCTAGCCGGATGGGCACTGCACGTCCGCACCGCTACACGGACGAGCCCGAGGACTAGCGTGGACGTCTGCCCCACGGGCCATCAGAGGGCACGTAGGTGCGCGTCTAGGTCGTCCCCGCCCTCAACGTCCGCCCCGATGCCGAGGTTTTGACGATCACGGGGCGTGAAGCCGAACCGGCCACCGAATTTAAGCATCGTGTCCGATGCGTCCCGCATCACCTGAGCAGCCGGATTTTTCACCAATCCACCATCACGGCCGACCACCAAGGGCCCATGTTCGTCCAGGGCTCGCCGGGCGGAATCAAACAGCGCCCACGCCGAGCAATACACGACGAGGGCGGCATAATCAACCGCCTCGATCCGTCCAACACGCTCAAGGTAAGCCGTAATCCGCGACCACTCCGCGAAAGCCTCACCCCTGAGATCAGCCGGGGGAGACGGGCACCCCGTCTTGCTGGCCGCCTTTGCGCCAACCGGACGGTTACCCGGATTACCCTGCAACATCTTAAGGTCCGGACTCTTGCTGTCAGCCATCCCCTCACCCCCTCCGACCATTCAGAACGATTGCATAAACATACCGCATAATCATGCGGTATTCGGAAACCCCCGTGGCGAATTCCCACGAATCCGGGAAAATGTGCAGGCACAAAAACGCGCCTAAAGGCGCGGGACCAGGAAAGGGGGTCGGGAAAGTTTCAAATCCCTCCTCCCCGGAGGGGGTGTATGGTTATGCATAACCTGAGCAGGCGGAGTGTATAGATCCTGTATGGTTATGCATTACGTTTGTGTCCGCGCCCTCGGGCGCGTTGGGCTCCGAGGCTTGTGCCTTGACGGTTGGAACAGGTGGCGCAGTGAGCGCGCCACAACGCCTGTTCCATGAGTAGCGCTTTCCCCTCCGGGGTGGATGTTGGGATGGTGTGGTCTACATGGGTTGACGGTGCTCCACATTCCCAACCTTTAGGGTTGGTGTCCAGGAAGGCACGCTTCATGCGTGCCGCCTTTGCCGTGTACCACTCCGGGGGATGGGTTCGGTTGTAGGGTTCTGTGCCTTTGCGGTTTGCGAAGGGTTTTGGTGTGTGCCGCTTGCAGCGGCTCCCTTGTCCTATTGGGATGAGGGTTTTACAGATGGTGCAGGTGTTGTAACTCAATCCTGCACCTTCCTTTAATTTAAGGGCAGCCAACAGGGCTGCCCTACAATGGTTGTACTGTCTATTAACTTTATGGGCCCCTTGAGGGGGCCCTTAATGGTTGGTGGTTTCTTGGGCAGCCCTTGGGGGGCTGCCTTAGTTGGGGTTTGTTGGTGTCGGTCGGGTCGGTCGCTTCGCTCCCTCCCCTCCCTCCACTACTAATAACCGTGTCTGACGGTTGATCCTGGGACAACCAACCTTTGTGACCCCTGTCACACCTCCGCAAAGGGTGGGGGTGTTGGGGATGGTAAGGTTTGAACCAGCAGCGAATACAGCAACGGGAGTCGCATCCCGGAGCTGGGCTGGCGAACCGTGCGGTGTAGGTGTGCACTCTGGCCCTAGTACCTGTGGAGGCGTCCACGGGGAACACGGCCGGGAGGAAGGGTTCGACTCCCTTCACGGTTGCTCTGACATTTCGCCCTCGTGCCGGAGGGCGTTCTTTAGACCATGAAGGTTAGGTCTGGAACATGAGGGAAGTGAGGATGAGCGTTGCAAACTCAGACCACCACCACCACCGGAAACCCTGCCCTGCTGTTGCGCCCCTTTCGAGCGCACCGGCTCTACCCGGCTGCGTTGTCCGCCGTGGAACGCACAAAGGCTGTTGAGGGTCGGACGGCTGCTTTGGCGCTCGCCTATCGGATCGCAACGGAATTTGAAGAGTTGACCCTTCGGGAGACAGCAGATCGAATCCGCCTCGCCATGGAAACCGCCCCTGAACCCTCCGAGAAGGCCAGCGCGGATTGTGAGTGAGGCTTTATCCGTCCTCCTGTTCGCCCTGTCGCAAATGACACCGGCTGAGATCGGTTTCTGGCTTCGGAGGTTGCTCTAATGCTCGCTGTCGGTATCGCTCTCTGGCTTGTCGGTTCGGCTGTCGCCGGAGTCATTCTCGGAAGGATGATCGCCTACCGTGACCGTGATCAGTCTAACCGTTGACTGTGAACTGTTCGCCCGAGGGTTGGCTAACGCTTTAGCGTTCATTCCGGCGAACAGCCGGTTTGTGAATGTGTGGATTCGGCTTAACCCCGAATCCTTGACCATGGAGATATGCGGAACCGACGGCTACGCCGCCGGGCTCTCGACAGTTCCCCTCGATAGACACTCCGACCCTCCGGAGAGGCGGGAATTCCTCATTCGCAAAGGGAAAGCGGACACGAAGGTTGCTGAGGGTGCCGCAGGGCTAGAACGAACCGTCAGGATGGCCGGCAAAGGCCCCTGTGACGTGTCGTTTATCGACACGATCGTGCAGGTTGAACCGATGGGCGGGGAAACCCTCCGGGTTGCCCTGGTGCACGCCCCGGAGATGTTCGACTACTACCAACAGCTTTCCGAGCACATCGGGACCGCCGAGAAGCGGAGCGAAACCATGCCGGGGGTTGTCTGCCTCGATCCGGCCCTGTGGAGCCGGTTTAGCAAAGTCAAAACAGACAAAACCGGGCGCATGGCCGATCTGCTGTTTGGGGACAGCCCGCTAGACCCGGTTTTGGTGAAGATCGGTCCCGCGTTCCGTGGCCTGATCATGCCGATCGACCGCGCGGTGAACGCTAAGAACGTGGGGGCGGAAGGACTGTGATGATCCACTCACAAGGGAAGGCACGAACTATGACCATTGAGAAAACTCCGTTTGCCATGTGGCTTGACGCCCTCCGCTCGGGCGAATTCGCACAGGGAGGCGGAGCGCTCCGTCGAGGCGACAAGTTTTGTTGCCTCGGGGTCGGCTGTGAACTGGCCGCCCGGCGGGGCGTAATTCCCCCCGGGAGACTCCCGATCCGTCAGGCAACTACAGGTACGACGGTGACGCGGCCTTGCCCTCGGACGCTGTGTGGCGGTGGCTTGGCCTACCGGGTTGCAACCCGGCCATTCGGGTTGACGGCTGCCGGGCTGAGGTGACCTACCTCAACGACGAGGAAGGGGTTTCGTTTGCTGGGCTGGCGGACGCCCTGGAGGCGGAGTATCCCCACCTGTTGACCCCGACCGAGTAAGACGCCCAAACAGAGCAGGCCCCCACCTTCCGAAGGTGGGGGCCGTTGCTGCGTTTACACGCTCTCAGTCGATCGGTACAACCTGATTCCCCCGAGGGGACGTCGGGCTGCTGGCCGGGTCGGCTGGGGGCTTAGACATGCCAGCATCAAACAGGGCTAGCAGTGGAGCGCCATCCTTGGAGCAGAGCCGCAGCACCCGGACGTCGGGGCCGATAGAGACGGTGACCGGCGGCAGGTCGGCCGGCTCCCCGCACACCTGGCAGCGACGTTGAGGCATGTGCGGAGCCTAACACTCGGGCCGGAGGGAGAGCGTGCACAGGCGGTTGTGAAACACGATCCTCGGACGTCAGCGACGAGGTCATGGCCGCCGTCGGCTGACCGATGAGAACGGTCGCGCCGGGCGACGGGTCGCCCGGCGCGACCGTCCTTCCGGCATGATCTGACGGGTGCTGCGTCCTGACTTCCCGATCAAGACCGAACGGTTGGACCTGCGCCCGTTCGCGCCGTCCGACCTGACCGCTCTCCACGCCTATCTGGCCGACCCGGAGGTGCACCGCTACGTCTACAGCGAGGCTCCGGCCGATGTCGACGGCACCCGGGAGATGCTGGCGAGGCGGGAGGAACGTGCTGCCCTCCGGAGAGCTGGTGACGCGCTCCAGTTGGCGATCGTGGTGCGGCGGACCGGCGAGCTCGTCGGTGAGGTGGTGCTGGGCTGGCCCAGCCCCGAGCACCGGCAGGGCGAGATCGGCTACCTGTTGCACCCGGACCACCGCGGTCACGGCTACGCCACCGAGGCGGCCGCCGCCATGCTGCACCTGGGCTTCGGCCACCTCGACCTGCACCGCATCTACGCCCGCCTCGATGCCCGGAACACCGCCTCGGCCCGCGTCCCGCAGCGGTTGGGGATGCGCCGTGAGGCGCATCTGCGGGAGAACGAGTTCGTCAAGGGGGAGTGGACCGACGAGCTGATCTACGGGGTCCTCGCGGCGGAGTGGCGTGCGGTGCAGGGCCAGGAGGTGACCCGCTAGCCGAGGTCGAATCCGGCCAGTGGCGGCAGTGGACAGTGCAGCAGGCCGCAGATCGTCCGCAGCAGCTCGATCTCGGGCACGGTCATCGTCCCGTCGTGGCTGATCACCGCGACGGTCGCCGCCACCAGTCGGGCCTTGTCCTCCGGGCGCAGCTCGTCCAGCACCGGCCAGGCGGTCTCCAGGGCCAGGACGCCGTTGCCCGGCGGCGCGTAGGGCAGCTCCGCTCCGGGCCGCAGGATCGCCACCCCGGCGCGGAAGGCCGGTTCGGCGGCGGTGCGTCCGCCGTGGCCAACCTGAGCCAGAGTGGCGAGCAGGGCGGCCGTCGCCGAGCGGGCGTCGGTGAGCCGGCGTCGGTCGGTACGCCAGCGGGACCTGGGGTGCAGCGACTCCTGGAGTTCGTCCAGCAGCAGCCGGGACAGGCAGTACTCGGACACGTCGATCGCGGCATCGGCGCGGATCAGGGTGAACACGGCGGCCAGCAGCGCCTCCAGCTCGGTGCCGGAACGGTCGCGCAAAGCGGGGAAGGAGAGCTCGGCTAGGGGAAGCCGGAGCAGCGGGTGCAGACCAGCCTGGGCGTTCGCCTCGCGTAGGGCGGCGTCGGCCAGGTCGCGGCCGTGCCGGTCGGCCAGCCCGGCGTGCTGGCGGGACCGCACCGACGGGTCCGCGCCGAGCAGGAGACCGAGCAGCAACGGTACGACGGCCTCCCGGTCGCGCGCCCGGGCCCGCAGGTCCGGCGGGATCCGGTCGAGGATCGCCGCCGCGTGGCGGTAGGCGGTACCGGTGGGCGCGGCCACCCGGCCCAACACCTCGGCCGGCGCGACCGGCACTCGGTGGCCCTTCGCCGGCGTCGCGCCCGCGGCGTCCGCCGTCGCGCCCGCGGCCTCCGCCGCCGGTCGCGGCGCCAGCCCGAGGGCGACGTCCTCCTGCCGTCCAGCGGGGGGCGACGAGGACCACCGCCGGGCGAGCTGCCGCAACTCGGCGGGGTCGAACGACGGGTCGAGCGCCTTGATACGGTCGGCCAGCGGCGGGTGGGTGGCGAACCACGACGCGCGCCCGGTGGCGTCGCCGAAGAGCATGTGGCCCACCTCGTCGCGTTTCGGTGCCTTTAACGTGGACCCGCCGGTCAGGCCGCCGATCTTCTTGAGCGCGCCGGCGATCCCGCGGGTCTGGCGGGTGTACTGCACCGCCGCGGCGTCGGCCAGGTACTCCCGTTGCCGGGACACCGACGCCTGGATGAGCCGCCCGGCGACCACTCCGACGTATCCGGCGGCCACCATCGCCAGCCCGATCAGCGGCAGCGGGTTGGCGCCGCCGCCCCCGCCCCCGCCGCTGCGGTCGCGGCCGCCGCCCAGGACGCCGGCCCGCAGCAGGCCGCGACCGATCACCGCCAGGAAGAGGATGCCGAACAGCAGGCCCATCAGCCGGATGTTGAGTCGCATGTCGCCGTTGACGACGTGGCTGAACTCGTGGGCGATCACGCCCTGGAGTTCGTCCCGGTTGAGCCGGCGCAGCGTGCCCTGGGTGACCGCCACGGCGGCGTCGGAGGGGGTCCAGCCGGCGGCGAAGGCGTTGATGGCCGTCTCGTCGGGCAGGACGTAGATCTCGGGCACCGGCACCCCGGAGGCCAGCGCCATCTCCTCGACGACGTTGCGCAGCCGGCGCAGCTCCGGGTCGGTGGTGTCCGCCGGCACGGCCACCCCGCCCAGCTCGCGGGCCACCTTCCCGCCTCCGCCGCGCAACGCCACCGTGCGGACCAGCGCGGCGAGCCCGATCACCGCAACCGTGCCGACGGTGACCACGGCGACCAGGCCGAGCAGGTCCTGCGGCCGCCCGGCGGCGGCGTTGAACGCCAGCACCACGGCGACGTTCACCACCGCGACGATGCCCACCACGGCGAGCACGAACAGCAGCACCAGGCGCACCGACAGCCGTCGGACCCGGCGCTGGCGTTCGAAGAAGTTCATCGGTACGGCCCGTCGCGCCCAGATCAGAAGGAGACCTGCGGTGCCCGGCGCTGCTCCGGGCCCTCGGGCTCGAACAGCTCGGCCGGCCCGAACGAGAACATGCCCGCGACCAGGCTGGACGGGAAGACCTCGCGCTTGTTGTTGTAGGTCATCACCGCGTCGTTGTACGCCTGGCGGGCGAAGGCCACCCGGTTCTCCGTGGAGGTCAGCTCCTCCGACAACTGCATCATGTTCTGGTTGGCCTTCAGGTCCGGGTACGCCTCGGCGAGGGCGAACAGCCGACCCAACGTGGCCGTGAGGGCGTTCTCCGCGCCGCTGAGCTGCCGCATCGCGCCCGGCTCGCCCGGTGCCGCGGCGGCGGCGGCCTGTGCGCTGACCGCTGACGTCCGGGCCGCGATGACCGCCTCCAGCGTCTCCCGCTCGTGCTTGAGGTAGCCCTTCGCCACCTCGACGAGGTTGGGGATCAGGTCGTGGCGGCGGACGAGCTGGACGTCGATCTGGGCGAAGGCGTTGCGGTAGGCGTTGCGCGCCCGGACCAGCCCGTTGTAGATCGACACGCCGAAACCGAGCACCGCCACGACGATCAGCGCCAGGCACGCCACTCCGATGAATACGTCCACGGCCGCCTCCTCGGTTCGCGTCGGCCTGCCTGCTGATGATCGTACGTTCGCCGATCACCGACCGCCCGGTTCCCGGGCGCACCGCGCCGACGCGCTCTCCCCGCGCGGCTCGCTGGAGGAGCGTCACGGGGCGGGGATAGGGTGAGCCGACCGACCTCTTCACCACCCATGGACCGACCGGGGGGCGCCAGGCATGGGCGAATCGTTCGCGCATCTGCACGTGCACACGGAGTACTCGATGCTCGACGGCGCGGCCCGGCTCAAGGACCTCTTCGCCGAGGCCAGTCGCCTGGGGATGCCGGCGGTCGCGATGACCGACCACGGCAACATGCACGGCGCGAACGACTTCTACAAGCAGGCCACGGCCGCCGGGGTGAAGCCGATTCTGGGCATCGAGGCGTACGTCGCGCCGGAGTCGCGGTTCCACAAGCAGCGGGTGCGGTGGGGTCGGCCGGAGCAGAAGAGCGACGACGTCTCCGGTAGCGGTGGCTACACCCACATGACCATCTGGGCACGGAACAAGGCCGGTCTGAACAACCTGTTCACACTCACCACCCGGTCGTACACCGAGGGCTTCTTCGTCAAGTGGCCCCGGATGGACGCGGAGCTGCTCACCGAGCACGCCGACGGGCTGATGGCGACCACCGGCTGCCCCTCGGGCGAGGTGCAGACCCGGCTGCGGCTGGGTCAGTACGACGAGGCGCTCAAGGCCGCGGCGAGGTACCAGGAGATCTTCGGCAAGGAGAACTACTTCCTGGAGATCATGGACCACGGCATCAGCATCGAACGCCGGGTCCGCCAGGAGCTGATGGAGATCTCCCGCAAGCTCGACATCCCGCCGGTGGTCACCAACGACTCGCACTACACGCACGAGTCGCAGGCAGAGGCGCACGACGTGCTGCTCTGCGTGCAGACCGCGGCGAACGTCGCCGACCCCAACCGGTTCCGGTTCGACGGCAGCGGCTACTACATAAAGTCGGCCGACGAGATGCGCGCCGTCGACAGCTCCGATTTCTGGCAGGCGGGCTGCCGCAACACACTGCTGGTCGCCGAGAAGGTCGACCCCGCCGGGATGTTCGAGTTCCGCAACCTGATGCCGCGTTTCCCGCTGCCGGAGGGAGAGACCGAGGAGTCCTGGTTCCGCAAGGAGACCTTCGCCGGACTGGCCCGCCGCTTCCCGGACGGCGTCCCGGACGGGCACGTCAGGCAGGTCGAGTACGAGCTGGGCGTCATCATCCAGATGGGCTTCCCGTCGTACTTCCTCGTGGTCGCCGACTTCATCACGTGGGCCAAGAGTCAGGGCATCGCCGTCGGACCGGGCCGTGGGTCGGCCGCCGGCTCGCTGGTCGCGTACGCCCTGGGCATCACCGACCTGGACCCGATCCCGCACGGGCTGATCTTCGAGCGGTTCCTCAACCCCGAGCGGGTCTCGATGCCGGACGTCGACATCGACTTCGACGAGCGTCGGCGCGGTGAGGTGATCAAGTACGTCACCGAGAAGTGGGGCGAGGACAAGGTCGCCCAGATCGCGACTTTCGGCACGATCAAGGCGAAGGCCGCGATCAAGGACTCGGCGCGGGTGCTCGGCTACCCGTACGCGGTCGGCGACCGGATCACCAAGGCGATGCCGCCGGCGGTGATGGGCAAGGACATCCCGCTGACCGGCATCTTCGACCCGAAACACCCCCGGCACGCCGAGGCCGGCGAGATCCGGGGCCTCTACGACTCCGACCCGGACGTCAAGAAGGTGATCGACACCGCGCGCGGCATCGAGGGGCTGATCCGGCAGACCGGAGTACACGCCGCCGGCGTCATCATGTCCGCTGAGCCGATCATCGAGCACATCCCGCTGATGCGGCGGGACGCCGACGGGGCGATCATCACGCAGTTCGACTATCCGACCTGCGAGTCGCTCGGGCTGCTGAAGATGGACTTCCTCGGCCTGCGCAACCTCACCATCATCGACGACGCCCTGAAGAACATCGAGAGCAACCACGGGCGCACCGTCGACCTGCTCGAGCTGCCGCTGGACGACAAGCCGACGTACGAGCTGTTGGCCCGGGGTGACACCCTGGGTGTCTTCCAGCTCGACGGCGGGCCGATGCGCTCGCTGTTGCGGATGATGAAGCCGGACAACTTCGAGGACATCTCCGCGGTCCTGGCGCTGTACCGGCCCGGCCCGATGGGCGCCAACTCACACACCAACTACGCGTTGCGTAAGAACGGCCTCCAGGAGATCACCCCGATCCACCCGGAGCTGGCCGAGCCACTGGAGGAAATCCTCGGCCCCACCCACGGCCTGATCGTCTATCAGGAGCAGGTGCAGCGTGCCGCGCAGAAGCTGGCCGGCTACTCGCTCGGCCAGGCCGACCTGTTGCGCCGGGCGATGGGCAAGAAGAAGAAGGAGGTCCTCGACAAGGAGTTCGTGCCGTTCCGTGACGGCATGCGCGGCAACGGCTACTCCGACGAGGCCATCCAGACGTTGTGGGACATCCTGGTCCCGTTCGCCGACTACGCCTTCAACAAGGCGCACACCGCCGGGTACGGTCTGGTGTCGTACTGGACGGGCTACCTCAAGGCGAACTACCCGGCCGAGTACATGGCCGCACTGCTCACCTCGGTCGGTGACGACAAGGACAAGATGGCGCTGTACCTGTCGGAGTGCCGCCGGATGGGCATCCAGGTGCTACCGCCGGACGTGAACACCTCGGCCGGACCGTTCACCCCGGTCGGGAGGGACATTCGCTTCGGCCTGGCCGCGATCCGCAACGTCGGCGCAAACGTGGTCGCCGCGATCATGCGCTGCCGGGACGAGAAGGGCGAGTACGCCGACTTCTACGACTTCCTGTCCAAGGTGGAGGCGGTGGTCTGCAACAAGAAGACCATCGAATCGCTGATCAAGGCCGGAGCGTTCGACTCGCTGGAGCACCCACGCAAGGGCCTGCTCGCGGTGCACGCCGACGCCATCGACGCCTACGCGGACGTGAAACGCAAGGAGGCCGTCGGCCAGTACGACCTGTTCGGCGCCGGCTTCGGCGACGCCGACGGTGCGGGCAACACCACGGTCATGCCGACCATCGCCGAGGGGGAGTGGGACAAGCGGGACAAGCTCGCGTTCGAACGCGAGATGCTCGGCCTGTACGTCTCCGACCACCCGTTGTTCGGCCTGGAGCACGTGCTCGGCGCGACGGCGGACTGCACCATCGCCGCGCTCTCCGAGGAGGGCACCGTCCCCGACGGCGCGGTGGTCACCCTCGCCGGCATCCTCTCCGGTGTGCAGCGCCGGGTCACCAAGCAGGGCCGGGCGTGGGCATCGGCCACCCTGGAGGACCTGGCTGGCGGGGTGGAGACGCTGTTCTTTCCGAACACCTACGAGGTGATCGGGCAGTACATCGCCGAGGACGCCATCGTGGTGGTCAAGGGACGGGTCGACCGCCGCGACGACACACCCCGGATCATGGCGATGGACATGTCCATACCGGACATCAGCAGCAACCCGGCGAACAAGCCGGTCACCCTGACCATCCCGGTGTACCGCTGTACGCCGCCGCTGGTGGAGCGGCTCAAGGAGACCCTGGTCCTGCACCCCGGCGACACCGAGGTGCACGTCAAACTGCTCAACGGCGGCAAGGTCACCACACTGCGGCTGGGGCCGTTCCGGGTGGCGCCCACCACCGCCCTGATGGGTGACCTGAAGAGTGTCCTCGGTCCGGCCAACGTCAGCTGACGGGCCGGGCGGTGGTGGCCGTCCCGGTCCAAGGCCGCGTTCGGGTCGGGACGAGGCGGCCACCGGCGTTCGCGCGGGCGCCGCGTCCGTGGTCGGCTGTGCTCCCGCCGGTCCGTGGCGGCCCGTACCGGGCCAGCTGCCGCGAATTGGCGCTGCCCGCCGACGGCGGCCCTGACTACCGTCGGTCCGGTGGAGATCGAACAGGTGCAGAAGCTGTGGCAGCCCCAGCCGGGCTGGTTGAACACCGCCAGCTACGGGCTGCCGCCCGACCCGGCGTGGGCGGCGGTTCAGGAGGCGCTCGCCGGCTGGCGCGTGGGGCGCATGGCGTGGGAGAGCTGGGACGAGTCCACCGCGCGGTCCCGGGCCGCGTTCGCCCGCCTGGTCGGGGTCGCCGCCGGGGACGTGACCATCGGCAGCACCGCGTCGCAGCTGTTCGCCCCGGTGGCGGCCGCGCTTCCGCCCGGTGCCACCGTGGTCGTACCCGAGGTGGAGTTCACCTCCAACCTCTTTCCCTGGCTGGTGCAGGAGCAGCGCGGTGTGCGGGTGCGCAGCGTCCCGCTGGCTGGTCTGGTCGACGCGATCGACGCCGACACCGACCTGGTCGCGTTCAGCCTGGTGCAGTCGGCCGACGGGACGGTGCTCCGGTACGACGAGGTCGTCGCCGCGGCCCGCGCGCATGGCGCGCTCGTGGCCGTCGACGCCACCCAGGCGTGCGGTTGGCTCCCGTTCGACGCCGGCCGCGCGGACGCGGTCGTCGTCGCCGCGTACAAGTGGCTGATGGCGCCGCGGGGGGTCGCCCTGGCGTACTACGCGCCGGAGCTACGCGAGCGGATGCGCCCCGACGCCGCCTGCTGGTACGCCGGGGCCGACCCGCACGTCTCCTACTACGGCCCGCCGCTGCGGCTGGCGGACGACGCGCGGCGGTTCGACATCTCCCCGGCCTGGTTCAGTTTCGTCGGAGCGGCCCCGGCGCTGGAACTGCTGGTGGAGATCGGCGTTCCGGCGGTCCACACCCACGACCTGGCCCTGGCCAACCGATTCCTCGCCGGGCTGGGCCGGCCGGCCGGTGACAGTGCGATCGTCACCGTCGAGGTGCCGGACGCCGCGGAGAAGCTGGAACGTGCGGGGGTGCGGGCGGCGGTCCGTGCGGGTCGGGTGCGGGCCTCCTTCCACCTGTACTCCACCGAGGAGGACGTCGACCTGGCCCTCGCCGCGCTGACCGGCTGAGCCGTGCGGCCGGGGGCCGGGGCCGCCGCCCGCCCGCCGGTCACTTGGCGCCGGTGACGATTCCCGGGTTGATGCACAGCCCCGGGTTGCTGCCGTTCTTGTCGGCGATCTCCAGGCAGCGGGTCACCTTGTCGACCTTGGCGTTGGTCTCGGTGATCTGCTTCTGGATGTCGGCGTTCTTGCGGTCCTGCTCCAGGTTACGGGTCTGCGCCAGCTTGTCCTGGAAGGCCTTGATGTTGCCCTCGGTCTTGTCGTCGTGGTTGACCCGGGTGATCGTCACGGACAGGATGTCGACGTCGCTGGCGAGCCGCGTCTCGGCGCTGGTCTTGATGCTCTCGGCGAACGGCTTCAGGTCGACGTTGAGGTTGCCGGTGGCGCCGTCGATGTTCTCCAGCGGGTTGTAGGTGGCGAAGGCGTCGTTGACGGCGCTGTCGAGCTGGACGCCGACCCGCTGGCCCCGGAAGCTGTCGAAGTCGCCCTTGTAGTCCATGAACTGCTTGGGCGCGTTCTCCGGCTTGACCTGCCACTCGACGAGCACCTCGACGCAGGCGTCGGCGAGGGTGCCGGTGCGGACCCGGACGCAGTCGCCGCCGCCGATGTGGTCGTACTTCTGCCGGCCGGCGTCCCACTCGCCGACCTTCTGCCACGGCGCCACCCACTTCAGGCCGGAGCCGGTGACCTCGCCGGTCGGTTTGCCGAAGCTGGTGACGATGCCGACCGACCGGATGGGCACCGAGTGGGCGCTGGTAGCGGCGGTGGTCAGCACGGCCAGCACGAAGCAGGCGAGCGCCGCCAGGGTGGCCATGCGGCGGGCCGCCTGGTTCGGCGCGACCCGCGCCGTGATGGCGGCGACCACCAGGGCGATCACTGTGACGATGGCGAATGTGAAGCCGACGGGCATGGTAGGGGTACCTCTCGTGCGTCTGGTGTTGATCATCACCGTAGGGGGGCGGGGCAACCGTGGGCCGTGGGGTGGTCACCTGGTGGCCGGGCGCGTGCGCAGCGTTGGACGAGACCACCCTGCCCGAACAGGTCGTCGACAACGTCCTCGCCGGGATTCGCGCCCCCGGCTGACCCCGCCCGCCGCCAGTTGGGAGCGGGGACGCGGTGGGCGGGCGCTGGCGGGTGGCGTGTCCCGCGCGGCGGTACGGTCGCGGCCCCGATAGGGTGTCGAACGCATGTACTGCCGGTGGTCGGGGAGGAGGCGGCGTGCGGGTGCTCGGCGTCGACCCGGGGCTGACCCGGTGCGGGGTCGGTGTGGTCGAGGGCGTGCCGGGACGCCCCTGCGCCCTGGTCGCCTACTACGTCGTCAACACCGATCCCGGGGACGAACTGCCGGCGCGCCTGCTGCACCTGGACCGGACGCTCACCGACCTGCTGGCCGAGCACCGGCCGGACGGTCTCGCCGTGGAGCGGGTCTTCAGCCAGCACAACGTCCGGACGGTGATGGGTACCGCGCAGGCGAGCGGGATCGCGATGCTCGCCGGTGCCCGCGCCGGGCTGCCGGTGCAGACGTACACGCCGAGTGAGGTGAAGGCGGCGGTGACCGGTTCCGGCCAGGCGGACAAGGCTCAGATGACCGCCATGGTGACCCGGTTGCTGCGGCTACCCGAGCCGCCCCGACCGGCCGACGCCGCCGACGCGCTGGCGCTGGCTATCTGTCACGTCTGGCGCGGCGGCACCCGCTCGAAGCTGGCCGCCGCGGCCGACCGTGTACGACGAGGAGGAAGCCGATGATCGCCAGCGTCCGGGGCGTGGTGACCGCGACCGGTCCCGATCACGCCGTGATCGAGGTGGGCGGGGTGGGCCTGGCGGTGCAGTGCGCTCCCGGCACGCTCGCCGAGCTGCGGGTGGGGCAGTCGGCCCGGCTCGCCACCAGCCTGGTCGTCCGGGAGGATTCGCTGACCCTGTACGGGTTCGCCGACGATGACGCCAAACAGCTGTTCGAGCTGCTCCAGACGGCCAGCGGGGTCGGTCCCCGGCTGGCGCAGGCGGTGCTGGCCGTGCACAGTCCGGACGCGGTCCGCAAGGCCATCGCCAACGCCGACACCGCCGCGCTGACCCGGTGCCGGGAATCGGCAAGAAGGGCGCCGAGCGCCTGGTGCTGGAGCTGCGGGATCGGATCGGGCCGGTGCCGGTCGGGTCCGACGGCGCGGTCGGCGTCACCACCGGCGCATGGCCGGATCAGGTGCGTCAGGCGCTGGTCGGGCTCGGTTGGACGGCCGGGCAGGCCGACCAGGCGGTCGCCGCGGTGGCGGAGACGCTGGACGGGGACGTCCCGCCGGTCCCGGTCCTGCTCAAGCAGGCCATCCGACTGCTGGGCCGCACCCGATGACCGACGACAACCTGGTCTCGGCGTACGTCAGCGACGCGGAACGGGACGCGGAGTCCAGCGTCCGGCCGAAGCGGCTGGCGGAGTTCATCGCCCAGCACCGGGTCCGCGACCAGCTGGACCTGCTGCTCCAGGGCGCGATGCGCCGGGGCGACCCGCCTGACCACATCCTGCTGTCCGGGCCGCCTGGCTTGGGTAAGACCACCCTGGCCAACATCGTCGCCGCCGAGCTGGGCACCGGCATCCGGGTGACCAGCGGGCCGGCGATCGAGCGCTCCGGGGACCTGGCCGCCATCCTGACCAGCCTCGCCGAGGGTGACGTGCTCTTCATCGACGAGATCCACCGGATCGCCCGGCCGGCGGAGGAGCTGCTCTACAGCGCGATGGAGGACTTCCGCGTCGACGTCGTGGTCGGCAAGGGGCCCGGCGCGACCGCGATCCCGCTGGACGTGGAGCCGTTCACGCTGGTCGGCGCCACCACCCGGTCCGGTCTGCTCACCGGTCCGATGCGGGACCGGTTCGGCTTCGTCGCGCACCTGGACTTCTACGCTCCGGCCGAACTGGAGGCGCTGCTGCACCGCTCGGCGCGGATCCTCGGCGTGCCGATCACCGCCGACGGTGCCGCCGAGATCGCCGGCCGGTCGCGGGGGACCCCCCGCATCGCGAACCGGCTGCTGCGGCGGGTGCGGGACTTCGCCGAGGTCCGGGTGGACGGCGTGGTCACCCGGGAGACCGCGCGGGCGGCACTCACCGTGTACGACGTGGACGCCCTCGGGCTTGACCGGCTGGACCGCGCGGTGCTCACCGCGCTGGTCGACTCGTTCCGGGGCGGCCCGGTGGGCCTGTCGACGCTCGCCGTGGCGGTGGGGGAGCAGCCGGACACGGTGGAGGAGGTCTGCGAACCGTTCCTGGTCCGCGCCGGCCTGCTCGCCCGTACGCCCCGGGGTCGGGTCGCGACCGAGGCCGCCTGGCATCATCTGGGGCGTATGCCACCGAATGGTATATTCGGATCAGATACCCCTTCCGTGCCTGATCTGTTCTCCGGGGAGCCCGATCAGCCGTGATGCGAACGTGATCTGTGCCGCATTCGGTGTTCCCAGGTGCAGGGACTAGACTCGCCGCGGTCTGTACAGGACGTGAGAATCCGCCTCCACTCCGGCGCCCGTGTCGGGTCGGGGGCCAATGGGAAGGTCAACCACCGTGCTTTACGCACAATCGGCCGGCGGAGCCGGCGGCTTCACGCCCATCCTCATGATCGCCCTGTTGTTCGGCGTCATGTACTTCATGATGATCCGTCCGCAGCAGAAACGGCGTCGCGAGGCGGAGGCGATGCAGTCCGCGCTGGCCGCGGGCGACGAGGTCGTCACCATCGGCGGTCTCTACGGCACCGTTACCGAGGTCGACGACGACGCCGTCCTGCTGGAGGTCGCCCCCGGCGTGCGGTCCCGCTTCGCCCGCCCCGCGATCGCGCGGGTCGTCACCAAGGCGGAGCACCCCGTCGCGCCGGCCGCCGACGACGCGGACGCGGACGTCGTCAAGGAGTGAGACCGTCGCCCGTCCCGGTCGACGGCCGGGACGGCGCCTGCGACGTGACAAGTGGATAGTCGGGTCGACGCGGGGCGTCGGCACGTCGTGTTCCCGCCGTCGGCGCTCGCACCGGCGTGGGACCCGCGTGCCGGTCGTCGCGTCGATCCGGTCAGATCGTCGGCCGGGAAGCCCGGTCGTCACCCGCCGCCGGCAGCGTCGGCGCGACCGTACAGGGAGACAGGACAGCCGTGGCACCACCTCAGGGACAGATGCGCCCCGGACGGCAACTGGCCGTGCTCGGGTTCATCTTCGTGGTCCTCTACCTTCTGGTGTTCTTCGGAGGCGGCGCCAGCGGCAGCTGGAAGGACCGGCTCGAGCCCAAACTCGGTCTCGACCTCGTCGGCGGCACCCGGCTGACGCTGGAGGCGACCAACACGGTCGACGGCCAGGCCCCGACCGCGGAAAACCTTGAGGAGGCCCGGCAGATCATCGAGAGCCGGGTCAACGCGTTCGGTGTCGCAGAGGCCGAGGTGGTCACCGAGGGTGACCGGAACATCGTGATCTCCCTGCCGGGTGAGAACCGGGATCTGACCGAGGTCGGCAGCGCGGCCGAGCTGCGCTTCCGCAAGGTGCTCAAGGTGGCCGACGGTAGCGGCGCTGCAGCGGCCCCGGCCCCCAGCCCGACCGACTCCGGCAGCGCGTCGCCCACTCCCTCGGGTAGCGCGTCGCCCACTCCCTCGGGTAGCGCCTCCCCCGCACCGTCGTCCAGCGTGCAGGTGACCTCGTCGCCGAGCGCGGGTGGCCAGGGTGGCGGTGCTCCGGCGCCGAGCGCGAGCGCCACCCCGTCGGCGTC
Organism: Micromonospora sp. WMMA1363; assembly: GCF_030345795.1. Lineage (NCBI taxonomy): Bacteria > Bacillati > Actinomycetota > Actinomycetes > Micromonosporales > Micromonosporaceae > Micromonospora > Micromonospora sp. WMMA1363. The sequence continues at coordinate 479,945 of NZ_JAUALB010000001.1, forward strand.
CCCGAGCGCCGTGGCGGTTTCGCCGAGCGCCGCGGCGGTTTCGCCGAGCGCCGCGGCGCCGTCGCCGAGCGGCAGTGCCCAGCCGGCCCCGGCGACCGTCGAGGAACAGCGCAAGGCGGTCGAGCAGAAGGTCGGCGCCGCGGCCTGGGCGGCCGCGAACGGGCTTCAGGCCCCGGTGGACCTGGCCACCGACCCGTCGCTGGCCGAGACACTCAAGCCGTTCGCGTCGCTGACCGCGCGCGAGATCGCGGTGCTGCCGGCGCAGATCCAGTTCAACGTCCCGCAGATCACCTGCGGCCAGCTCGACGCCCGCCCGCCGGCGTCCATCTCCGCGGCTGACCAGCAGGTCGTCGCCTGCGAGTACGGCAGCGTCAAGTATCTGCTCGACGAGGCCAAGGTGCTGGGCACCGACGTCAGCGACGCCGACGCGGTGCTCGACCAGACCAGCCAGTGGGTGGTCAGCCTGGACTTCACCGGCACGGGCCAGGAGAAATGGACCAACCTGACCCGCGAGGCGTTCAACAACGAGGGGCAGGCGTGCGAGGCCGGCGCGCTCGGTGACTCCGGCAAGTGCCGGGTCGCCGTCGTGCTGGACAACGAGGTGGTCTCCTCGCCGGAGATCCAGGGCGTGCTGACCGGCAACTCGCAGATCACCGGCAACTTCACGCAGCGGGACGCCAGCGAACTCGCCGGAACGCTGCGCTACGGCGCGCTGCCGGTGACCTTCGAGCCGCAGGCGCAGCAGAACGTCACCGCCACCCTGGGTGCCAGCCACCTGCGGGCCGGTCTGCTCGCGGCCGGCATCGGCATGCTGCTGGTCATCATCTACTCGTTCTTCTACTACCGCCTGCTCGGCTCGGTCATCTTCCTGAGCCTGGTGCTGTCGGCGCTGCTGGTGTTCGGGGCGCTGGTGGTGCTCGGCCGGCAGATCGGGTTCACCCTCACCCTCGCCGGGATCGCGGGCATGATCGTTTCGCTCGGTGTGGCGGCGGACTCGTTCGTCATCTACTTCGAACGGCTCAAGGACGAGATCCGGGAGGGGCGCACCCCGCGCAGCGCGGTACCGCGGGCGTGGATCCGGGCCCGCCGGACCATCATCTCGGCCAACGCCATCACGCTGATGTCCGCCGTGGTGCTCTACATCGTCTCGGTCGGCGCGGTGAAGGGCTTCGCCTTCGCGTTGGGCCTCGCCACGGTGCTGGACCTGGTGGTGGTCTTCCTCTTCCGACACCCGATCATGACGATGTTCGCCCGGACCCGGGCGTTCCTGTCCCCGCGGGTCAGTGGTCTCGGCCGGGCGCTCCCAGCCCGGAACCAGCCGGCCGCGCCCCGCAACCAGCGCGCCAAGGAGGCCTGAGATGGCTGGTAGTGGTCTCGCGAGCCGCCTCTACCGTGGTGAGGCCGGTCTCAACATCGTCGGCCGCCGCAAGGTGTGGTTCACCGTCGCCGCGGTGCTGATCCTGATCTCGGTGCTGAGCTTCGCGCTGCGCGGTTTCAGCCTCGGGATCGAGTTCGCCGGCGGCAACTCGATCCAGGTCCCGGCCAGCGTCGGCACCCTGGAGCAGGCCGAGGAGAGGGTCGGTGTGGCCCTCGCCGCCGAGGGTGACGGCGCCGTGGTGGTGACCGCGCAGAAGGTCGGCGGCACCGGTGGCGACTTCTACGAGATGCGCACGACGCAGCTCAGCGCGGAGCAGGCCAACGCGGTCAAGGCGGAAGTGGCTCGGGAGTTCGGTATCCCGGTCACCGACATCAGCGGCGAACAGGTCAGCCGGGCGTGGGGCAGCCAGGTCACCGAGCGCGCCCTGCTCGGTCTGGTGATCTTCCTCGCGGTGGTGATGGTCTACCTGATCCTGCGCTTCGAGTGGCGGATGGCGGTCGGCGCCGTCGCCTCCCTGCTGATGAACCTGATCCTCACCGCCGGCATCTACTCGTTGGTCGGCTTCGAGGTCACCCCGTCGACCGTGATCGGCTTCCTCACCATTCTGGGCTTCGCGCTCTACGACGTGGTGGTGGTCTTCGACAAGGTCCACGAGAACACCCGCGGCATCACCGCGAACAACAACCAGACGTACGGCGAGGCGGCCAACCTGGCGATCAACCAGAGCCTGATGCGGTCGCTGAACACGTCGATCGTGGCCCTGCTGCCGGTCGGCGGCCTGCTGTTCATCGGGGCCGGCCTGTTCGGCGCGGGCACCCTGAAGGACCTGGGTCTGGTGTTGTTCGTCGGTATGGCGGTGGCGTTCTTCTCCTCGATCACCCTGGCTACCCCGCTGCTCGTGCTGCTCAAGAACCAGGAGCCGCGGATCCAGGCACACAACAAGCGAGTCCTGGCCCGCCGGGCCGCGATCGAGCGCGGCGAGGCGACGCCGAAGGGCGCCCAGCGGCCCGCGGAGAGCACCAGCGAGCCGATCGAACCGGACGCCGCGCTGGCCGGCGCGGCGCCGAAGGTCGGTGCCCGGCCGGCCGGCAAACGGCCGTCCGGAGGGCGGGGCGGTCGCCCCTCCGGTGGCGGCAACCGTCCGGGTGGCAAACGACGCTGACCCGGCGTAAAGCGGACCGACGGCGTCCTTCATGCTGTGCGAGCAGCAGGGAGGACGCCGTCGTCGTGAAGGGAACGGAATCGCCGTGACGGAGACCCACAGCACCGGGGTACGAGGGGACAGCGGCCGGGCGGCCGCAGAGTTGGTGGCCGGCCGGGTGCTGGACGTGCCTGACTTTCCGAAGCCCGGCGTCATGTTCAAGGACCTGACGCCGCTGTTCGCCGACGGCGACGTGTTCCGCGAGGTGATCGACGGGATCGTGCGCCACCACGGGCGGGAGTCGTTCGACGCCGTGGTCGGCATCGAGGCGCGCGGGTTCGTCATCGCGGCGGCCATCGCGTACGCGTCGGGAATCGGTGTGGTTCCGGTGCGTAAGGCGGGCAAGCTGCCTCGCCCGGCGTACTCGGCCTCCTACGCGCTGGAGTACGGCGAGGCCACCCTCGAGCTGCACCAGGACGCCTTCACCGCCGGTCACCGGGTGCTGGTGGTGGACGATGTGCTCGCCACCGGTGGCACCGCCGAGGCCACCCTCGACCTCGTCGAGCGGGCCGGTGGTACCGTGGCGGGTTTCACGGTGCTGCTGGAGCTGGGTTTCCTCGGCGGCCGGGAGCGGCTTGCTCCGCGTCCGGTCCATGCCCTGTTGACCGTTTGAGCGGCGGAGGCCCGGGCGGATCCGGCACGGTCCGTCCGGCGGAGCGGCGAGGCACCGTGCGTGCGGGTAGCATTGCCCATTGCTGACCGGATGGGTGACTGTCCGGCAGCGGGGCGCCGGTCGGTGGGCGGCGCGGAACAACTCCGGCCCTGCGGCCGGTTGAATACGACGTCGGCCGCACGGTCGACGATCCCCGGCGAGCGGTGAGGAGGCCGGTGTCCCACGATGTCGCCCCTCCGGTGGAGGGCACGGTGCACCCGACAGGCGACGGCTCGGCGACCGACCGGAACGGTGACGCCCGGGTGACGGGTCCCGGCAACGCGGCCGGCGGGGCGGAGATGATCAGCGCGGGCGCGGGCTCCGGGAGCGAAGGGATCGTTGTCGTCCCACTCCGGGGCGGGTCGGCTGACCCCTCGTCGGTCAGTGGGTTCGCGCTCTCCAGCGCGCCCACCGGGCGGCGGGTCCGGGCCCGGTTGGCCCGGTTCAACGCGCCCTGGCAGTCGTCGCAGGTCAGCGAGGTGCTGGAGCCGCTGATCGCTACCCACCGGGAAAATCACCCGAAGGCGGACGCCCGGCTGCTTCAGCGTGCCTTCGACACGGCGGCCCGGTGGCACTCCGGCCAGTACCGCAAGTCTGGTGACCCGTACATCACCCATCCCCTCGCGGTGGCCACCATTCTGGCCAACCTGGGGATGGACACCACCACCATCGTCGCGGCGCTGCTGCACGACACGATCGAGGACACCGAGTACACCCTCGACCAGATGCGTGCCGACTTCGGCGGCGAGGTCGCGTTGCTGGTCGACGGCGTGACCAAGCTCGACAGGGTCAAGCTGGGGGACGCGGCGAAGGCCGAGACCATCCGCAAGATGGTCGTCGCCATGGCCAAGGATCCGCGGGTCCTGGTGATCAAGCTCGCGGACCGGCTGCACAACATGCGGACCCTGACCTTCCTGCCCCGCCCCAAGCAGGAGCAGAAGGCCAAGGAGACCCTGGAGATCCTCGCTCCGCTGGCGCATCGACTCGGTATGAACACGATCAAGTGGGAGCTGGAGGACCTGGCCTTCGGCACCCTGTTCCCGAAGCGGTATGAGGAGATCAACCGCCTGATCGGTGAGCACCAGCCGCAGCGCGAGGCGCTGCTGCGGCAGGTCACCAAGAAGGTGGGCACGGACCTCAAGTCCGCCAAGATCAAGGCGGAGGTCACCGGCCGGCCGAAGCACCTCTACTCGATCTACCAGAAGATGATCGTGCGGGGACGCGACTTCAACGACATCTATGACCTGGTCGGCGTGCGGATCCTGGTCGACACGGTGCGGGACTGCTACGCGGCGCTGGGCGTGATCCACGCCAACTGGCAACCGGTGCCGGGCCGGTTCAAGGACTACATCGCCATGCCCAAGTTCAACATGTACCAGTCGTTGCACACGACGGTCATCGGGCCCACCGGCAAGCCGGTGGAGATGCAGATCCGCACGTACGCGATGCACCGCACCGCCGAGTTCGGCATCGCCGCGCACTGGAAGTACAAGGAGCACAAGGGCACCCAGATCGTCGGTCCGCCGGCGCACATCGACGAGATGACCTGGCTGCGGCAGCTGCTGGACTGGCAGCGGGAGGCGGCCGACCCGAGCGAGTTCCTGGACGCGTTGCGCTTCGACCTGTCCAGCCAGGAGGTGTACGTCTTCACCCCGAAGGGTGACGTCATCCCGCTGCCGACCGGCTCGACGCCGGTGGACTTCGCGTACGCGGTGCACACCGAGGTCGGGCACAAGTGCATCGGCGCGCGGGTCAACGGCAAGCTGGTGCCGTTGGAATCGACGCTGTCCAACGGCGACGTGATCGAGATCTTCACGTCGAAGTCCGATACGGCCGGCCCGACGCAGGACTGGCTGGGCTTCGTCAAGAGCCCCCGGGCGCGTACGAAGATCCGCCATTACTTCAACAAGGAACGGCGCGAGGAGGCGATCGAGGCCGGCAAGGACGCGATCGTCAAGGCAATGCGCAAGCAGGGCATGCCGTTGCAGCGGATGCTCACCTCGGACGCGTTGATGGCGATCGCCCGGGACCTGCATTTGGCCGACGTCGCGTCGCTCTACGCGGCGGTAGGCGACAGTCAGGTCTCCGCTCAGTCGGTGGTGCAGAAGCTGATGGCCTCCTACGGCGGCGAGGAGGGCGCGGCGGAGGACATCGCCGAGACCGCCGTCGCCACCCGCCCGCCGCGTAGCCGCGCCAGCAGCCACGATCCGGGTGTGGTGGTGCGTGGGGTCAGCGATGTCTGGATCAAGCTGGCGCGCTGTTGCACGCCGGTCCCACCGGACTCGGTGTTCGGCTTCGTCACCCGCTCCGGCGGGGTGAGCGTGCACCGGGACGACTGCGCCAACGCCGAGGACCTGAGGGCGCAGGGGGAGCGGGTCGTGGAGGTGAACTGGAAGCTCACCAGCGCTTCCACGTTCCTGGTCGCCATCCAGGTTGAGGCGCTCGACCGGCACAAGTTGCTGACCGACGTGACGCGAGTGCTCTCCGAGGAGCGGGTCAACATCCTCTCCGCGACCGTCACCACCACCCGGGACCGGGTGGCGGTGAGCCGGTTCAGCTTCGAGATGGCCGACCCGAAGCACCTGGGTCACCTGCTGGCCGCGGTCCGCAAGGTCGACGGCGTCTTCGACGCCTACCGGGTGACCTCCGGCACCTGACGCCGTCGTCCCGCCCCGCCGATCTTGCATTCTTGACCCCGGAATACGGGGAGTGCCCGGTCTCGGGGCGGCAGGTGCAGGTTCGCGGGGTGGGTGGCGCCCCCGGCTGTGGTGGCCGGGGGCGCCCACGTCACGGCGCTGGGGGCGGCCTCAGCCTTGGGGGGCGCTCATGGCGAGGTCGGTGATGGTGACCTCCTTCTTCGGGTGGCCACCGCCGGCCTGCTCGGCGAAGGCCTTGTCGTCGCCGGCCGCCGCGACCTGCTTGACGATGTCCATGCCGCTGGTGATGGTGCCCAGAACGGTGTAGTTCGGGTCCAGCGGCGAGTCGCCGTAGACGATGAAGAACTGGCTGCCCGTGCTGCCCGGCTGACCGGAGTTGGCCATCGCGATCACGCCCTCCGGGTACGGGGGCCGCTTGTCGGTGGGCAGGTTCTCCTCGGCGAGTCGGTAGCTCGGCCCGCCGGTGCCGTCGGTGTCCCGCCAACCCTTGCCGGTTGCGCTCGGATCGCCGCACTGGAGCACCTTGATGCCCTCGGTGACCAGGCGATGGCACTTCGTGTTGTCGAAGAAGTTCTTCTCGGCGAGGTGGGTGAAGCTCGCCGCGGTGCACGGCGTCGCGGACCGGTCGACCTTCGCGGTGATCTGCCCCAGGTTGGTGTCGATCGTGAGCGTCTGGGCGCCGGTGTTCGGTTGCTGGTTATCCGGCAGGCCGACGTCCTTGATCTGCGGGGTCCGCTGGTCGGGCTCGATCGGCGTGAACGCGCACTGGGCTGCGCCCGACGACGCGGCCGCGTCGGTGGACGAGTCGTCGTCGCCGAGGGCGGACACCAGCCAGACGGTGCCGGCGACCACCAGCAGCAGGGCCGCGCCCGTCCCGACGATCGCCTGGGTCTGCCGACGTCGGCGGGCTCGGGCCGACCGCTCGGCCATCTCCTTTTCGAGGCGGGCGCGGGCTGCCGCGCGCTGCCGCTCTCTGGTGGACGTCACGCCTGGATCCTCCTGCGCTGTGTCGGGTTGGTGGTCTGCCACGTCAGCCGGCGCTGGGGCTGGGCGCCGGGGTGGCCGACGACTCCGTGGGAGTCGGCGTCGTCGCCGGGCTCGGTGCCGGCTCGGTGACCGTCAGGCTCTGGATGACCACGTCGTCGTCCTTGGGCTTGACCTTCGCCCCACTGCCATTGTCCACGGTCGGCCGGCCCCCGATCTTCTCGACCGTCTCCAGCCCGGAGGTGACCCGGCCGACGATCGAGTACTTCGGGTCGGCCGTGCTGAAGTCCTTGAAGAAGATCAGGAACTGGCTCCCGTTCGCCCCCGGCGTGTGGACCATCGCGACCGTGCCGCTGGGGTACGTCGCCGGCTGGTCCGGCGCCGGGCTCGCCGACGGGGACGGCGCGGCAGCGGGGACGTTCTCGTCGTGGAACGAGTAGGCCGGGCCGCCCAGCCCGCTGCCGCTCGGGTCGCCGCAGCGGACCGCGCCCTCAGTTGTTATCTCGTGACACTTGGTGTTGTCGTAGAAGGAGCGGCCGGCCAGGTGCGTGATGCTCGCCACCGAGCAGGGCGCGGCCGCGACATCGAGTTCGGCGGTGACCGGGGCGCCCTGGTTGGTGACCACGGTCATCGTCCGCGTGCCCTCGGTCGGCAGCCCCGTGGTGGCGGGGGTGCCGACGTCGGTGAGGTTGGTGTTCGCGGTGGCGTCCTGAGGTGTCCAGAGGCAGACCTCGTCGGCGGCGGTGTTCTCGGTCGGGGCGCGGTCGAAGGCGCCCAGCCCCCAGGCCGAGCCGAGCACGATCAGCACAAGGACGACGACGGCGCCGACACCGGCCTGGATCTGTCGACGACGGCGGACCCGGGCGGCCCGCCGGGCCATCTGCCGGTCGAGCTTCGCCCGCGCGAGTTTGCGCTGCCGGTCCCTGCTGGAAGCCACCCGTGCTCCCCTTCCTCTACCCTGGTTCCGAGACGGACGGGCGAGGCGCCCGCCGGGTGGGCAGGTGCGCCACGCCACACGCCCGCCAGAGTGTACGGCCAGCGGCTGGGAATGTGGTGTACGAGGTCCGGCTGCGACGATCGGGAAACGTCGCTGTTCGTTGGCGGAGTGCCGATCCCGACCGGCCGGTGCCACCGCACGCCGAACCGGGTCGCGCCGGCGACTAGGCTCGCAGGCGGAACCCGACAGCTCGACGGAAGGGGAGCGGACGTGCTCGTGGCCGGCTTTCCCGCGAACGTTTTCGGCACCAACTGCTACGTGGTCGCGACCGCGCCCGGGGAGCAGTGTGTGGTGGTCGATCCTGGCGTCGGCGTGCTCGGCCAGCTCGACGGGCTGCTGGCCGAGCACCGGCTGCACCCGGCCGCGGTGCTCCTCACCCACGGCCATCTCGATCACACGTTCTCGGTCGCGCCGGTCTGCGGCGCGCGCGGCATCGCGGCTTATGTGCACCCGGGGGACCGGGACCTGCTCGCCGACCCGGCGAAGGCGTTGTCGGCCGACCTCACCGCGCTTTTCGGGGGGCGTCTGCCGTACAGCGAGCCGGACGACGTCGCTGAGCTGACCGACGGCGTCACGTTGGCGCTCGCCGGGCTGGAGATCACCGTCGACCATGCACCCGGCCACACCGGGGGGTCGGTGCTCTTCCGGTTGCCCGGCGCCGGCTCGCCGTGGGAGGCGGACGAGATCTGCCTCTCCGGCGACGTGCTCTTCGCCGGCTCGATCGGCCGCACTGATCTGCCGGGTGGCAGTCTGCCGACGATGCTCACCAGCCTGCGGAGCAAGATCCTTCCGCTCGCCGACGACACCGTTGTGCTGCCCGGTCACGGCCCTGCGACGACCATCGGCCGGGAGCGTGCGACCAACCCCTACCTCGTCGAGGTGGCCGGGAACGACGGCGCGCGCCCGGCGGCCCCCGCCCGCGGCCTGTAGCCGCGATCGACTCTTCCCCGCGCGGACCGTGCGGGTTCGTGAACGGAGCACCATGAGCAAGCCCATGCCGATCTCCGGTTTCCCGGAGTGGACGCCCGCGCAGCGGATGATCGAGCAGTACGTCCTGGACCGGATCCGCGGCACCTTCGAGCTGTACGGATTCGCGCCGCTGGAGACCCGCGCGGTCGAGCCCCTCGACCAACTACTCCGTAAGGGAGAGACCTCCAAGGAGGTCTACCTGATCCGGCGGTTGCAGGCCGACGCCGACGGACCGGCCGGCGACGACGCCCTCGGCCTGCACTTCGACCTGACCGTGCCGTTCGCCCGGTACGTGCTGGAGAACGCCGGCAAGCTTCAGTTCCCGTTCCGCCGCTACCAGATCCAGAAGGTGTGGCGGGGCGAGCGACCGCAGGAGGGCCGCTACCGGGAATTCCTCCAGGCCGACATCGACATCGTCGACCGGGACACGCTCGCTCCGCAGCACGAGGCGGAGATGCCGCTGGTGGTCGGCGACGCGTTGCGCTCGTTGCCGATCCCGCCGGTACGCATCCAGGTCAACAACCGCAAGATCTGTGAGGGCTTCTACCGAGGCGTTGGGCTCACCGACCCGGAGGCGGCGCTGCGGGCCGTCGACAAGCTGGACAAGATCGGCCCCGCGAAGGTCGCCGAGCTGCTGGTCGAGAGCGCCGGGGCGAGCGAGGCGCAGGCCAAGGCCGTCCTGGCGCTGGCGGAGATCTCCGCCCCGGACGTGTCGTTCGCCGATTCGGTGCGCGCGCTCGGGGTGAGTCACCCGCTGCTCGACGAGGGTGTCGAGGAACTGGTCCGGGTGGTGGCGACGGCCGCCGAACACGCCCCCGGCCTCTGCGTGGCCGACCTGCGGATCGCCCGCGGCCTGGACTACTACACCGGCACCGTCTACGAGACGCAGCTGATCGGGTACGAACGGTTCGGCTCGATCTGCTCCGGCGGCCGGTACGACAACCTGGCCAGCGCCGGCACGGTGTCGTACCCGGGGGTGGGCATCTCGATCGGCGTGACCCGGCTGCTCGGCCTGCTCTTCGGCGCGGGCGCGTTGACCGTCTCGCGGGACGTTCCCACCTGCGTGCTGGTGGCGGTCGTCAACGAGGAGCAGCGCGGCGCCAGCAACCGGGTCGCCGAGGCGCTGCGGGCGCGTGGGGTGCCGACCGAGGTGTCGCCGAGCGCGGCGAAGTTCGGCAGGCAGATCCGGTATGCCGAGCGGCGCGGCATCCCGTACGTGTGGTTCCCGGGTGCCGAGGGCGCCTCGGACGAGGTGAAGGACATCCGCTCCGGCGAGCAGGTGTCGGCGGAGGTGGGTGTGTGGACCCCCCCGGCGGTGGATCTGAAGCCGCTCGTGAGCTGAACCGACCTGGTTGTCGTGGCGGATACCCCTGGCGCGTACGGACGATCGCACCTACGGTGGCGTAAGTTACGCCACCGTAGGGAGACCGTAGTGACCGTCCTCAGCCAGACCGCCCTGTTGCACGAGCTCGAAGTCGTCGTCGAGAAGAACCTCGACCGGCACCTGTCGATGGCGAAGGAGTGGTTCCCGCACGAGTACGTGCCGTGGAGCGAGGGGCGGACCTTCGACGGGCCGCTGGGCGGCCAGCCCTGGACCGAGGGTGACTCGACCCTGCCCGACGTGGCCCGGACCGCGCTGATCGTCAACCTGCTCACCGAGGACAACCTGCCCTCGTACCACCACCAGATCTCCACCCTCTTCGGCCGGGACGGTGCGTGGGGGACCTGGGTGCACCGGTGGACCGCCGAGGAGGGGCGGCACGGCACGGCGATCCGGGACTACCTGACGGTGACCCGCGCGGTCGACCCGGTGGCCCTGGAACGGGCCCGGATGGTGCACATGTCGGCCGGCTACCGCAACGCACACGACGAGCAGATGCTGCACTCGCTGGCGTACGTGTCCTTCCAGGAACTCGCCACCCGCATCTCGCACCGCAACACCGGCCGGGCGGCCGAGGACCCGCGGTGCGAGGCGCTGCTCGCGCGGATCGCCGCCGACGAGAACCTGCACATGGTGTTCTACCGCAACCTGCTCGGCGCGGCCTTCGAGCTGGCCCCGAGCCAGACGATGCGGGCGGTGGCCGACGTGCTCGCCGGCTTCCAGATGCCGGGCAACGGCATCGAGGGTTTCGCCCGCAAGTCGGTGGCGATCGCCCTCGCCGGCATCTACGACCTGCGCCAGCACCGCGACGAGGTGGTGCTGCCGGTGCTGCGGCAGTGGGACGTCTTCCGCGTTGCGGGTTTGGATTCCGACGGTGAGGCCGCCCGCGAGCAGATCGCCACCCACCTCGACGAGCTGGAGCGTGCCGCCGCCCGCTTCGAGGAGAAGCGCGACGCCCGCCGCGCCCGTCGGTCCACCGGGAGTTGACCGCCACGGCCGCGGAAGAGTCGCCGCGGCCCCGGGAGAGCGACCCGACCGCCTCACCCCGCCCCGGGTCAACCCCCCGGTCCGTCGCCGGCGCGCCGTGAGACCCCGAATGCGGTCACCGCCGGCTCTCGAAGCGGTGACCGCATTCGGGGCGGCCTACGCCCGGAGCTGGGCGGCGTTGCTGCCCGGATCGGACCAGGAGAACCCACGGCCGCGGTCCTGCATCTGTGTCATGGACCCAGCCTCGCAGGCGTTTGCTGAGTCTGTCAATCAGACCTAGCCTGGCGGGCATGAGACCCGCGGCACTGGACTGGTCGGTCGAGAACTGCACGATCGCTCGCGCGATGGACGTCCTCGGCGAGAAGTGGACCCTGCTGGTGTTGCGCGAGGTGTTCAACGGCGTCCGCCGCTTCGACGACATGCGGGTCCGCACCGGCATCCCTCGTCAGGTGCTCACCAACCGGCTGAGCACCCTCGTCGCGCAGGGTGTGCTGTGCCGGGAGCCGTACCGGGAGCCTGGCAGCCGCCTGCGCCACGAGTACCGGCTGACCCCGAAGGGCCTTGACCTGTGGCCGGTGCTGGTCGCCGTCCTGGCCTGGGGCGACCGATACCTCGCCGACCCGGAGGGCTCGCCACTGCGGGTGGCACACCGAGACTGTGGCGGCGAGGTCGGCGTCGTGCTGCGCTGCGAACACGGGCACGAGGTCGACGAACCCCGCGACAGTGTGCCCCGTCCCGGTCCCGGCGCCCGCCGCCGGTGCGCCTGAGCCCACGGTCGCCTCTCGGTTGCCCGGCCGGACGGGACGCCGCGCGTGGACGCCGAAGCTCCGCGCGTCCGGCACCCGTACGTCGAGAAGGAGCCCTTCCCCGCACCCGTGGAACGCCGGTGCGGTAGCCCTGACAGAATGCCGGGCAGAGACATTCCGCAGACGAGGGAGACGCACGTCGTGATCCGTACCCATGACGCCGGCAGCCTGCGCCCGACGGACGCCGGCACCACGGTGACGCTCGCCGGGTGGGTGGCCCGCCGGCGAGACCACGGCGGCGTCATCTTCGTCGACCTGCGCGACGGCTCCGGTGTGGTTCAGGTCGTCTTTCGCGAGGAGGACGCGCACGGGCTGCGCAACGAGTTCTGCGTGAAGGTCACCGGCGAGGTGACCCGCCGCCCCGAGGGCAACGAGAACCCGGACCTGGCGACCGGCGAGATCGAGGTGACCGGGACCGAACTGGAGGTGCTGTCCGAGGCGGCGCCGCTGCCGCTGCCGGTGGACGACCAGATCGAGGCCGGCGACGACGTCCGGCTGCGCTACCGCTATCTGGACCTGCGCCGCGGCGGCCCGGCGGCGGCGATTCGGTTGCGCTCCCGCGCCAACCAGATCGCCCGCACCCTGCTGCACGAGCGGGACTTCCTGGAGATCGAGACCCCGACCCTGACCCGGTCGACGCCCGAGGGTGCCCGCGACTTCCTGGTGCCGGTCCGTCTCCAGCCCGGCACCTGGTATGCGCTGCCACAGTCGCCGCAGCTGTTCAAGCAACTGCTCATGGTCGGTGGCATGGAGCGGTACTACCAGATCGCCCGCTGCTACCGGGACGAGGACTTCCGTGCCGACCGCCAGCCGGAATTCACTCAGCTCGACATCGAGATGTCCTTCGTCACCGAGGACGACGTGATCGACCTCGGCGAGGCGCTCGTGTCCGCGCTGTGGAAGGAGCTGGCCGGACACGAGATCGCCCGACCGATCCCGCGGATCACGTGGCACGACGCGATGGCCCGGTACGGCTCGGACAAGCCGGATCTGCGGTACGGCGTCGAGCTGACCGAGTTGACCGACTACCTGTGCGGCACCACGTTCCGGGTGTTCGCCAGCGCGATCGACGCGGGCGGATACGTTGGGGCGGTGGTGATGCCGGGCGGCGCGGCGCAGAGCCGCAAGGAACTGGACGGCTGGCAGGACTGGGCCAAGGCTCGGGGCGCGAAGGGCCTTGCCTACGTGGTGCTCGACGCGGAGACCGGTGAGGCGCGCGGTCCGGTGGCCAAGAACCTCTCCGCCGACCACCTGGCCGGGCTGGCCGACGCGGTCGGCGCCAAGCCCGGCGACGCGATCTTCTTTGCCGCCAGCGCCGCCACCCGAGAGGCGCAGGAGCTGCTGGGTGCGGCTCGGATCGAGATCGCCAAGCGCGCCGGCATGGTCGACGAGAGTGCCTGGGCGTTCTGCTGGGTCGTCGACGCGCCGATGTTCGAGCCGGTCTCCGACCAGGAAACCGCCGGAGCGGGTGGCTGGACCGCCGTACACCACCCGTTCACCTCGCCGAACTCGGAGTGGGTGGACCGGTTCGAGGAGGCCCCGGACCGGGCCCTCGCGTACGCGTACGACATCGTCTGTAACGGCAACGAGATCGGTGGTGGTTCGATCCGTATCCACCGTGGCGACGTGCAGCAGCGGGTCTTCGACCTGCTCGGCATCACGCCCGAGGAGGCGCAGGACAAATTCGGCTTCCTGCTGGAGGCGTTCACGTACGGTCCGCCGCCGCACGGCGGCATCGCTTTCGGTTGGGATCGGGTCTGCATGCTGCTCGCCGGCGCGGACTCGATCCGCGAGGTGATCGCTTTCCCGAAGACGCGCGGCGGGTTCGACCCACTGACCGGCGCGCCGACCCCGATCACGGTCCAGCAGCGCGCTGAGGCCGGGATCGACGCCAAGCCCAAGCCGCCGGCCACTGTCCACACCGGCACCGCGGGTCCGGCGGCCCCCGTCGCCGACCCCACCTGATTCGGAAGCTGCCTGGCCTACCCCTTTGAGGTCCGGCTTACCCGCCTTTTGGCGCTGCTGCGGGCTGCCGGGTTGGCAACCGTGTTCGGGCGCCCCGTTCCCGCAGCCAGCCCCGCGCAGATCATGAGGTTGACGGGTCTCGACACGGCGTGTCGGCTCCGCTAGCTTCATGATCAACCAAGTCGGCTCGGTGCGAGGAGGGGTGGCGGGGTGACCGTGCTCGTCGTGGGGGGCAGCGGGTTTCTCGGCCGCGAGGTGTGCCGGCAGGCGGCGGCCGGACGGCGGGTGGTCGGGACCTGCCACGCCGGGTTCGTCGGAGTGCCGGGCGTCGACGCGCGCCGGCTGGACGTCACCGACCGCTCCGCCGTGCGCGCGCTCCTCGCCGAGGTGCGCCCCGACGCCGTGGTCGCCACCGCCTACCGGTACGCCGACTGGGCGGTCACCGCCGACGGCGCCGCCCACGTCGCGTACGCCGCCGCCGAGGTGGGGGCGCGGCTGGTGCACCTGTCCAGCGATGCTCTGCACGCCGGGCGTCCGTCGCCGTACCCCGACGACGAGCCGCCCACACCGGTCTTCGCGTACGGGGCGGCGAAGGCGGCGGCCGAGACCGCCGTGCGGGCGATCGATCCGGGCGCGGTGCTGGTGCGGACCTCGCTGATCGTGGGGGAGGGGAGCAAGCAGGTCCAGCTCTGCCGCGACGCTCTCGCCGGCCGGGTCGCCCTGTTCACCGACCAGGTCCGCTGCCCGGTCGACGTGGTCGATCTGGCCGCCGCCGTCCTGGAACTGGTGGACTCCCAGGTGTCCGGGCCGCTGAACGTGGCCGGCCCGGAGGCGGTCAGTCGCGCCGAGCTGGGCCTGCTGGTCGCCGCGAGGCTCGGCCTCGATCCCGCGGGCCTGCAAACCACCAGCGCAGGGTCTGGGCTGCTCCGTCCCACCGAGGTACGCCTCGATTCGACCCGGGCGGCCGGCCTGCTCGCCACCCGCCTGCGCGGGATCACCGAACTTCTGTCCTGACCGCGTCCGCAGCGCCGGGTGCCACGACAGGAAAGATGTGCACAACTATTGTGCATAACTACCGTGCACAATTATCGTGCATGTGTGGCAGAGACACCGGCGAAGCGAACGGCCGTCCGGACGGTCCAGTTGGGCGGTCGCCAGGTGCGGATGCTGGCTCATCCGCTGCGGCTAAGACTGCTCGGGCTGCTGCGGATGGACGGCCCGGCGACCGCGACGCGGCTGGCCGCGAAGCTGCACACCAACACCGGCGCCACCAGCTACCACCTCCGGCAACTCGCTGACGTAGGGCTCGTCGTCGAGGAACCCGACCTCGGCACGGGTCGTCAGCGGTGGTGGCGGGCCGCCCACGACGTCAGCCGCTTCGGCGCCACCGACTTCGACGACGACCCGGACGCCCGGGCCGCGGTGGCGTGGATCGAGGCCAACTGGGTCCGGTGGATGGCGGAGCAGACCGAGCGGTGGCTGAAGGCCGCACCGGACCTGCCCCGGCCGTGGCGGGAAGCCGCCTCCATCGGCGACATGGTGCTGCGCCTCGATCCCGCTCGCCTGCGATCCCTCAACGAGGAACTCCGGCAGGTCGTCCTGCGGTACCGCGACGAATCGACAGCGGACGGGGCGGACGAGCGCGACGTGTTCGTCTTCCTGTCCGCCTTCCCCCGCGTGGAGGAGTGACGATGCCCCTCACCGCCCGTCAGGTCCGGCGGCGTTACCTCGTGCTGCACGGTCTGCGCTGGTTGCCGGTCGGGCTGGTCATCCCGGTGACCATCCTGCTCATGCAGGAGCGTGGCCTGTCGCTGACCCAGATCGGCCTGGCCGCCGCCGCGCAGGGCCTGCTCGTCCTCATCCTCGAACTACCGACCGCCGGCCTCGCCGACGCGATCGGTCGGCGGCCGCTGCTGATCGTCGCCGCGTTGGTCAACCTCGCCGCCACCGGCCTGCTCGTGGTGGCCGACACCTTCGCGCTGCTGGTGGCCGTCTGGGCGGTACAGGGCGTCTACCGGGCCCTGGACAGCGGTCCCCTGGAGGCATGGTACGTCGACAGCACCCTCGCCGCCGACCCGGACGCCGGGTACGAGAAGGGGCTGGCCCAGGGTGGTACGGTGCTCGGCCTCAGCATCGCCGCCGGTGCGCTGCTCAGCGGCGGCCTGGTCGCGCTCGGCCCGGTCGGGCCGGTCACCGCCCTCACCACGCCGGTCCTGGTGGCCGTGGTGTTCCAGCTGGTGTCGCTGCTGGCGTTGCTGACCCTGCTGGTCGAGACCCGTCCGGCCGCCGGTGCCGGGGCGCTGCGATCCTCGGTCGCGGCGGCGCCGAGCATGCTCGGTCAGGCGTTCCGCCTGCTGCGCCGGTCCCGGGTACTGGCCGCCCTGGTGGCAGTCGAGATCTTCTGGGGCTTCGGCATGGTCACCTTCGAGAACCTGCTGCCGGTACGCCTCGCCGAGGTCGTCGGCGACGCCGATCGCGCCGCGGCGCTGCTCGGGCCGGGCAGTACGGTGGCCTGGCTGGTCTCGGCCGGCGGCGCCGCGCTCACCCCACTGCTGACCCGCCGGCTCGGTGCGGCGCCCGTCGCCATGCTGCTGCACGTCGTACAGGGCGTCGCGGTGGTCGGCATGGGCCTGCTGGCCGGCCCGGTCGGCGTGCTGCTCGCCTACTTCGCCTGCTACGCCATGCACGGTGGTGCCAATTCCGTCTACAAAGGGCTCGTGCACCGCCAGGTCGACGGGCCGCACCGGACCAGCGTGATCTCGCTGACGTCGATGGTGGGGATGCCGTCCGCCGCCCTCGGCGGGGTGCTGCTCGGCATGGTCGCCGACCGCGCGGGCGTGCCCACCGCGATGCTGTTCGGCGCGGTGGTGCTGGCTGCCGCCGCGCTGTTCTACCTGCCCGTCTGGCGGGCGGCCGGCGGCTGGCGCCCGCCGACCAACGCCACGTCGGCCGATCCCGCCCGCCCCGACCGCGGGCCGGAATCAGGTGGCGCCGAGTTGGCTGACGCGGAGGCTGCGGCACCTCGTCGATCAGCGAGCCCAGTGCGGGGTGGTCGGCGTCGGTGAGGCGGACCACCGGCTGCTCCGGCTGCCCGGGCGGGGGCGTGGTGGTCCCCAGGAGGTACCACTCCCGCGCCGCACCACGACGAGGTGGCGGCCGA
The DNA here is from genome assembly GCF_030345795.1 of Micromonospora sp. WMMA1363. Lineage (NCBI taxonomy): Bacteria > Bacillati > Actinomycetota > Actinomycetes > Micromonosporales > Micromonosporaceae > Micromonospora > Micromonospora sp. WMMA1363. The sequence goes on from NZ_JAUALB010000001.1 coordinate 497,082, forward strand.
GGAGCCCCGGGCCGAGCCGGGGCAGGTGCAGCCACCGACCCGGGGCGAGCGTGCCCTCCGCGACGAGACCGGCCAAGACGTCGACCGCCGGCCGGGCGCGCCGGTCGCCCTGCCGGTCGTGCCCTGCGGTGTGGAAAGCAGCCAGCCCACCGTGCCGTCGCGCCGCCAGCCGCGGGGCATCCCGTCGTGCCACAGGGCAGGTCGGACGTACGCGCGTGGCCGGCCACCGAGAGCGGGGCCTGCCGTCCGACCAAGGCATTGTCCACGGTGATCCCCGCCCAGCCACCGTTCAACTGTGGAACACCCTCGGTGTCTCCTCGGGCTCCTCCTGCTCGCCCTGCACCTCGCCGGAGTGGGCCGCGGGTCGGGCAGCGGCCGGGGCCGCTGGTACTAGGGCCGACGCGTCCCGGCCGGGGCTGACCGCGACCGATCACTCCCGGTCCGGCCGGCGCTTCGTTCCGGGCTCGGCCCGTGGCGCTGGTTCTGGCGTCACCGGCCGAGCCCGGTACTGTTCCCGTGATGGAGACCGACGCCCTCTTCACGCTCGCAGGCCCCGCCGCGCCCGTGGGTCCCGTCGGCGTGGACGGCTTCATTCCGGCCGGGGCGGATTCGCCGCTGGCCGTCCGGATGCGGCCGACCAGCCTCGACGAGCTGGTCGGTCAGGAACACCTCCTTGCGCCCGGTGCCCCGCTGCGCCAGCTCGTCTCCGGCGCCGCCCCGATGTCGATCGTTCTCTGGGGGCCACCGGGTAGCGGCAAGACGACCATCGCCCACCTCGTGGCCCGCGCCACCGATCGCCGCTTCGTCGCCATGTCGGCGCTGAACGCCGGGGTCAAGGACGTCCGTGCCGTCATCGAGACCGCCCGCCGGCAGCGCCGTGCCGGAGGTGCGCAGACGGTGCTCTTCATCGACGAGGTACACCGGTTCAGCAAGACCCAGCAGGACGCGCTTCTCGCCGCGGTCGAGGACCGGACCGTCACGCTGCTGGCCGCCACGACGGAGAACCCGTACTTCTCGGTCATCTCTCCACTGCTGTCCCGGTGCGTACTGCTCACCCTTCAGCCGCTCGACGACGCGGCGGTGCGCGAACTGCTCCGCCGTGCGGTCGCCGACGAGCGTGGTCTGCGCGACGCGCTCACCCTCGAGCCCGAGGCCGAGGAGCACCTCGTCCGGCTCGCCGCCGGAGACGTTCGCAAGGCGCTGACCGCCTTGGAGGCCGCTGCCGCCTCGGCGTCCGCCGTCGGTGCCGGCCGCATCGCGCTGACCACCGCCGAGCAGGCGGTGGACACCGCCGCGGTCCGCTACGACCGCGACGGCGACGCGCACTACGACGTGATCAGCGCGTTCATCAAGAGCATGCGCGGCTCCGACGTGGATGCGGCGCTGCACTGGCTGGCCCGGATGCTGGTCGCCGGGGAGGACGCCCGGTTCGTCGCCCGCCGCCTGGTCATTTTCGCGAGCGAGGACGTCGGCATGGCTGACCCGGGAGCGCTCGGCGTGGCCACCGCCGCCGCCCACGCGGTGGAGTACGTCGGTCTGCCCGAGGCCCAACTCAATCTCGCCCAGGCCGTGATCCACCTGGCGACCGCGCCCAAGTCCAACTCGGCGACCAGCGCCCTCGGCGCCGCCCTCGCGGACGTCCGGTCCGGACGCGGCGGGCCGGTGCCGCGTGGGCTGCGCGACGCGCACTACGCCGGCTCGAAGGGCCTCGGTCACGGAGCCGGCTACCGTTACCCGCACGACGACCAGCGGGGCGTGGTCACCCAGCAGTACGTACCCGAGGACCTCGTCGGCACCAACTACTACCGGCCGAGCCAGCACGGTGCCGAGCGGACCGTGGCCGACCGGTTGCCACTGCTGCGCCGGATTGTCCGGGGGCTGCCCGCCCCAGCCGCCCACTCGCCGGAGGCGGCGCCCGTCGGTGGTGCGACCGGCAGCGGCGGTCGACCCAGGCGGGCAGACGACGGCGGGGCGCACGAGGGCGGTAGGAACGCGGCCGAGGAGGGGCACCAGTGAAGTCGCGTGGGGCGGAGCGACCCGAGGGCGGCGCCGAAGGGCGGCGCCCCAAGGGCCGTCGCTGGGGGCGGGGCAAGGCCGAGGCCGAGCCGGAGGAGCCGATCAGCGGCGAGGAGCTGGGCTGGATCGACGACCTTCGTACGGCCAAAGCGCAGCGTACGGACCTGGGCCCGGGAGACGGGCCGGTCCACCCCCCGAAGCCGCCGGAACACGCCGGACCCGATGGGCCGCCGCGCGCTTCGGCGGCCACCCCGCCGGTGCGTCGCGGCGAGGCGGAGCCACCGCGGCCCGCCCCGGGCCCGTGGCCCGAAGGCCCGGAGCCGTCCGGTCCGGTGCGTCGGGGTGACACCCCGCCCGCCGGGCCGCATCCCCGTCCGCCCGTCCGTCCGGACCAGCCGGGGCGCCGTACATCCGGACGGCCGCCGGGGGGGCCTGAGGGGCCGGAGCGCGCGCGACCGGTCTCCGGGCCAGCCGCACCGGCACCTCGGCCGCAACCCGCGCCGCCGGCCGGCTCACCGGGACCACCGTCGGTGACCGCCCCGCGCCCTGGTGCGTCGAGTGGGCCGCTCACGGGGCCGCGAGTTCAGCCCGGGCCGCCGCCTGCCCGTGGCGCGGCCGCTCTGGACGCGGGGCCGTCCGCTCCGGTGAGTGCCCCGCCCAGCGCCCAGGCAGGGCCGGCCGCCCAGACCGTTCCCGCGCCAGCCGCCGCGCCGCCCGGCCGGCGCCCGGCGGCCCGCGCGGCCGTGACCGACCCCAACCGGTCCGGCGACCTGACTGGTTCCGGAACCCGGGCGCCCCGACCCGGTCCGGCCGTGCCGCCCGTCGGTGACACGGACTCCCGGCCCGGCCCGACGCGCCGTGGAGTCGGAGCCCCCGGTATGCCACCGGACGTCGGGCAGCACCCCGGGCACGTGCCCGGGGTGCTGCCCGACGCGACCGGTCGCGGTCGGGCGCCGAGCCGCCCGCCAGCGGCCGGTCCTACCCGTCACCCGGCCGGTGACGCCGACGAACCGGTCGTACCGCGTAGCGGCAACGCCCCGCCGGTGCCGGTCCTGACGCCGCCCGCCGGCTGGCGGGCAAGCGGCGAAGCACCGGCCAGGTCGGTCCCCGGCCCGGCGCGGCAGGTGCCGGGCGAGAGCGGTGAGCGGCGGCCCGCCGGAGACCCGGCCGGCCTGGCCCACCCCACCGCCGGGCGCCGGACCCGACGGGAGGACGGCCAGCCAACCGGTGGTCGGCGTGCCGCTCCGGAGGACGTTGATGGTGCGGTGCGTGGTCGGCGTGCCGCTCCGGAGGATGGCACGCCCCGTGTCCCGGGGCCGGCCGATGTGCCCGCCTCCCCACGTCGTGCTGGTGACGGAGACGACGGCCGGCTGGCCGCCGGTGGCCAGCGGGCCCGGCCGGAGCGCCCGGCCGACTGGCTGCGGCAGGCCGGCCGCACCCCACACAACACCGATCCCGAACTGCGGACCCTCGACCGTCCGGCGACTCCGCCCGGCTCGCCGGTGGCGCCGCGGCCTGGCCCGCCGGCCGGACGCCGCGCTGCGAACCCCGATGCCGGGCGTGCGATCACCGACGGGCCCCGCCCCGGGTTCGACCCGCCCCGCGATGGTGTGGACACCCGTCGGGCGCGGGTGGGCCGTGCCCGCCCGGCTGACGGCGCCCCCGCCGGGCCGGCTGCCGCCCGCGGGGCGGCGCGGCCCGCTGGACCGGTCACCCCGGACCGGCCACGTCCACCGGACGGCCCAGCCGGCGCCACGGGCCCCGACCGGCAGCCGGCCGCTGCCCGGGGTGGCCCGGGCGATTCCCGTACCGCCGACGGAGATGCCCGACCGGCCAGGCCGCCGCACGCGCCCGCACGTCCGGACGCCGGCCCGGTCCGGGGCGCTGCCTCCCCGCCTCGCCCCGGCGTCCCGGCACCACCGACCGGGCCCGCCGCCGGCGGCCCGACACCTCCCGGCGCCGCTCGTCCCGGTGGTACGCCGGGCAGCCCGTCCGGCCCGACCCCGACCCCGACGCCGGGCGTCGCTCGTCCGGGCGGTCCACGCGGCGCAGCAAACCCGCTTGGCGTGGCCCACCCCGGGGGCGCCCCGGCCGACGGTGGCCGGCCGGAACCGACCTCTGGTGGCCCGCGCCCGGCGGCAGGGGTGGCGCGACCGGCCGGACCGCGGTCCGGGCCGGACGAGCGGCCGCCCGGTCGGGCGCTGCCACCGCAACGGGAACCCGGTCGCCCGGAGCCGTCCGGCGTGCCACCGGTGCGGCCGTCCGAGCCGGCGCTCGCCCGCGCTGCCGTCGTGGCCCCGGTGGCGGCGACCGCCGGCCCACCGGACGGTCCGCCATCGCGGCGCCCCACCGAGCCCGCGGCCGACGATGCCACCGCGCCGAGTGGATCGGGCGGGGCCCGCTCGGAGCTGCGCCGGCGGATGCGCGAGCGCCGGCGACTGCGACTGGGTGTCCTCGTCCTGGTCAGCATCGTGCTGCTCGGTGCGGTCCCGCTCTTCTTCGGGATGCGGGCGCTGAGCCGTGACCCGGTCTTCGACACCCTCGACGGGTTGGACGTCCCGAGTTGGGCGGCGGTCGAGACGGTCGACGACGTCAGCGGCAGCCGCTGGTGTCTGCTCGACTGCCGGCTGCGGGAGCGCACCCTTGAGTCCGACGGGACGCCGGAGGAGACCGCCCAGGTGTACGAGGCGGCGCTGGCGCGGGACGGCTGGCGGCGGTGGGAGGTGGAGCGCTGCCCGGAACAGGAGGAGAAGGGCAGCTACACCTGCTGGCGCCAGGACGAGCTGACTCTTGACCTCTGGGTGCGCCCGCCCACCTGCGTACCGCCGCCGGTGGACGGCGAGCCGGCGGTGGTGCCGTCGCCGGATCCGTCGACCGCAGCGAAGGAGTGCACCGGCTCGTTGGTGTCGGTGAAGGTCCGCAACGCGATCGACGACGACCGCACGCGGCCACAGCCGAGCACCGACCCGTCGCTGACCGGTGAGGATCCCTTCCCGACGCTGAGTGAGGACCCGCTCGGTGAGTTGACACCCTCACCGTCCTGAGTCGTTTTTCAGCACGGACGGTAGGGTCTGGGGCTGGCAGTCCTGCCTGCTCCCGTTGTTCGTCCCTGGGGGCGGGCGGCATGGTTGTCGTACGACGGTCGCGGCGTTCCGGTACGGCCCGGGGCCGCGGATTCGGCTCGAGGAGGACAGGCGTGGACTTTGGAGAGGTCGCGGCGCTGATCGCGGCGATCGCGTTCGCGATACTGGTGTTGATCCTGACACTGCCCATCCTGCGGCTACGGCACACGGTGGACGCCACCACCCGGATGATCAACGACCTCAACGACCGCACCGCGCCGCTGCTCGGCGACGTCAACACCACCGTGAAGAACGTCAACACCGCGTTGGAGCAGGTGCAGACCTCGCTGGACGGCGTCAACCTCCAACTCGCCAAGGTCGACACCATGACCAGCCACGCGCAGAACGTCACCGCCAACGTGGCCAACCTCGCCACCGTCGTCTCCGCAGCCGCGGCTAACCCGCTGGTCAAGGTCGCCGCCTTCGGTTACGGCGTGCGCAGGGCCGCTGCCGCCCGCCGGCACGCCGAGACCGAGCGCGAGGTCCGCGACACCATCAAGCAGCAGCGGCGGGCCGCCCGGCGCGGCAAGGGCTGACCCCGGACGGGGGCGACCAGGAGGATGAGAGCATGAGGCGGTTGTTCTGGCTCGGCATCGGGCTGGCCGTCGGCGTGGTGGTGGTCCGCAAGGCCACCCGGACCGCGCAGGCGTACACGCCGGCCGGGATCGCGAGTGGGCTGTCGGAATCCGCTGGCAGCCTGGTCGAGTCGCTGCGTAGCTTCGTGGAGGACGTCCGGATCGGGATGGCCGAGCGGGAGCAGGAAATCCACGAGGCATTCGCCCAGGGCGAGACGTTCGACGACCAGTTCGCCGAGCTGCGGGAGGACCCGCGCGTCGGCGACCGAGAGATTTTCCCGGAGGAACACCAGCGATGAAGACGGCGGAGATCAAGCGGCGGTACCTCGCGCACTTCGAGGCGAACGGTCACGCCGTGGTGCCGTCCGCTCCGCTGCCCGCCATCAGCGACCCGAACCTGCTGTTCGTCAACGCGGGCATGGTGCAGTTCGTCCCGTACTTCCTGGGCCAGCAGACCCCGTCCTATCGGCGGGCGGTCAGTGTGCAGAAGTGCATCCGTACGCCGGATATCGACGAGGTCGGCAAGACCAGCCGGCACGGCACGTTCTTCCAGATGAACGGCAACTTCTCCTTCGGTGACTACTTCAAGGACGGCGCGATCCCGCTCGCCTGGGACCTGGTGACCAAGCCAACCGAGGCGGGCGGCTTCGGGCTGAATCCGGAGCGGATCTGGCCGACCGTCTACCTGGACGACGACGAGGCGTACGAGATCTGGCGGTCGGTGGGGGTGCCGGCCGAGCGGATCGTGCGCCGGGGCAAGGTGGACAATTTCTGGTCGATGGGCATCCCCGGCCCGTGCGGCCCGTGCTCGGAGCTGTTCTACGACCGGGGGCCGGAGTACGGCCGTGAGGGCGGCCCAGCGGTCGACGAGGACCGCTACATGGAGTTCTGGAACCTCGTCTTCATGCAGTACGAGCGCGGCCCGGGAACCGGCAAGGAGGACTACCCGATCCTCGGCGAGCTGCCGGCGAAGAACATCGACACCGGCATGGGCCTGGAGCGGATGGCGTCGATCCTGCAGGGCGTGGACAACCTGTATGAGATCGACGAGGTTCGGCCGATCCTGGCCAGGGCTGCGGAGTTGACCGGCAGGCGGTACGGCGCGCGCTCCGGGCACGTGGCCAGCGAGTCACACCCCGACGACGTGCGGCTGCGGGTGATCGCCGACCACGTGCGCACCGCGCTGATGCTGATCGGTGACGGGGTGACCCCGAGCAACGAGGGGCGTGGCTACGTGCTGCGCCGCATCATGCGTCGGGCGATCCGGGCGGTACGACTGCTCGGCTGGCAGGACCGGGCGTTGCCCGAGCTGCTGCCGGTGGCCCGGGACTGCATGGCGCCGTCGTACCCGGAGTTGGCCACCGACTTCGACCGCATCTCGCAGTACGCGTACGCGGAGGAGGACGCCTTCCTCGCCACGCTGCGCGCCGGCACGACGATCCTGGACACGGCCATCGCCGAGACCCGCACGGCCGGCAAGGCGGCGATCACCGGCGAGCAGGCCTTCCAGCTGCACGACACGTACGGCTTCCCGATCGATCTCACTCTGGAGATCGCGGCCGAGCAGGGACTTCAGGTCGACTCTGAGGGCTTCCGCCGGCTGATGGCCGACCAGCGGTCTCGGGCGAAGGCTGACGCGCAGGCGCGCAAGACGGGCCACACCGACCTTTCGTCGTACCGCGGGGTGCTCGACGAGGGCGGCCCGGTCACCTTCACCGGTTACCACGAGGTCGCCCGCGAGGCGACGGTGCGGGCGGTGCTCGGCACCGACGGTCCGCGCCGGGCGGCGGTCGAGGGGGACACGGTCGAGCTGGTGCTCGACGTCACCCCGTTCTACGCCGAGGGCGGTGGCCAGCAGCCCGACCTTGGCATGATCACCGTGGCTGGTGGCCAGGTCGAGGTCCTCGACGTGCAGCAGCCCGTGCCGGGGCTGATCGTGCACCGGGCCCGGGTGCTCCGGGGCGAGGTGCGTACCGGCGAGGCTGGCTTCGCCGAGATCGACACCAGTCGCCGGCGGGCGATCTCCAGGTCGCACACCGCGACCCACCTGGTGCACCAGACCATGCGCAACGTCCTCGGCGAGTCCGCCACCCAGGCCGGCTCGCTGAACGCGCCGGGCCGGCTCCGGTTCGACTTCAACACCCCGACCGGGGTGGCGCCGAGCGTGCTGCGTGACGTCGAGCAGCAGGTCAACGAGGTGCTCCTGGCCGACCTGGAGGTGCACGCGTTCGTCACCTCGCTGGCGGAGGCGCGGCGGATCGGCGCGATGGCGCTGTTCGGCGAGAAGTACGGTGAGCAGGTGCGGGTGGTGGAGGTCGGCGACTACGCCCGGGAGCTGTGCGGCGGCACCCACGTGGCCCGGTCGGGCCAGCTCGGCCTGGTGAAGATCCTGTCCGAGTCGTCCATCGGGTCCGGTGTCCGCCGGGTCGAGGCACTGGTCGGGATGGACGCGTTCGACTTCCTTGCCCGCGAGCATCTGCTGGTCTCCCGCCTGGCCGAGCTGTATCGGGTGCCCAGCGACCAGGTGGCCGACCGGGTCGAGCAGACGGTGAGCCAGCTGCGCGACGCCGAGAAGGAGTTGGAGAAGCTGCGGGCCCAGCTGGTGCTCGGCGGGGCGGCGGCGTTCGCGGCGCAGGCCAGGGACGTGCGCGGAATCGCGTACGTCGGCACCGAGGCCCCGGAGGGCGCGGCTGGCAACGACGTGCGGACCCTCGCCCAGGAGATCCGCGGCAAGATCGACCCGGTGCGGCCGGCCGTGGTCGCGGTGGCCGCGCGGGCCAACGGCAAGGCGTCGCTGGTGGTGGCGGTCAACCCGGCGGCCCGTAGCCGTGGCCTGTCGGCGGCCGACCTCGTCAAGGCGGCCCTCTCCGGCCGTGGCGGGGGCAGCCCCGACCTGGCCCAGGGCGGCGGGCTGCCGGCTGCGGAAGCCGCCAACCTGCTGCTCACCGTCGAGAAGGCGGTCGCCGAGACGTGAGGCGTCGACCGTGGGTGGCCAGGGCGGACCATGTGGTCCGCCCTGGCCCGTTCCGACCCGGGGGTTACAGTCGGTGACTGAACTGTCCCGAGGAGTCCGGCTTGGCGTGGACGTCGGTCAGGTCCGGGTGGGGGTGGCCCGGTCGGATCCGCACGGTGTGCTGGCCACGCCGCTGGTCACGCTGGCCCGTGACCGCACCGCGGCACCCGACGCGGTTCCCAGTGACATCGCAGAGTTGGCCGCACTGGTCGTGGAACACGAAGCGGTCGAGGTCGTCGTCGGGCTTCCGGTGACCCTTGCCGGAAAGCAGGGTCCGGCCGCTGTCCACGCAACGGCGTATGCCGCCCGGTTGGGCGATGTCATTGCGCCCGTGCCGGTGACGCTCTCCGACGAGAGGATGTCCACCGTCGTGGCGTCTCGTAGGCTTGCGGAGCGTGGTGTCCGGGGACGACGACAGCGTGCGGTGGTCGACCAGGTCGCTGCGGTGGAGATTCTGCAGAGCTGGCTGGATGGGCAGCGGAGGCGGACAGGATGATCGACGATCTGGACCTCGGGTTCGATGAGCGGGAACGGGGGGAGAAGGGCCGGCATCGGCGCAGCTACGTCCGCAAGCGCAAGGGTGGGTCGGGCGGTGGGCGCGGCAAGACCGTCCTGGCCCTGCTGCTGGCCCTCGTTTTGCTCGGCGGCATCGGAGGTGGCGCTTTCTACGGCTTCGAGCGGATCCAGAGCTACCTCGTCACGCCCGACTACGCCGGCACCGGCACGGGCGAGGTGAACGTCGAGATCAAGCAGGGCGCTCTGATCGCCGACATGGCGGTCGCGCTCTACGACGCGGACGTGGTGCGGAGCACCAAGGCGTTCGTCGAGGCGGCGGAGGACGACCCTCTCAGTACGAACATCCAGCCGGGCGTGTACAAGCTGCGCAGGCAGATGAGCGGCGAGAGCGCCGTCGCTGCGCTGCTGGACTTGACGAACAAGGTCACCAACACGGTCACCATCCCCGAGGGGCGCACCGCCAAGAACGTCTACCGGTTGCTCTCCGAGAAGACCAAGATCCCGGTCGGGGATTTCGAGGCCGCGGCGAAGGATCCAGTCGCGCTCGGCGTGCCGGACTGGTGGTTCAACCGGGACGACGGCAAGAAGTCGGCGAAGTCTGTCGAGGGTTTCCTCTACCCGGACACGTACGAGGTCCCACCCACTCCGACGGCTGAGGGCATGCTCTCACTGATGGTGGAGAACTTCCTCGCCGTCGCCGACGAGATCCAGTTCGCTGACCGGGTGCAGAAGGAACGCAAGATCAGCCCGTACGAGGCGCTGATCGTCGCGTCGCTGGCCCAGGCCGAGGCGGGCAACGCCGACGATCTGGGCAAGATCGCCCGGGTCGCGTACAACCGGGTCTACAGCGGCACCTTCCCGTGCGACTGCCTGCAGTTCGACGTCTCGGTCAACTACTACTGGGAGCTGACCGGGAAGGAGACCAAGGCCTCGAAGGACATGACGCGGGCGGAGCTCTACGACGCGGAGAACCCGTACAGCACCCATGCCCAAGCCGGGCTGACGCCGACCCCGATCAACAATCCGGGTAAGCAGGCGATGGAAGGCGCGATGAACCCGCCGGAGGGCAAGTGGCTCTTCTTCGTCGCGATCGACAAGGAGGGCCACTCGGCCTTCGCGGTGACCGACGCCGAACACAACCGCAATATCGAGAAGGCCAAGGAGAACGGCGTCCTCTGATGGCGGTCGCACGGCGGGCGGCGGTGGTCGGCAAGCCGGTCGCGCACTCCCTCTCCCCATTGATCCACATCGCCGGCTACGCGGCGGCCGGTCTGAACGGCTGGTCGTACTCCCGGTTCGAGTGCGCGGAGTGGGAACTGCCCGAACTGGTCGCCGGTCTCGGCCCGGAGTGGGCTGGGCTCTCGGTGACCATGCCGGGCAAGGAGGCGGCACTCGCGGTGGCGGCCGCCGCGTCACCGGCCGCCGCCGCCGTCGGCGCGGCCAACACGCTGGTACGACGGCCGGACGGCAGCTGGTACGCGGACAACACCGACATCGCCGGCGTGGTCGAGGTGCTGACCGCGGCCGGCGTGGGCCCGGGCGCCCAGATGACCGTGCTCGGCGCCGGCGGCACCGCCCGGGCGGCGGTCGCCGCGTCGGCGCGACTGCGGGCCCGCACGGTGACCGTGGTGGCCCGGCGCGCGGTGGCGATCGACGAACTGCGCCCGGTGGCCCGGGCGGTGGGAGTACCGCTGGCCGGGGCGCCGTGGGACGAGGCCGCCACGTGGTGTGCCGCCGACGTGGTGATCTCGACCGTGCCGGCCGGCGTCGCCGACCCGCTCGCCGCCGCCGTGGCCTGGCGCCCGGACACGGTGCTCTTCGACGCCCTCTACCATCCGTGGCCGACCGCCCTGGCCGCCGCCGCGCAGTCCGCCGGCTGCCGGATCGTCTCCGGTCTCGACCTGCTGTTGGCCCAGGCGGTCGGCCAGTTCGAGCAGTTCACCGGCGTACCCGCACCTCGTGACGCGATGGCCGCCGCCCTGGCCGCGGCGCGGAGCGACTGACCGCTGGCTTCGCCACGTCGCGGCTCGTGGTCCGAACGGCCACCCGCGTCACGACGGTGGCCGTGGGTCGCCGCTCTGCCGTCGATCCCGCCGTTCCGCCGAGGCGGCCCGGAGTCGCTCGTACCAGTGCGGTGTCGTCGTCGGCTCGAAGATCCGGGCGATCACCACGTCGGTGGAGGAATGCGCCAGGATCGACAGCACCACGGTCAGCGCCACCAGGTGGAACACCTCGTCGCTGGCGGCGATACCGGCCTGGAGCACGAGCAGGCCGTACACCACCGAGGCGAAGCCCTTCGGGCCGAACCACATCGCTGCGAACTGCTCGGTGCGAGTCAGGTGCGAGCCGAGGAACGACACCGCGAGCGCGAGCGGGCGGGCCACCACGATGGCCAGGACCGCGAAGACCCAACCGGTCCAGTGGATCTCGCCGAGGAACTCCACCGAGATCAGCGCGCCGAAGACCAGCAGGGCGGCGAGCTTGAACAACTCGGCGATCAGCTCGCCGAAGTGCTCGAAGCTCTCCCGCTGCCGCTCGCCGAAGGTGGCGACGGTGATACCGGCGGCGAACGCGGCCAGGAACAGGTTGGCGTGGGTCACCAGCCCGAGCGCGAGCACCAAAAGGCCGATCGCCACCCCGTTGAGCGGCTCGTACTGGGTGGAGGCGGAGAAGAACCTCATCCTCTCCAGCCGTAGCGCGAGCCATGGCACCGCCACCCCGATCACCACGCCGAGCAGCAGCTCGGTGCCCAGTTCGTCCAGGTGCAGGTCGTCGGAGTTGGCGGCGATCGCCAGGAAGAGGATGACGAACGGCAACGCGAGGCCGTCGTTGATCCCGGACTCGACGTTGAGTAGGTGCCGCAGCCGGCCGGGCACCCGTTCGTTGCCGACCAGCGCTGCGGCGAAGACCGGGTCGGTGGGGGCGAGGACCGCGCCGATCAGCAGCGCTTCCGGCCAGCCCAGGCCGGCCACGTAGTGCGCGAGCAGCGCTGTGATCGCCAGGGTCAGCGGCAGGCCCCAGCCGAGCGCCCGGCCCGGTAGCCGCCACGCCGTCCGCAGGTCCGCGAATCCGACCCGCATGCCGTCGGTGAAGAGCACGGTGAACAGTGCCAGCTCGGCTAGGGTGGCGACGATCTCGCTGTCGGCGGTGATGTCCAGCACGCCGGTGGTGTCCGGGCCGAGTACGAAACCGGCGACCAGGAAGAGCACCGCGGTGGAGAGGATGGTCCGGTGCGCCAGGCTGGACAGCAGGACCGCGAGCAGCAGCACGGTCGCGAACGCGAAGAGCAGCACCGGTGCCTCCTGAGGAGTCGATGGATTCGTCGCCGACCGGGCTTCCCGGCACTCCGTCCATGATCATACGGGTTCGCCGTGATCCGGTCTGCCGGCCGGCTACGGACGGCCGCGTCCGCAGGGCGGGACGGGCCGGCCACCCCACGTGGACGGCGAACGGTCGTGACAGACTGGCCGCTGTGTTGCGCTGGTTGACTGCAGGGGAATCGCACGGTCCCGCCCTTGTCGCACTGCTCGAGGGGGTGCCGGCCGGGGTTGAGGTGACCACCGGGGACATCGCCGGTGAGCTGGCCCGGCGCCGGCTCGGCTACGGCCGGGGCGCGCGAATGTCCTTCGAGCGGGACGAGATCGAGATCGTTGGTGGTCTGCGGCACGGTGTCACTCTTGGCAGCCCGGTCGCCATCCGGATCGGCAACTCGGAGTGGCCGAAGTGGCGCACCGTCATGGCCGCGGACCCGGTCGACCCCGACGAACTGGCCAGGCAGGCCCGAAACGCGCCGTTGACCCGGCCGCGTCCCGGCCACGCCGACCTGGCCGGCATGCAGAAGTACGGGCACACCGACGCCCGCCCGATTCTGGAGCGGGCCAGCGCCCGGGAGACCGCCGCCCGGGTGGCGGTCGGCACGGTGGCGAAGGCACTGTTGACGCAGGCGCTCGGCGTCGAGATCGTCTCGCACGTGGTGGAGCTGGGGTCGGTCGCCGCGAAGCCCGGCCTGCGGCCGACCCCGGCCGACGCCGAGCGGATCGACGCCGACCCGCTGCGCTGCCTGGACCCGGAGGCGAGCGCGCGGATGGTCGCCGAGGTCGACGCGGCGAAGAAGGCCGCCGACACGCTTGGTGGCGTGGTCGAGGTCCTGGCCTACGGAGTGCCGCCGGGTCTCGGCAGCCACGTGCAGTGGGACCGCAAGCTCGACGCGCGGCTCGCCACCGCGCTGATGTCCATCCAGGCGATCAAGGGCGTGGAGATCGGCGACGGTTGGCTTCAGGCACGCTCGCGGGGCTCCGAGGCGCACGACGAGATCATCCCCACCGCCACCGGGGTTCGGCGGGTTACCGACCGGGCCGGCGGCCTGGAGGGCGGCATCACCACCGGCGATCCGCTGCGGGTGAAGGCCGCGATGAAGCCGATCTCCTCGCTGAACCGGGCCCTGTCGACGGTGGACGTCACTACCGGCGAGCCGGCCACCGCGATCAACCAGCGTTCCGACGTGTGCGCCGTGCCGGCGGCCGCGGTCGTCGCCGAGGCGATGGTGGCGCTGGTGCTCGCCGAGGCGGCGGTGGAGAAGTTCGGTGGGGACTCCGTCGTCGAGGCGCGCCGCAACCTCGCCGGCTACCTCGACGCTCTGTTGATCCGCTGATGGCGCCGGTCTGCGTCCTTGTCGGGGCGCCGGGTTCCGGCAAGACGACCGTCGGGCAGGCGCTCGCCGCTCGGCTCGGCGTCGAGTTCCGGGACACCGACATCGACGTCGAGCGGATGGCCGGCAAGCCGATCCTGGAGATCTTCGTGGACGAGGGGGAGACGCGCTTCCGGGCCCTCGAACGGGCGGCGGTGTCGGAGGCGCTGGCCGCCGGCTCCGGGGTGCTCGCCCTCGGCGGCGGCGCGATCCTCGCCGCGGAGACCCGCGCCGCCCTCGTCGGCCACCGGGTGGTGCACCTCTCTGTGGAGCTGCCCGACGCGGTCAGACGGGTGGGCCTCGGCGCCGGCCGGCCGCTACTCGCGATCAACCCACGGGCCACGCTCAAGCACCTGATGGAGCAGCGCCGGCCGTTGTACGCCGAGGTCGCCACCGCGACCGTGGTCACCGACGGCCGAGATCCCGCCGACATCGCCGCCGAGATCGCCGGCCAACTGAAGCGGTGAGCGTCCGCCCGGTCACCGTGGCTGTCCCGCCCCGATCCGATCCAGCAACCCGGCCAGCGCCTTCGGTTCGCTGAGCATCGGCCAGTGCCCGGTCGGCAGCGCGTGCAGGTCGCTGCCGGCCAGCCCGGCGAAGAACGGGTGCCGCTGCGTGATCATCCGTTCCACCAGCTCGAGCGGGAACGTGCAGGCCACCAGGGCGGTCGGCACCGCCCGCCCGCCGGTGCGCCGGACCGGATCGGTGGCGGCGCGCAATGGATGCCCGGTGGCCCGCCGACGCAGCAGGGTCAGGACGGCGGCGTCCAGTCCGGCCAGGTTCTGCGGGTCGCTGGTCGGCTCCCAGGCGGGCGGGGGGAGCAGGTGGCCGTCGCCGATCCGCGTTCGCAGCCGCTCCTGTTCCTCCGGCGGGTTGCTGTCGAACTGTGCCATCCCGTCGGGCATCGGCCCGCTCTCCACGTAGACCACCCGGCCGACGCGGTCCGGGATCCGGTCCGCCGCCTGCGTCACCGGCAGCCCACCACCGGAGTGGCCGACCAGGACCACGTCGCGCAGGTCCGCCGTCTCGATGAGCCGGACGACGTCCCGGGTGTGCGTCTCCAGCCCGACCTCCGGGCCGGCCAGGTGGTCCCGCTCGGCCACGCCGGTGAGCGTCACCGGGTACACGTCGTGTCCCCGTCCGCGCAGGTCGGCCGTCACTTCCTGCCACACCCAGCCACCCAGCCAAAATCCCGGCACCAGTACGAATGTCGCCATCGCGATCCCCAATCTCGTGGTCTGGACGACAACTGTAGGATCGAATCCGGACAGATCCTGCCCGTTTTCGAGGAGTGTGCCGTGTCACATCCCGCCGGGAGAGTGCTCGGGCTGCTGGAGCTGTTGCAGAGCCACCACCGGCTCACCGGGGCCGAGCTGGCCACGCGGCTCGGCGTCGACGGGCGTACTGTCCGCCGGTACGCGGCCACGCTCGTGGAACTGGGCATTCCGGTGACCGCCGACCGGGGCCGGTACGGCGGGTACCGCCTGCGCCCCGGCTACAAGCTCCCCCCGCTGATGCTCACCGACGACGAGGCGGTCGCCGTCCTGCTCGGCCTGCTCGCCGCCGACCACCTCGGCCTCGGCACCGAGCAGCCGGCCACCGCCACCGCCACCGCCAAGATCCGCCGGGTGCTGCCCGCCGCGCTGGCCGACCGGCTCGCCGCCGTGGTGGAACACCTCGGGTTCACCCTGCGTCGCGTCGAGTCGACCGCCCGCCCCGCCACCGACACCCTGCTCGCGCTCGCCGACGCGGCCCGGCACGGCCGGCGCGTCCGGGTGACGCACCGTTCGCGGGCCGGCGACACCGCCGAGCGGGAGCTCGACCCGTACGGGCTGGTCTTCCACGCCGGCCGGTGGTACGTCACCGGCCACGACCACCGGCGCGCGGAGGTCCGCACCTTCCGGCTGGATCGGCTCGGCGCGGTGACGTCGGGGGACGAGACGTTCGTCGCGCCCAAGGGCTTCGACCCGGTGGCCCAGGTGGCCCGGTCCCTGGCCGCCGTCCCGTGGGCACACGAGGTCGAGGTGCTCCTGGCGGTCGACCTGGCAACCGCCCGGCGCCGCCTGCCGCCCAGCACGGCCGAGCTGTCCGCCACGGCCGACGGGGTGCTGATGCGGGTCCGGGCGGAGCGTCTGGACGGGATGGCGGTGCTGCTCGCCGGGCTCGGCTGGCCGTTCACGGTGGTCCGGCCGGACGCGCTGCGTGACGAGGTGGCCGCCCACGCGGAGCGGCTCGCCGACTGGGCGCGCCGGTGATCCCTACCTGTGGACGATGCGGGCGACGCGGGCCGTGGCTGGACTAGGCTGCCGGCGATGGACGAGGTGACCCGGATCCCGGTCGGCGGCGAGCGGCCGTACGACGTGCTGGTGGGCCGCGATCTGCTCGGCGAGCTGCCCGCCCTGCTGCCCGAGGCGACCCGCGCGGCGGTGCTGCACGCGCCGCCGCTCAAGGAATTGGCCGACGCGATCGGCGACCGGCTCCGGACCGCCGGAGTCACCCCGCTGCCGATCGAGGTGCCCGACGCCGAGGGTGGCAAGCACATCGATGTCGCGGCGGCCTGCTGGGACCGGCTCGGCGAGGTGGGCTTCACCCGTACCGACGCTGTGGTCGGCGTCGGCGGCGGCGCGGTCACCGACCTGGCCGGCTTCGTGGCGGCCTGCTGGCTGCGCGGTGTGCGGTGGGTGCCGGTGGCGACCTCCCTGCTCGGCATGGTGGACGCGGCCGTCGGCGGCAAGACCGGGATCAACACCGCCGCAGGCAAGAACCTGGTCGGGGCGTTCCACCCGCCGGTGGGGGTGCTGGCCGACCTCGGCACGCTCGACAGCCTGCCGACCGTGGACCTGGCGGCCGGGCTGGCCGAGGTGGTCAAGTGCGGGTTCGTCGCCGATCCGGTCATCCTCGACCTGGTCGAGCGGGACCCGGCCGTGGCCACCGACCCGGGTGCTCCGGTGACCCGCGAGCTGATCGAGCGGGCGATTCGGGTCAAGGCCGACGTGGTCTCCGGCGACCTGCGCGAGTCCGGTGTCCGCGAGGTGCTCAACTACGGCCACACGCTCGCCCACGCGATCGAGAAGGTCGAGGGCTACCGTTGGCGGCACGGCCACGCGGTGGCCGTCGGTCTGGTGTACGCCGCGGCGCTGGCCCGGCTCGCCGGCCGGCTCGACGGGGCCACGGCGGAGCGGCACCGCGCCGCGGTGGCCGCGCTCGGGCTGCCGACCCGGTACGCCGCCGACGCGTGGCCGCGGCTGCTGGCCACCATGCGGGTCGACAAGAAGGCCCGGGGCGACCGGCTGCGCTTCGTGGTGCTCGACGGTCTGGCTCGCCCGGGGGTCCTCGAGGGGCCCGACGACGAACTGTTGGCCGCGGCCTACCGCGAGGTCGCCGAATGAGGGTGTACGTGCTGAACGGCCCGAACCTGGGCTGCCTGGGCACCCGGCAGCCCGCGGTGTACGGCGGCACCAGCTACGCCGACCTGGTAGAGCTGTGCGAGCGGACCGGTCGGGGCCTCGGGCTGGACGTGACGGTGCGGCAGACCGACGCCGAGCACGAGTTGCTCGGCTGGCTGCACCGCGCGGCCGACGAGGAGGCGGCGGTGGTGCTCAATCCGGCGGCCTGGTCGCACTATTCGATCGCGCTCCGGGACGCCTGCGCGATGCTGCGTGCCCCGCTGGTCGAGGTGCACATCTCCAACATCCACGCCCGGGAGGAGTTCCGGCACCATTCCGTCGTCTCCGCCGTGGCGACCGGGGTGATCTGCGGGCTGGGTGTGGACGGCTACCGCCTCGCCCTGCACCACCTGGCGGCCCGCTCCGCCTGATCGGTGAAACGTCACGACACGTCCGGTCGTGGACACGCCGCGCCATGCGGAGCGTGAAGCGGGGGCCCGCCCGGTCGATCGCCGTCGCGCCGTTCATCACCGGGTCGTGGTACGGGCGCGTGCAGGACGAGGGCGCGGAGCCCGTCGGTTGCCGGCCGCGCGGTGTGACCGCGGGTGGACGGTGGCGGGCGGGGCGCCGCCGACGCTGCTAGTAGACTTGGCAGGTCTGTCCGCCAATTGATGATCAAGGCAGGAAATGGCCACCACCAACGACCTGAAGAACGGCCTGGTACTCAACCTCGATGGTGAGCTGTGGGCCGTCGTCGAGTTCCAGCACGTCAAGCCTGGTAAGGGTGGTGCGTTCGTGCGTACCACGCTGAAGAACGTGCTCTCCGGCAAGGTGGTCGACAAGACCTTCAACGCGGGCACCAAGGTCGAGACCGCCACAGTCGACAAGCGCACCATGCAGTACCTGTACGCCGACGGCGAGGACTACGTCTTCATGGACCTGGAGACGTTCGACCAGATCACCGTCCTCGGTGGCACGGTCGGTGAGGCGGCCAACTACCTGCTACCCGAGGCCGAGGTGATCGTCGCCACCCACGAGGGCGTGCCGCTCTACGTCGAGCTGCCGACCAGCGTGGTGCTGGAAATCACGTACACCGAGCCCGGCCTCCAGGGTGACCGCTCGACCGGCGGCAACAAGCCGGCCACCGTCGAGACCGGCGCGACCGTGCAGGTGCCGCTCTTCATCACCACCGGCGAGAAGATCAAGGTCGACACTCGCGACGGCCGTTACCTCGGCCGCGCCTGATGGCCGAGGGTCCCAAACAGCAGATGCCGGCGCGCCGCAAGGCGCGCAAGCGGGCGCTGGACGTGCTCTTCGAGGCCGACCTGCGGGGCCGTCCACCGATCGAGGTGCTCGCCGGCTACGTCGAGCGGATCGAGAAGCCGCGCCCGGAGCACCTGGGGTATGCGGTCAGCCTGGTCGAGGGGGTCGCTGGCCACCTCGACCGGATCGACGAGCTGATCGCCAGCTACGCCGAGGGTTGGACGCTGGACCGGATGCCGGCAGTGGACCGCAACCTCGCCCGGATCGCCGTCTACGAGCTGCTCTACGTCGACGAGATCGACGACGCGGTGGCGATCAGCGAGGCTGCGGAGCTGGCCCGGCAGATGTCGACCGACGACTCGCCACGCTTCCTCAACGGAATCCTGGGGCGGATCGCCGAGTACGCGACCCGCTGAGCTGTGTCGGCGCGCGACGCGACAGGAACTTCGTCGCGCGACGCGACAGGGACGACGAAAGGGCCCGTGCCGGACGCGGACGGCACGGGCCCTTTGCGGTCGTCGGTGCTCAGGAGGCGAAGAACGCCCGCGGATCGGCGACGAGCACACCGTGCTCGGTCAGCCGCTCGATCAGTCCGGACGGCGAGGCGTCGTAGACGATCGCCAGGGCGCGCAGGTCGTCGGCGCGGATCGACAGGACCCGTCCGTTGTAGTCCCCGCGCTGCTGCTGGATCGCCCGAGCGTACCGGGCGACGTAGGCGAGCTCCTCCGAGGCCTCGTCGTAGAGCCGCTCGAGGTCGAGCACGATCTTGCTGGTTGGCTCGTGGCGGACACCGCTGCCGTCGGGCAGCAGCTCGGAGACGGGAACGCGGTAGAAGTCGGCCAGCTCGGCGAGACGGGACACGGTGACGGCTCGGTCGCCGCGCTCGTACGAGCCGACCACCACGGCCTTCCACCGCCCGTTCGACTTCTCCTCCACGCCCTGCAGGGACAGGCCCTGCTGCTGGCGGATGGAGCGCAGGCGGGCGCCCAGCGACTTGGCGTACTCAGAGGGCATTCGGACACTCCCAGTGCTGCTCGGGGTTCTCCCGTCGATCGCTACGGAGCGTGACGGTACGGGGATTGCGACAGCCGGTCAAGTGGTCGTGACCTTACCGTTGGGAGTGCTGCGGGAGTTGTCCCCATTTCGTCGCCCTGAGCGCCGGGTCAGCGCCCGGCGACTGTCCGGGCCGTGACCACTGGTAACGTGGTCAGAGCCCCGGCCGGTCCCTGCGATTCGTGCCGGTCTTCCGACGTCCTTTAACGACCCGTCCCGTGAGGCGGGAAAGGGGGTCCGCCGTGGCCTACTCACCGGCTGCCCGCTCGACGACCGCGCCGCAACCCTCGGTGAAGGTGATCCTCGCCAGTGCCGACGTGCAGCGCGTGGTCGACCGTATCGCCCACCAGATCCTGGAGAAGACCCAGGGCGCCCAGCACACCGTGCTGCTCGGCATCCCGACCCGAGGTGCGCCCCTCGCCCGGCGGCTCGCCGCCCGGATCAGCGCCTTCGAGGGGGTCGACGTCCCCGTCGGCGTGCTCGACATCACCTTGTACCGCGACGACCTTCGCCAGCACGCCACCCGCGCGGTCGGGCCCACGGAGCTGCCTGTCGGCGGTATCGACGGCAAGCGGGTGGTCCTCGTTGACGACGTGCTGTTCTCCGGCCGTACCGTGCGTGCCGCGCTCGACGCGCTGAACGACGTCGGCCGCCCCGCGTCGGTCCAGCTCGCCGTCCTGGTCGACCGCGGCCACCGCGAGCTGCCCATCCGCGCCGACTATGTCGGCAAGAACATCCCGACCTCGCTGGCCGAGAGCGTGAAGGTCACCCTCGCGGAGACCGACGGCACGGACGAGGTCAAGCTTTTCGGGGGTGCCGCGTGAGCGCGAGGAGTGAGCTTGCGAGCCCCGCAGTCGCGAACGAGAGGTGGCGTCCGTGAGCGCGAGGAGTGAGCTTGCGAGCCCCGCAGTCGCGAACGAGAGGTGGCGTCCGTGAGCGCGAGGAGTGAGCTTGCGAGCCCCGCAGTCGCGAACGGAAGACCGGCAGAGCCCCGCATGATCCGTCACCTGCTTTCCGGCGCGGATCTGGACGCCGCCACCGCGACCCGGATCCTGGACACCGCCGCCGAGATGGCCACCGTCGCCGGGCGTGAGGTCAAGAAGCTGCCTGCGCTGCGCGGCCGGACCGTGGTGAATCTCTTCTACGAGGACTCCACCCGCACCCGGATCTCGTTCGAGGCCGCCGCCAAGCGGCTCAGCGCCGACGTGATCAACTTTTCGGCGAAGGGCTCCAGCGTTGCCAAGGGGGAGAGCCTGAAGGACACCGCGCTGACCCTCCAGGCGATGGGTGCCGACGCTGTCGTCGTCCGGCATCCCGCTTCCGGAGCGCCGCACCGGCTCGCCGACTGGGTCGACGGCTCGGTGGTCAACGCCGGCGACGGCACCCACGAGCACCCGACCCAGGCGCTGCTCGACGCGTACACGATGCGTTCCCGGTTGGGTCGGCTCGCCGGTCTCTCGGTCGCGGTGGTCGGGGACGTGTTGCACAGCCGGGTCGCCCGCTCCAACGTCCTACTGCTGTCCACCCTCGGCGCGAAGGTCACCCTGGTCGGCCCGCCGACACTCATCCCGGTGGACATCGCGGCGGCGCTCGCACCCGGCACCGACGTCTCGTATGACCTGGACGCGGTGCTTCCGCACTCGGACGTGGTGATCATGCTGCGGGTGCAGCGTGAGCGGATGAGTGACTCCTACTTCCCGTCCGCCCGCGAGTACGCCCGCCGCTACGGCCTCGACGGCCCGCGCATGCGCCGGCTGCCCGAGCACTCGATCGTCATGCATCCCGGCCCGATGAACCGGGGCATGGAGATCACGCCAGAGGTGGCCGACTCGCCCCGCTCCACCATCGTCGAACAGGTCGCCAACGGCGTTTCTGTCCGGATGGCCGTCCTCTATCTGCTGCTCGGAGGGAGCAACCGGTGACCGCGTACCTGATCACCAACGTGAGTGTCGTCGGCGCCGAGCCGACCGACCTGCTGATCCGCGACGGTGTCGTGACCGGGACCGGCGCGGGCATCGTCGCGCCGGACGCCACCGTGGTCGACGGCACCGGCCTGGTCGCTCTGCCCGGCCTGGTCGACCTACACACCCACCTGCGCGAGCCGGGCCGAGAGGACGCCGAAACGGTCGAGACCGGCTCGCGGGCGGCGGCGCTGGGCGGCTACACGGCGGTGTGCGCGATGGCGAACACCTCGCCGGTGGCCGACACCGCCGGAGTGGTGGAGCAGGTCTGGCGGCTGGGCCGGGAGGCCGGGTTGGTCGACGTGCAACCGATCGGCGCGGTCACCGTCGGCCTCGCCGGCGAGTACCTGGCCGAGTTGGGCGCGATGGCCGATTCCGCCGCCCAGGTAAGGATCTTCTCCGACGACGGGCACTGCGTCGCCGACCCGAAGCTGATGCGCCGGGCCCTGGAGTACGTCAAGGCGTTCGACGGCATCATCGCCCAGCACGCCGAGGAGCCCCGGCTCACCGAGGGCGCGCAGATGCACGAGGGTGAGGTGTCCACCCGCCTCGGCCTGACCGGCTGGCCGGCGGTCGCCGAGGAGGCGATCATCGCTCGGGACGTGCTGCTCGCCGAGCACGTGGGCAGCCGGTTGCACATCTGCCACGTCTCCACCGCGGGTAGCGTCGAGGTGCTGCGCCAGGCGAAGGCGCGGGGTGTGCGGGTCACCGCCGAGGTGACCCCGCACCACCTGCTACTCACCGACGAGGTCGTGGGCGGGAGGGGCGAGCTGGCGAGCCCCGCGCTCGCGAAGGACTGGAGCCCCACAGGCGCCTACGACCCGGTGTACAAGGTCAACCCACCGCTGCGCACCGGCGTCGACATCGCCGCGCTGCGCACCGCGCTGGCCGAGGGCGTGATCGACATCGTCGCCACCGACCACGCCCCGCACGCCGTGGAGGACAAGGAGTGCGAGTGGGCGTACGCCCGGCCGGGCATGCTCGGCCTGGAGACGGCGCTGTCGATCATGCTGGACGTGCTCGGCCCGCAGTGGGATCTCATCGCCGAGCGGATGTCCCGCGCCCCGGCCCGGATCGCCGGCCTGGCCGACCACGGCCACGATCCGGCACCCGGCGCGCCGGCCAACCTGACCCTGGTGGATCCGGCCGCCCGCCGCGCGATCGAGCCGGCGGAGTCGGCCAGCCGAAGCCGCAACACACCGTACGCCCGGATGACGCTGCCGGGTCGCATCGTGGCGACCTTCCTGCGCGGCGAGCCGACGGTCCTGGACGGAAAGGCTGTCAAGTGAGCGCGAGGAGCGTAGCGCGGCGGGGTACCGCAGTCGCGAACGAAAGGCGGGCACGGTAAATGGGCAGGCGCAGGCCCGCGATCCTCGTTCTCGAGGACGGGCGCACGTTCCACGGCGAGGCGTACGGCAGCGTCGGGGAGACCTTTGGCGAGGCCGTCTTCAACACCGGTATGACCGGCTACCAGGAGACCCTCACGGACCCGTCATACCATCGGCAGGTGGTGGTGCAGACCGCGCCCCACATCGGCAACACCGGCGTCAACGGTGAGGACGACGAGTCCAGCCGGATCTGGGTCGCCGGGTACGTGGTCCGCGACCCTGCGCGGGTCGGCTCGAACTGGCGTGCCACCGGCGGCCTTGAGGACCGGCTGGCCGCCGAGGGTGTGGCCGGCATCAGCGGCGTCGACACCCGGGCGCTGACCCGACACCTGCGTGAGCACGGCGCGATGCGGGTCGGCGTGTCCAGCGTCGAGACCGACCCGCGGGCGTTGCTGGCCCGGGTTCACGGGTCGCCGCAGATGGTGGGCGCGGACCTCTCCGCCGAGGTGACCACCCCGAAGCCGTACGTGGTCGATGCGGTGGGCACCCACCGGTTCACGGTCGCGGCCCTCGACCTGGGCATCAAGCGCAACGTGCCCCGGCGGCTCGCCGCGCGCGGCGTCACCACCCATGTGCTGCCCGTCCACTCGACCGTGGATGACCTGCTCGCCACCGGTGCCGACGCGGTCTTCTTCTCGCCCGGCCCGGGTGACCCGGGCACCGCCGACGGGCCGGTTGCGCTTGCTCGCGAGGTGCTGACCCGCGAGGTGCCGTTGTTCGGCATCTGCTTCGGGAGCCAGATCCTCGGCCGGGCGCTCGGCTTCGGCACGTACAAGCTGGGCTACGGCCACCGCGGCATCAACCAGCCGGTGCTCGACCGCGCCACCGGCAAGGTCGAGGTGACCAGCCACAATCACGGCTTCGCGGTCGCCTTCCCCGGCACCGAGCCGGGTGCCGTCGTGCCGAACCAGGTGATCGACACCGAGTTCGGGGGCGTCGAGGTCTCCCACGTGTGCCTCAACGACAACGTGGTCGAGGGGCTGCGGGCGAAGGACGTGCCCGCCTTCACCGTCCAGTACCACCCGGAGGCGGCGGCCGGTCCGCACGACGCGGACTACCTCTTCGACCGCTTCGCCGAGCTTATCGAAGGCGGGAAGAATGCCTAAGCGGACCGACCTGAAGCACGTCCTGGTGATCGGCTCCGGGCCGATCGTGATCGGGCAGGCCTGCGAGTTCGACTACTCCGGCACCCAGGCGTGCCGGGTGCTGCGCAGCGAGGGGATCCGGGTCAGCCTGGTCAACTCGAACCCCGCGACGATCATGACCGACCCGGAGTTCGCCGACGCCACCTACGTCGAGCCGATCACCCCGGAGTTCGTCGAACTGGTCATCGCGAAGGAGCGTCCGGACGCGGTGCTGCCCACCCTGGGCGGCCAGACGGCACTCAACACGGCTGTCGCGCTGCACGAGGCCGGTGTGCTGGAGAAGTACGGCGTCGAGCTGATCGGTGCCGACATCGACGCGATTCGGCGGGGTGAGGACCGGCAGCTGTTCAAGGACATCGTCGTCAGGGCGGGCGCCCGGATCGGTGTGCAGGATCCGGCCGCGCTGGTGCCCCGCTCCCGGGTCTGCCACTCGATGGACGAGGTCCGCGACACCGTCGGTGAGCTGGGCCTGCCGGTGGTGATCCGGCCCTCGTTCACGATGGGCGGCCTCGGCTCCGGCATGGCGCACACCGACGGGGACCTGGCGCGCATCGCCGGCGCCGGCCTGGCCGCCAGTCCGGTGCACGAGGTACTCATCGAGGAGAGCGTGCTCGGCTGGAAGGAGTACGAACTCGAGCTCATGCGGGACCGGCACGACAACGTGGTGGTGGTCTGCTCGATCGAGAATGTCGACCCGATGGGCGTGCACACCGGCGACAGCGTCACCGTGGCGCCGGCCATGACGCTCACCGACCGGGAGTACCAGCGCCTGCGCGACCTGGGCATCGCGGTGCTGCGCGAGGTCGGCGTGGACACCGGTGGCTGTAACATCCAGTTCGCGGTGAACCCGGCCGACGGTCGGATCGTTGTGATCGAGATGAACCCACGGGTGTCCCGCTCGTCGGCGCTCGCGTCGAAGGCGACCGGCTTCCCGATCGCGAAGATCGCCGCGAGGCTCGCCATCGGCTACACCCTCGACGAGATCCCCAATGACATCACGGGCAAGACCCCGGCGGCGTTCGAGCCGGCCCTGGATTACGTGGTGGTGAAGATCCCCCGGTTCGCGTTCGAGAAGTTCCCCGGCGCGGACCCGGAGCTGACCACCACGATGAAGTCCGTCGGCGAGGCGATGAGCCTGGGCCGCAACTTCACCGAGGCGCTCAACAAGGCGATGCGCTCGATGGAGACGAAGGCAGGCGGATTCTGGACGGTGCCGGATTCGGTCGTCGCTGCCGCGACGGGCGCCGGCCCGGCGGGCGCGACGAAGGAGGACACCCTCGCCGCCCTGCGGGTGCCGCACGACGGGCGGCTCTACACCGTCGAGCGGGCGCTGCGGCTGGGCGCGTCGGTCGCCGAGGTCGGCGCCGCGTCCGGCGGCATGGACCCGTGGTTCCTGGACCAGATCGCCGGCCTGGTGGAGCTGCGTGCCGAGATTGTCGACGCCCCGGTGCTCGACGTCGACCTGCTACGCCGCGCCAAGCGGGCCGGCCTGTCCGACCGGCAGCTCGCCGCGCTGCGTCCGGAGTTGGCGGCAGAGGACGGCGTCCGGACCCTGCGGCACCGGCTGGGTGTCCGGCCGGTCTACAAGACGGTGGACACCTGCGCCGCCGAGTTCGCGGCGACGACCCCGTACCACTATTCGTCGTATGACACGGAGACCGAGGTGCGCGGGTCGGACCGGCCCAAGGTGCTGATCCTCGGGTCGGGGCCGAACCGGATCGGGCAGGGCATCGAGTTCGACTACTCCTGCGTGCACGCGGTGATGGCGCTGCGGGACGTCGGCTTCGAGACCGTCATGGTCAACTGCAACCCGGAGACTGTCTCCACCGACTACGACACCGCCGACCGACTCTACTTCGAACCGTTGACCTTCGAGGACGTCCTGGAGGTGTGGCACGCCGAGCACTCCTCCGGGCGGGCGGCCGGCGGCCCGGGTGTGGTCGGGGTGATCGTGCAGCTCGGCGGGCAGACCCCGCTGGGCTTGGCGCAGCGGCTCAAGGATGCCGGCGTGCCGGTGGTCGGCACCTCCCCGGAGTCGATCCACCTGGCCGAGGAGCGGGGCGCCTTCGGTTCCCTGCTGGCGCGGGTCGGGCTGCGCGCTCCGGCGCACGGCACCGCCACCTCGTACGACGAGGCGAAGGCGATCGCCGAGGAGATCGGCTACCCGGTGCTGGTCCGCCCCTCGTACGTGCTCGGCGGGCGCGGCATGGAGATCGTGTACGACGACTCGACGCTGCGCGGCTACATCGGCCGGGCCACCGACATCTCACCGGACCACCCGGTCCTGGTGGACCGCTTCCTCGACGACGCGATCGAGATTGACGTGGACGCGCTCTGCGACGCCGACGGTGACGTCTACCTTGGCGGCGTGATGGAACACATCGAGGAGGCCGGCATCCACTCCGGTGACTCGTCCTGTGCGCTGCCGCCGATCACCCTCGCCGGCTCGCACGTCGCCCAGGTTCGTCGGTACACGGAGGCGATCGCCCGGGGCGTCGGCGTGCGCGGCCTGCTCAATGTGCAGTACGCGCTCAAGGACGACCAGTTGTGGGTGTTGGAGGCGAATCCACGCGCGTCGCGGACCGTTCCGTTCGTGTCCAAGGCGACGGCGGTGCCGCTGGCGAAGGCGGCGGCCCGGATCGCCCTCGGCGCCACCATCGCCGAGCTGCGCGCCGAGGGGCTGCTCCCGCCGAGCGGGGACGGTGGCTCGTTGCCGCCGGACGCGCCGATCGCGGTCAAGGAGGCGGTACTGCCGTTCAAGCGGTTCCGCACGCCGACCGGTAAGGGGATCGACTCGCTGCTCGGCCCGGAGATGAAATCCACCGGCGAGGTGATGGGCATCGACACGGCCTTTGGGCATGCCTTCGCCAAGTCGCAGTCCGCCGCGTACGGCTCGCTGCCGACCGCCGGCAAGATCTTCGTCTCGGTGGCCAACCGCGACAAGCGCGGGATGATCTTCCCGATCAAGCGCCTGGCCGATCTGGGCTTCGAGATCATCGCGACCGCCGGCACCGCCGAGGTGTTGCGTCGGCACGGCATCGCCTGCGAGCAGATCCGCAAGCACTACGAGTCCGGCGCGGGCGAGGACGCGGTGTCGATGATCCTGGGCGGCGACGTGGTGCTGGTGGTCAACACCCCGCAGGGCTCCGGTGCCAGCGCCCGCTCCGACGGGTACGAGATCCGCAGCGCCGCGGTCACCGCGGACATCCCCTGTGTCACCACGGTCCCTGGCGCCGCGGCTGCGGTGATGGGCATCGAGGCGCACATCCGTGGCGACGTGCAGGTCCGGCCCCTGCAGGACCTGCACGCGACCCTGCGGGCGCCCCGGTGACCGGCCGACCACCCGCACCCCGTCGTCTCGCAGCGACCGGTGGGCCGCCGGTTCCCCGGCGCCTGTCACCTCCGTGGCCGAGCCGGTGATCTGGTGGGGAGGTCGGCGGTGATCTTCGAGCGGGTTGTGCGGCCGATGCTGTTCCGGGTCGGAGGTGGCGACGCGGAGGCAGCGCACGAGTTCGCGCTGCGGCGGCTCGCGGGCCTGTCCCGGATGCCGGCGGCGCTGGCGGCGGTGCGGGCGCGGTACGCCGTGCGGGCGCCGCGGACGGTGTTCGGTGTCCGGTTTCCGAACCCGGTCGGGCTGGCCGCCGGGATGGACAAGGACGGTGTGGCGTTGCCGGCGTGGCCGGCGCTGGGCTTCGGGTTCGTCGAGGTCGGCACGGTGACCGCGCGTCCGCAGCCGGGCAACGACCGGCCGCGGCTGTTCCGGCTGCGCGACAGCGAGGCCGTGGTGAACGGGATGGGCTTCAACAACGCCGGCGCCGAGGCCCTCGCGGCCCGGCTGGCGGCGTTGCCCCGCCCGATCGGCGTGCCGCTGGGCATCTCCCTCGGCAAGTCCAAGGTCACTCCGCTGGCGGAGGCGGTCGAGGACTATCGGGCGTCGTATCGCGTGTTGCGGGCCCACGGCGACTACTTCGCCGTGAACGTCTCCTCTCCGAACACGCCGGGTCTGCGGTCGTTGCAGGACCGGACGCACCTCGACGCGTTGTTGGCGGCCCTCGTCGGGGAGAAGCCGGTGCTGGTCAAGATCGCGCCGGACCTCACCGAGCCGGCGATCGCCGAGCTGCTGGAGGTCTGCCTGGCCCGGGGCGCGGCCGGGGTGATCGCCACCAACACCACCCTGGCCCGCGACGGGCTGGCCCCGGTCGACCAGGCGCGGGGGGCGCTGACCGGTGGCATGTCCGGCCGCCCGCTGGCCGCCCGGGCCCGCGAGGTGGTCGCGTTCGTGCACCGGGAGACCGGCGGCCGGCTGCCGATCGTCGGCGTCGGCGGCATCGTCGACCCGGATGACGCGGCGCGGATGATGGACGCCGGGGCGTCCCTGGTCCAGCTTTTCACCGGTTTCATCTATCGAGGCCCGGCGCTGGTCCGCGCCGCGGCCCGCACGGCCGCCGCCGCGCCCGGGAAGGTCCCGTCGCGGTGAGGCGCCGGGCCGGAGCGGATCCACCGGCGGTACCCGGTCCGCCGGTGCGGCCTGGGCCGGGGGACTTCCGGCCCGGGACGAACTCCCGTGCTGTGTCCTCTGCTCTGCTTCACCCACACACCGCGCTGACGCCCTTTCTGAGCGTGTAGCGGTACGCGGAGCGAAGGTGGCGGGATGGCGAGGCCCCGGCGCCACGACCCGGGTGGGCAGGAAGGAGCTCAGGTGAGGCCAGAGCAGATCGCACGGATCCAGGCCATCGACGCGGCGCACGTGTGGCATCCGTACACGGCGGTGCCGCCGGCCAGTTCGCCGTACGTGGTCGAGAGCGCCCGGGGGTGCGGCTGCGGCTCGGCGACGGGCGGGACCTGGTCGACGGGATGTCGTCCTGGTGGGCGGCGATCCACGGCTACCGGCACCCGGTGCTCGACGCGGCGGTCACCGACCAGCTCGGTCGGATGAGCCACGTGATGTTCGGCGGGCTGACCCACGAGCCCGCCGTCACCCTGGCCCGCACCCTGGTCGAGCTGGCGCCGGACGGCCTGGAGCACGTCTTCCTCGCCGACTCCGGTTCGGTGAGTGTCGAGGTGGCCGTCAAGATGTGCCTGCAGTACCAGCGGGCCACCGGGCGGCCGGAGCGCCGCCGGCTGGGCACCTGGCGTGGCGGCTACCACGGTGACACCTTTCACCCGATGAGCGTCTGCGACCCCGAGGGCGGCATGCACCACCTGTGGGGGGACGTGCTCCCCCGGCAGGTGTTCGCCCCGGTGCCGCCGAACGGCTTCGACACGCCACCCGACCCGGCGTACGAGGCGGCGCTGGCCGACGCGGTCGCCCGGCACGCCCACGAGCTGGCCGCGGTCATCGTCGAGCCGGTCGTGCAGGGTGCCGGTGGCATGCGTTTCCACCACCCGCACTACCTGCGGGTGCTGCGGGAGGTGACCCGCGCTCACGGGGTGCTGTTGATCTTCGACGAGATCGCCACCGGGTTCGGCCGCACCGGCGCGATGTTCGCCGCCGAGCACGCCGGCGTGGCCCCTGACGTGCTCTGTGTGGGCAAGGCGCTCACCGGGGGATACCTGACCCTGGCGGCCGCGCTCTGCACCGCGGAGATCGCCCGGGGGATCTCCGCCGCCGGGGTGTTGGCGCACGGCCCCACGTTCATGGGCAATCCGCTTGCCTGCGCCGTCGCCAACGCCTCCCTCGACCTGCTGCGGGGCGGGGACTGGCCGGCCCAGGTGGGGCGGATCGAGGCGGGCCTGCGGGCCGGTCTGGAGCCGCTGCGCGCCGCCCCGGGCGTGGCGGACGTGCGGGTACTCGGCGCCATCGGGGTGGTGCAGCTCGACCACGACGTGGATCTTCCGGCGGCCACCGCCGCCGCGGTCGGCGAGGGCGTCTGGCTGCGACCGTTCCGGGACCTAGTCTACACCATGCCGCCGTACGTCGCCGACGACGCCGACCTGGCCCGGCTCCTCGCCGGGGTCGCGGCGGCGGTGAAGGCCGGCTGAGCCGCCTGGTCCAGACCAGTTGGGGAGTGCGTGGGGCGGCGCGGGTCGCGCCACGCAGACGCGCCGTCAGCGGGCGCGGGGACACGCGGGCCGGCACCGCCGACCGCCGAGGAGCGCGCGGTGGCGCGCGGAGGGAGAGCTGTGATGGAGAGCTTCGGCGCCCGGCTGCACCGGGCCGTGACCGAGCGGGGTCCGCTCTGTGTGGGCATCGACCCGCACCCGGGTCTCCTCGCCCGCTGGGGTCTCGACGACGATGTGTCGGGCCTCGACCGATTCGCCGGTACCGTCGTGGACGCCCTGGGCGACCGGGTCGCTGTGGTCAAGCCCCAGTCGGCCTTCTTCGAGCGTTTCGGGGCTCGTGGCGTCGCCGTCTTAGAGTCAACTATCCGACAGTTACGAAATTGCGGCTCGATCGTTCTGCTTGACGCCAAACGTGGGGACATCGGCTCGACCGTTGCCGCGTACGCCTCGGCGTACCTCGATCCATCGAGCCCGCTCTATGTCGACGCGGTGACGGCAAGCCCCTATCTGGGGGTCGGCGCCCTCGCTCCGATGTTCGATCTGGCCACCGCGCACGGCGGCGGCGTGTTCGTGCTGGCGCTCACCTCCAACCCTGAGGGAGCGGCCGTGCAGCGGGCCCGCGGCTCCGACGGGCGGACCGTCGCGCAAACGGTGATCGACGAGATTTCCCAGCTCAACGCGGGTGCACGGCCGCTGGGTAGCTTCGGGTTGGTGGTCGGAGCGACGATCGGCGAGACCGGCCACGACCTCTCCTCGGTCCACGGCCCGCTGCTGGCGCCGGGGCTCGGAGCCCAGGGTGCGACCGCCGCGGACCTCCGGATCGTCTTCGGTTCCAGCGTGCCCACGGTGCTGCCGTCGTACTCCCGCGAGGTGCTGAATGCCGGCCCCGACGTCACCGCCCTACGGGCCGCCGCGGACCGCGTGTTGGCCGACTGTCGGGCCGCCCTGGCTGGCCCCGGACTGACTGATGGCTCGGTCACTTTCGGTTGATCTTCGCGCGTCCACGTTGCCGAAAGCTCCGCTGACCGCTAGTTTTCCCCGCGCTGGGAACCACGGATCCCTTGGTTCACAGCGACACCACGTTTCACAGTGCGGCGGTGCGTCCCGCCCGTCGCGATAGGGACCTGAGGAGAACTGGTGCCGCTCCCGTCACTGACCCCCGAGCAGCGCGCAGCAGCGCTGGAGAAGGCCGCGGAGATCCGCAAGGCCCGTGCTGAGCTGAAGGAGCAGCTCAAGCAGGGCAAGACCACCCTCGGAGCCGTCCTCGAGCGGGCCGAGTCCGACGACGTCGTCGGCAAGCTGAAGGTGTCCGCCGTCCTGCAGGCGATGCCGGGCATCGGCAAGATCCGGGCGACCCAGATCATGGAGAAGCTGAAGATCGCCGATAGCCGGCGCCTGCGGGGCCTCGGCGAGCAGCAGCGCAAGGCCCTGCTTGGGGAGTTCGCCGCCAACTGAGGCCGGCAGCCGTGTAGAAACAAGCAGTGAGCACGGATGGCGAGACGCGCCCGGCGGCCCGGCTCACTGTCCTGACCGGGTCCTCGGGCGCCGGCCGGGACGGTGTCGCCGCGCTGGTCCGGGCGCGTTCTCCCGCCGTGTGGGCGCCGGTTCCGGTGACCACCCGGCCCCGACGCGACAACGAGGTGGACGGGGCCGACCGGGTCTTCCTCGCCTCCGCAGAGTTCGACCGGCTGCTCGCGGCCGGCAGCCTGCTGGAGTGGAGCCGGATGGGCCCGCACCGGCGCGGCACGCCGTCCGAGCCGCTGCGGACCCGGCTGGCCGCCGGTGATCCCGTCCTGCTCCCGCTCGACCTGGCCGGCGCGCTGTTGGTCCGGGCGGCGGTGCCGGACGCCCGGCTGGTCCTGCTGTATCCGCCCGGCGACGTCCCGGATCCGGTCACCGCGGCGCTCGTCGAACACTCCGTAGTACATGACCTGACCGAGCGGGTCGTGGACAAGCTGGTAGGATTGTTCGGTTCTTCTTTCCTGACTCCGGCCCGACCGCGCGTGCGCGGTTGACCGCCGGCACCGCGAGCGGTGTGAATGACGCAGAGGTCAACACGTGGGATCCATCGCCACCAACCCCGAGGGCATCACCAACCCGCCGATCGACGAGCTTCTCGAGAAGACCACGTCGAAGTACGCGCTGGTCATCTTCGCCGCCAAGCGCGCCCGACAGGTCAACGCCTACTACAACCAGCTCGGTGAGGGCCTGCTGGAGTATGTCGGCCCGCTGGTCGAGACCACTCCGCAGGAGAAGCCGCTCTCCATCGCCATGCGCGAGATCAACGCGGGCCTGCTCACCGCCGAGCCAACCGACCAGCCGTAACCCGCAGCGCGCCGATGCCCCCCCGGATCGTCCTCGGGGTCGGCGGCGGGATCGCCGCGTACAAGGCGTGCGAGCTGCTGCGGCTCTTCACCGAGTCGGGCCACCGGGTCCGGGTCGTCCCGACCGCGTCGGCGCTCCGCTTCGTCGGGGCGCCGACCTGGGCTGCCCTGTCCGGGCAGCCGGTCGCCGACGACGTCTGGTCCGACGTCCACGACGTGCCCCACGTCCGGCTCGGCCAACAGGCGGACCTCGTGGTCGTGGCGCCGGCGACCGCCGACTTGCTCGGCAAGGCCGCCCATGGGCTCGCCGACGACCTGCTCACCAACACGCTGCTCACCGCCCGCTGTCCGGTGCTCCTGGCACCCGCGATGCACACCGAGATGTGGGAGCACCCGGCCACGGTGACCAACGTCGCGACACTGCGGGCCCGCGGTGTCCGGGTCATCGAGCCGGCGGTCGGCCGGCTCACCGGCGCGGACAGCGGCAAGGGGCGGCTGCCCGACCCGGCGGAGATCTTCGCCGTCGCCCGGCGCGCTCTCGCCCGCGGCGTCACCGCCCCGGCGGACCTGATCGGCCGGCACGTCGTGGTCACCGCCGGCGGCACCCGGGAGCCCCTGGACCCGGTGCGCTTCCTCGGCAACCGCTCCTCGGGCAAGCAGGGGTACGCGTTCGCCCGTACCGCCGTGGCGCGGGGCGCGCGGGTCACCCTCATCTCGGCTAATGTCGGGCTGCCCGAGCCGGCCGGAGTCGATCTGATGCGGGTCGGCACGACGGGTGAGCTGCGTGAGGCCACGATCGAGGCAGCCGTCGACGCGGACGCGGTGGTCATGGCGGCGGCTCCGGCCGATTTCCGTCCGGCGACCTACGCGACTGGCAAAATCAAGAAGTCGGACGACGGCAGCGCGCCCACCATCGAACTCGTCACGAACCCGGACATCGCCGCCGAGCTCGGCCAACGCCGTCGCCCGGAGCAGGTGCTGGTGGTGTTCGCCGCGGAAACCGGCGACGCCGAGGCCAACGGCCGGGCCAAGCTCGCCCGTAAGCGGGCGGACCTCATCGTCATCAACGAGGTCGGTCCGGACAAGGTCTTCGGCGCCGAGACCAACGCGGCTACCGTCATCGGTGCGGACGGCTCGGTCAGCCAGCTGCCCGAGCGGTCCAAGGAGGACCTCGCCGACGGCGTGTGGGATCTCGTCGTCGCCCGGCTCGCCGTCCGTTCCTGACGGCTGGTATCGGGCACGACCGAAGGGGCCAACGCCGGACGCGGGTGACTAAACTGCCGCGGAACGACGTCCACAACTTAGGAGTGCCGTGACACGCCGCCTCTTCACTTCCGAATCGGTCACGGAAGGCCACCCCGACAAGATCGCTGATCAGATCAGTGACGGCATTCTCGATGCGCTCCTCGCGGAGGATCCGCGTAGCCGGGTCGCGGTGGAGACGTTGATCACGACTGGTCAGGTGCATATTGCGGGTGAGGTGACCACGAAGGCGTATGCCGACATCCCGGCGATCGTGCGTCGGACGATCTTGGAGATCGGGTATGACTCGTCGAAGAAGGGTTTTGATGGTGCCTCGTGTGGGGTGAGTGTGTCGATTGGGGCACAATCGGCTGATATCGCACAGGGGGTGGACAACGCCTTCGAGTTGCGGACGGGTGGCTCGGAGAGTGCGTTGGATGCGCAGGGTGCCGGTGATCAGGGGATGATGTTCGGTTTTGCGTGTTCGGAGACGCCGGAGTTGATGCCGCTGCCGATCGCGTTGGCGCATCGTCTGTCGCGGCGTTTGTCGCAGGTGCGGAAGGACGGTACGGTTCCGTATCTGCGTCCGGATGGTAAGACGCAGGTGACGGTCGAGTATGCGGGGTTGCGGCCGGTTCGGTTGAACACGGTGGTGGTGTCGTCGCAGCATGCGGCGGATATCTCGTTGGAGTCGTTGCTGACGCCGGATGTTCGTGATCATGTGATCGGGCCGGAGGTGGAGAGTCTCGGTTTGGATACCGAGGGTTACCGGTTGTTGGTGAATCCGACGGGTCGGTTCGAGATCGGTGGTCCGATGGGGGATGCGGGTCTGACCGGTCGGAAGATCATCGTGGATACCTATGGTGGGTATGCGCGGCATGGTGGTGGGGCGTTCTCGGGTAAGGATCCGTCGAAAGTGGATCGGTCGGGGGCGTACGCGATGCGGTGGGTGGCGAAGAACGTGGTCGCTGCGGGGCTGGCGGAGCGGTGCGAGGCGCAGGTGGCGTATGCGATCGGTAAGGCGCATCCGGTGAGTTTGTTCGTCGAGACGTTCGGTACGGAGACGGTGCCCGTGGAGCGGATCGAGCAGGCGGTGTTGGAGGTGTTCGATCTGCGGCCGGCGGCGATCATCCGGGATCTGAACCTGATGCGGCCGATTTACGCGCAGACCGCGGCGTATGGGCACTTTGGTCGGGAGTTGCCTGACTTCACGTGGGAGAGCACCGACCGCGCCGCAGACCTCAAGTCGGTAGCGAAAGCCTGAGCGGCACCACGCGCGGCGACCGGCGACCCGCCGAGGGGTCGCCGGTCGCTCGCGTCTGCGTCGACGTTCCCCTGGCCCACCTGGACCGTCCGTTCGACTACCTGGTGCCAGCGGCCCTGGACGCCGAGGCCCTCCCCGGCACCCGGGTGCGGGTCCGCTTCGCCGGACAGGTCGTCGACGGCTGGCTGCTGGAGCGGGTCGATGCCTCCGAGCACCCTCGGCTCTCGTACCTGGAGAAGGTCGTCTCCCCGGAACCGGTGCTGGCGCCGGAGATCGCGCGGCTGGCGCGCTCGGTCGCCGACCGGTACGCCGGCAGCCTCGCCGACGTGCTGCGCCTCGCCGTTCCACCCCGGCACGCCCGGTGGAGAAGGAACCGCACCAGCCGCCCGAGCCGGGCGAATCCCCGGCCGCCCTGGACGGCTGGCGTGACTACCCCGCCGGTCCGGCCCTGCTGCGGGCGTTCGCCGAGGGCCGGGCTGCCCGGGCGGTCTGGTCCGCGCTGCCCGGCGAGGCCTGGCCCGCCCGCTACGCCGAAGCGGTTGCCGCAGTCGTCGCGGGTGGTCGGGGCGCTGTCGTGGTGGTCGCCGACACCCGCGACCTCGACCGGCTCGACACGGCGCTGGCCGCAGCCCTCGGCCCCGACCAGCACGTGCGGCTCACCGCCGCGCTCGGCCCGGCCCGGCGGTACCGGGCCTTTCTCGCTGCCCGGCGCGGCGACGTCCCCGTGGTGATCGGCACCCGGGCGGCCATGTTCGCCCCGGTGCCCAGGCTCGGTTTGGTCGCCATCTGGGACGACGGTGACGACCTGCACGCCGAACCCCGGGCCCCGTATCCGCACGCCCGCGAGGTGCTGCTCACCCGCGCTCAGCTCGCCGACGCCGCGGCTCTGGTCGGCGGCTACACCCGCACCGCCGAGGGGCAGCTGCTGATCGAGACCGGGTGGGCCCGGGGGGTCGTGGCCGACCGGGCCACGGTGCGCGCCCGGATGCCGGCGATCGTGCCCACCGGCGACGATCCGCAGCTGGCCCGCGACCCCGGGGCGGCCACCGCCCGGTTGCCCAGCCTCACCTGGACCACCGCCCGCGCCGCACTGCGCGCCGACGCGCCGGTCCTGGTCCAGGTGCCCCGTCGCGGCTACCTGCCCTCGGTGGCCTGCGTCACCTGCCGCGCCCCGGCCCGCTGTCCGCAGTGTGCCGGGCCCCTCGCGCTCCCGTCGGCGCGGGGTGCCCCCGCCTGTCGCTGGTGCGGGCGCGTGGCCGCCGCGTACGCCTGTCCGGAGTGCGGCGGGCGGCGCCTGCGCGCCTCGGTCACCGGTGCCCGGCGTACCGCCGAGGAACTGGGTCGGGCCTTCCCCGACGTGCCGGTACGGACCTCCGGCCGGGACGAGGTGCTCGCGGCCGTCCCCGGTGGCGCCGGCCTCGTCATCGCCACCCCCGGCGCCGAACCGGTGGCCGACGGCGGCTACGGTGCCGTGCTGCTGCTCGATTCGTGGGCCCTGCTCACCCGGGCCGACCTGCGGGCGGGTGAGGAAGCGCTGCGGCGCTGGCTCGCCGCCGCCGCGCTGGCCCGGCCCGCGGCGGCCGGCGGCCGGGTCGTGGTGGTCGCCGACGGCGCGCTGGCCCCGGTGCAGGCGCTGCTGCGCTGGGACGCGGGCTGGTTCGCCGCCCGGGAACTGGCCGAACGCCGGGAACTGGGCTTTCCTCCGGCGGTGCGGATGG
This sequence comes from Micromonospora sp. WMMA1363, assembly GCF_030345795.1. Classification (NCBI taxonomy): domain Bacteria; kingdom Bacillati; phylum Actinomycetota; class Actinomycetes; order Micromonosporales; family Micromonosporaceae; genus Micromonospora; species Micromonospora sp. WMMA1363. Next base: position 533,758 of record NZ_JAUALB010000001.1, read on the forward strand.
CCAGCGTCACCGGATCGCCCGCGGCCGTCGCCGACCTGCTCGCCGAGGCCCGCCTGCCGCAGGGGGCCGAGGTGCTCGGCCCGGTCCCCGCCGACGGTGAGCGGGAGCGGATGCTGGTCCGGGTGTCCCGGGCCCGGGCCGCCGCCCTGGCCGGGGCACTGCACACGGCGGCTGGGGTGCGCGCCGCCCGCAAGGCCGCCGACCCGGTCCGGCTCCAGGTCGACCCGCTGACCCTGTTCTGACCCACCGGCCCAGGCGACTTTGCGACGGGAAGCCGTAACGGTCCGTGACCGAAGTGGCAATGTCGGACACGCTGTGTGGGTGTAGGTGGGGATCCGGGTGATAGCATCGCCCGTCATGTCGAGGTGCCCGGGTAGCGCGACGGTGACGGGAGCGCCTCGGTGCGGCGCGACGTCGATGAGCACAATCAGCCGGTGATCAGGGGTGGACCAGTCGTGACCGTTCCTCAGTCGATCGTCTTCAACGGTGACCTCGGCAGCGGCAAGAGCACCGTCTCCGTGGAAATCGCCAAACGTCTCGGCATGCGCCGGGTCAGCGTCGGCGACCTCTACCGGCAGATGGCACAGGAGCGGCGGATGACCGCCCTCCAGCTCAACCTGCACGCGGAGTTGGACCAGGCCGTCGACGGCTACGTCGACCAACTCCAGCGGGACATCGCGGCCTCCGGCGAGCGGCTGGTGATGGACTCCCGGCTGGCCTGGCACTTCTTCACCGACGCGCTCAAGGTGCACATGATCACCGAGCCGGGCGAGGCGGCCCGACGGGTGCTGCTGCGGCCCTCCGGCCCCGCCGAGAGCTACACCTCGCTGGGGGAGGCAAAGGCCAAGCTCATGGAACGCAGCGAGAGCGAGCGGGGCCGGTTCATCGTCCGCTACGGCGTGGACAAGGCCCGACTGCGTAACTACGACCTCATCTGCGACACCACCCGGGCCGCCGCCGAGGAGGTGATCGCGCACATCATCGACGTGTACGAGGGCCGGCTCGGTGCCGACGTGCTGCGGGAGGCTCCGCCGCTCTTGCTGCTCGACCCGGCCCGGGTCTATCCGACCGAGGACGTCGCGGCCCTGCGTGACCTGTGGGACGGCGCGTTCGTCGGTGATGTCGCCGCCGCCGGCGACGAGGCGCTGGAGCCGCTGCGGATCGGCTACACCGGCGAGTACTTCTTTGTCATCGACGGGCATCGTCGGCTCAGCGCCGCGCTCCAGCGCGGGTTCCGGCTGGTGCCCGCCCGGCTGGTGGCCGAGGTGGAGGAGCCGGTCGTCGGCGGGATGAGCGCGATCGACTACTTCGCCACCCAGGTGCGGCCCAGCCTGATCCACGACTGGGAGGCCGCCCACAAGATCGAGCTACCGCTGCCGGAGCACGCGCTGCTGGGCGGAAGCGCGGTGCTGGCGGGGGAGCCCGGCGCCGGCGCCTGAGGCGTACCCACGGTCCGGACGGGTTCGCGGTTCGTGGCGGCGGCGCGCATGATGGAGGCTTCGACGCTCTTCGACCCGGGAGGTCGGCCATGGACGCCGCTGAGGCCCTCGCCCTGCTCATGTCGCCGGAGGGTCGGGTGGACCCCTATCCGACGTACGAGCGGCTGCGCGCCCACGGCCCGGTGACCCAGGTGGGGTCGGACCTCCACGTGGTCACCGGCTACGCCGAGGCCGACGCGATGCTCCGCGATCCCGCCTTCAGCGTGCTCGACGACGTGCTGCGCGACCGCTTCCTGCCCGGCTGGCGGGACAGCCCGGCGTTCGCCTCGATCTCCCGGTCGATGCTGCGTACCAACCCGCCCGATCACAGTCGGTTGCGCCGACTCGCGGCCGGGGCGTTCACCCCGCGGCGGATCGGGGCGATGCGTGCCGTGGTCACCGCGCAGGCGGACGCATTGGTCGACGTGATCGTCGAGCGCGCCCGCGCCGGTGAGCCGGTCGACTTCATGTCCGAGTTCGCGTACCCGCTACCGGTGGGGGTGATCTGCGCGCTGCTCGGCGTGCCCGCGGCCGACCGGCCGCTGTTCCGGCGCTGGGCCGGCGATCTGACCGGCGTGCTGGAGCCGGAGATCACTGCCGAGGAGTTGGCCGTCGCCGACCGGGGCGCCGTCGAGCTAAGCGGCTACTTCGGCGAGTTGATCGCAGCCCGCCGCCGTGCGCCCACCGATGACCTGACCACCGCCCTGGTGCAGGTGCACGATGCCGACGGTGACCGGCTCTCCGGCGAGGAACTGCTGGCCAACCTGGTGGTCCTGCTGGTCGCCGGATTTGAGACCACCACCAACCTGCTCGGCAACGGGCTCGTCGTGCTGCTGGAGCACCCCCGCGAGGCCGACGCGCTGTGTGATCACCCCGAGTTCGCCCCGGCGTACGTCGACGAGTTGCTCCGGTTCGACTCCCCGGTGCAGCTCACCACGCGGCTCACCGGCACCGGCACGTCGTACGACGGTGTCGACGTGCCGGCCGGGGGCTGGACGCTGCTGCTGCTCGGCGCGGCCAACCGGGACCCCCGGCGCTATCCGGAACCGGCACGCTTCGACCCGTGGCGCCCGCAGATCCACCCGCTGTCCTTCGGAGCGGGACCACACTACTGCCTGGGTGCCGGGCTGGCCCGCCTGGAGGCGCAGGTCGCCTTCCCACTGCTGCTGCGTCGGCTGCGCGGCCTCACGCTGGCCGGCGCGCCGCGCCGGCGGACCCGGCTGACCCTGCGCGGCTACGACACCCTCCCGGTCGCCGTCCCGGCCGCCGATCGCAGTGCGCCGGCCGGGACCAGCCCAGGCACTCCGTAGACTGGTACGGCAGACCCGTCCCCAGCCACGAAGGAGCCACCCCGCGTGACCGTCCAGCCCATCCGTCTGTTCGGCGATCCGGTGTTGCGCACACCGGCCGATCCGGTGGTCGACTTCGACGTCGAGCTGCGCAAGCTTGTCGCCGACCTGACCGACACGATGCGCGAGCAGAGCGGCGCCGGCCTCGCCGCGCCGCAGCTCGGCGTGGGGCTGCGGGTGTTCACCTTCGACGTCGACGACGTGGTCGGCCACCTGGTCAACCCGGTGCTGGAGTTTCCCGACGCCGAGGAGCAGGACGGCCCGGAGGGCTGCCTGTCCATTCCCGGACTCTACTTCGACACCAAGCGCCGGCAGAACGTGATCGCCAAGGGCTTCAACGGCTACGGCGATCCGGTGCAGATCGTCGGCACCGGCCTGATGGCCCGGTGCGTTCAGCACGAGACCGATCACCTCGACGGGGTGCTCTTCGTCGACCGGCTCGACCCGGCCGGCCGCAAGGAGGCGATGAAGGCGATCCGCCAGGCCGAGTGGTACGACCCCGCGGCTCCGCCCACGGTCAAGCTCAGCCCACACGCCGCCAGCAGCCCCTTCGGCCTTGGGAGGTGACCGGCCGGTGCGTGTGATATTCGCCGGAACTCCGGCCGTCGCCGTCCCCGCCGTAGCGGCCGTGGCCGCCTCCCATGACCTCGTGGCCGTCGTCACCCGACCGGATGCCCCCGCCGGGCGCGGTCGTGGGCTGTCCCGCTCTCCGGTGGGCGCCTGGGCCGACGAGCACGACGTCGAGGTGCTCACCCCCGCCCGGCCGCGCGAACCCGAATTCCTCGACCGGCTGCGCGCGCTGGCGCCGGACTGCGTGCCCGTGGTCGCGTATGGCGCGTTGGTTCCACCGGTGGCACTGGCGGTCCCCCGGCACGGGTGGATCAATCTGCACTTCTCGCTGCTGCCCGCGTGGCGGGGCGCCGCGCCCGTGCAGCACGCCGTCCTGCACGGCGACGAGCTGACCGGAGCCAGCGTCTTCCAGCTGGAGGAGGGACTGGACACCGGGCCGGTGTACGGCACCCTCACCGACGAGATCCGTTCGACCGACACGTCGGGGGACCTGCTGGAAAGGCTCGCGCACTCCGGTGCGGGGCTGCTGGTCGCCGTCCTGGACGCGATCTCCGACGGCACCGCGCGGGCCGAGCCGCAGCCCGCCGACGGGGTGTCCCTGGCGCCGAAGCTCACCGTCGAGGACGCTCGGGTGCGCTGGACCGACCCGGTGTTCGCGGTGGACCGGCGTATCCGCGCCTGCACTCCCGCCCCCGGGCCGTGGACCACCTTCCGCGACGAGCGGGTCAAGCTCGGCCCGGTCACGCCGGTCGCGAACGGCCCCGAGCTGAAGCCGGGCGAACTGCTGGCGGAGAAGTCCCGGGTACTGGCGGGCACCGCCACCACACCGGTGTGTCTCGGCGAGGTCCGGGCCGCGGGCAAGAAGGCCATGCCGGCGAGTGACTGGGCGCGCGGCGCCCGAGTGGCCACCGGGGAGGTCTTCGCGTGACCGGCCCGGCCGATCGCTCCGACCGCCCGGACTCCTCGCCTGCACAGCGTCCCGAACCCGACCGAGCCGGCCGGTCGGACGCTGCCCGCCCCGGCGATCCTGGTTCCCCGTCGGCTCGGCGCCCCGGTCGCGCTCGCGCGGTCCGGGCCGGGTCCGGGCGGCCGGGCGCGATCCGCGGGGAGCAGCCGGCCGGCGCCGGCCGTACCGACCGTGGAGCCCGGGCTGGCGGCGTCCTCGCCGGCCGCCGGTCGGCCCCGGCCGACCGACCCCGGTACGCGGCCTACCAGGCGATTGAGGCGGTCAACCGGGACGACGCGTACGCGAACCTGGTGCTCCCGGCGATCCTCCGCGACGCCGGGCTGACCGGCCGGGACGCCGCGTTCGTCACCGAGCTGACCTACGGCACGCTGCGCCACCTGGGCACGCTCGACGCGATCCTCACCGACGCCGCCGGCCGGGACGTGGCCCGCATCGATCCGCCGGTGCGTGACGCGCTGCGGCTCGGGGCGTACCAGCTACTGCACACCCGCGTCCCCGCCCACGCCGCGGTCTCGTCGACCGTCGACCTGGTCCGGACCGTCGGTCCGGGGGCGACCGGATTCGCCAACGCGGTGCTGCGGGAGGTGGCCGGCCGGGACATCGACGAGTGGGTGACGAAGCTGGCCCCGCCGATGGAGACCGACCCGATCGGGCATCTGTCCCTCGCGTACAGCCATCCGCAGTGGATCGTCCGGGCCTTCGCCGAGGCACTCGGCGGCGACCTCGGCGAGACTACCCGGCTGCTCATCGAGGACAATGAACGCCCGCCGGTGCACCTGTGCGCCCGTCCCGGGCTGACCGACCCGGCGGCGCTGGCCGACGAGGTCGGCGGCGCACCGGGCGCCTTCTCCCCGTACGCGGTCTACCTCGGCGGTGGCGCGCCGGGCGACCTGCCGGCGCTCGCCGAGGGCCGGACCCACGTCCAGGACGAGGGCTCGCAGCTGGTGGCCGGCGCGCTCGCAGTGGCGCCGCTGGACGGCCCGGACGGGCGGTGGCTGGACCTGTGCGCCGGGCCGGGCGGGAAGTCTGGGCTGCTGGGCGCCATGGCCGCCGAGCGCGGCAGCCGACTGACCGCGGTCGAGGTGTCCGAGCACCGTGCCGGCCTCGTCGCGCGGGCCACCCGGGGCCTGCCGGTCACGGTGCTGAACACCGACGGCCGTGCCGTCGGCGCCGACCCGAAGCTCCCCGAGGAGCACTTCGACCGGGTGCTGGTCGACGCGCCCTGCACCGGCCTGGGGTCGCTGCGCCGGAGACCCGAGGCGCGTTGGCGGCGCCAGCCGTCGGACCTGCCGGCGCTGACTCGTCTGCAGCGGGAACTGCTCGTCGCGGCGTTGCGGGCGGTACGCCCCGGTGGCGTGGTCGCCTACGTCACCTGCTCGCCACATACCGTGGAGACACACGTGACGGTCACCGAGGCGGCTCGCCGGGCCGGCGTGCCGATCGACTTCGTTGATGCCCGCCCGCTGATGCCCGCTGGTATGCCTGGGCTCGGCGACGGGCCGACGGTGCAGCTGTGGCCGCACCGCCACGGCACCGACGCCATGTTCCTCGCGGTGCTCCGCCGAACCTAGGCTGCCCGCTGGCCTCGTCCGGCCGCGCCGAGGCGGGTCGGCGGGTCGGCGGGTCGTCCGGGTACCGGTGTCGCATCCGGGTGAACCGCCGACGCGCCGGTCGCCGTCCGGTTTCCGTGCGGGCCGCCGATTTCCTTGCGGGCCGGCGATGGTCCGCGGGACAAGGACCGGTCAGGTTGCCGGCAGACCCTGCGGGCCCACGCCGCGCATGGAGCGGGTCAACTTCCGGTCGTCGCTCCACAGGAAACATCGCACGCCCCGGTCGCCCTCCTCCCACTCCCGCTCCGACGGCGGATAGAAGATCGACCCCGCCCGGTACGGCAGATCGCTGTTGTTGGGCACGTCGGCGAAGGCGGCGATGAGCCCCATGCAGCGCTGGTGGGCCCGCTGTTCGCCGCGGGTGAACTCCGCCCAGCTCATCTCGCGTTCCACATACACGCCGACGAACTCGGCCCGGTGCGGCTCGGTGCACAGCACGGGCGCCATGTAGTTGAGGTTGTCGTCGATCAACTTCGGGTCGAAGCAGCGGTGAACCAGCGTGGAGTCGCCGAGCATCGCCCCCCGCAGGCTGCCGGTGCGGTTGATCGGCCGGGTGTTGTCGATGCTGTCGGTTTCGCTGAGATCGCAGCGGAACCAGCGGGCGCCGGCCGCCCAGGCGGACACGGACGGCAGGGCGATGTTCAGCGTGAGCCGGGCGGAGTGCCAGTCGCCGCCGAGTATGTCGCGGACCCGCTGGTCGCAGTCGGCCCGGGCACCGCGCAGATCCGGCGAGCCCGGGTCAGGTCGGCGGGCCTTCGCCGCGACGGCGCCGTCGAAGGTCCCCACGTACATCGCCTCCGTCAGGTGGTTGCGGGCGCAGTCCACCGTTTCGTACGTGCTCGCCTGCACCACTGCGTTGATCCGCGGCAGGCAGACGGGCGCGGTCGGGACGAACAGCCGCGCCTCGGCGAGTGCGGGCCAGTCGTCGGTGAGGTCGCCGTCGGATCCGCCCGGCCGCACACAGCCGCTCAGTACGAGCGCGGCCGTGCCAACCAGCACCAGTGCCCTGAGAGGAAGCCACCGTCGCATCGTCCGCCCTTTCCGGGAGGCGGCGGTCGACCACCGGGACCACCGGCCGGCGCGCCGCCGGTGGTCGTAGCGCCCACGTCGCCGTCTCTGATGGAGTGTTGCCGCCTTTCCGTCTTCCGGCCAGTCACGGATGACCCTTCGTCCCGTTTCACCGGCCGGGAATGGCCAATCCGCACTGCAGGTCACCACCGGGTCACAGGGTGTTCCGGTTGCTGCCGTGCCGTGGGCGGCTGGTGGCCGCGTTCGTACACTGGCTCCGTGACCGTACCGCCGCCGATCGTCGCGCCGAGCATACTGGCCGCCGATTTCGCCCGCCTCGCCGACGAGGTCCGTGCCGTCGAAGATGCCGCCGACTGGCTGCACGTGGACGTCATGGACAACCACTTCGTGCCGAACCTGACCATCGGACTGCCGGTCGTGCAGAGTCTGCGGGGGGCTACCACGATCCCCTTCGACGTGCACCTGATGATCGAGGATCCGCGGCGGTGGGCCCCGGGATACGCCGACGCCGGGGCGTACAACGTCACCTTCCACGCCGAGGCCTGCGACGATCCGGTGGCGCTGGCCAAGGACCTTCGGTCGGCCGGGGCGAAGGCCGGGCTGGCGATCGACCGGGATACCCCGATCGAGTCGTACCTGGAACTGCTGCCCAGCTTCGACACGCTGCTGATCATGACCATCAAGGCCGGCTTCGGCGGGCAGCGCTTCATCCCGCACCTGCTCGACAAGGTTCGCGCCGCGCGCCGCCACGTCGAGACCGGCCACCTGGACGTGCGGATCGAGGTCGACGGCGGGATCACCGCCGACACCATCGCACAGGCCGCCGAGGCCGGTGCCGACGCCTTCGTCGCCGGCACCGCCGTCTACGGCGCGGACGATCCGGCCGAGGCTGTCCGGAAACTGCGGGCACGGGCGGAACACGCGGTCACCGGAGCCTGACGTGGAGCCCGCCGGCGACCGACCGGACGTCATCCTCGTCGTCGACGACGACGAGGACATCGCGCGTTTCGTGGAGTTCAACCTTCGGTTGCACGGCTACGAGGTGATCCACGCCGGCGACGGCCAGGAGGCCCTGGAGGTGATCGAGCGTCAGCGTCCCGACCTCGCGGTAATCGATCTGATGATGCCGCGCGTCGATGGTCTGGAGTTGACCCGGCGGCTGCGTGCCGATCCGATGACCGCGGTCCTGCCGGTGATCATGCTGACCGCCAAGGGAATGACGGTGGACAAGGTGCACGGCCTCAGCGCTGGCGCCGACGACTATCTGGTGAAGCCCTTCGACACCGCGGAACTGGTGGCCCGGGTCAGCTCCACCCTGCGGCGCAACAAGGAGTTCCGCGAGGTCTCACCACTGACCGGTTTGCCCGGAAATAGCCGTATACGCCGGGAGATTGCCGACCGGGTTCGGGTCGGGTCGGACTACGCGGTCGGTTACATCGACATCGACCGGTTCAAGAGCGTGAACGACCGGTACGGCTTCGTCCGGGGCGACGACTTCATCTCGGCGTTGGCCCGCAGCCTGCACCGGGCCGTGGTGTCGGTGGGCCTGCCGCCGGCTTTCCTGGGCCACGTCGGCGGCGACGACTTCGTCTTCGTCTGTACGCCGGAGCAGGTCCGGCCACTCACCTCGCGGGTCTCGACCGACTTCGAGAAGGCCGCCGACGCGCTCTACGACACGTCCGACGCCGCCCGCGGCTACGTCGAGCTGAAGGACCGGCGGGGAAACCTACGCCGGGCCGCTCTGGTCACCCTCTCCATCGGCGTCTCCGTCTCGGACGCCGACAAACGCATCACCAGCCCCTTGGCGGCGATGACGATCGCCTCGGAGATGAAGTCGGTGGCCAAGAGCCAGCCCGGTTCGTACGTGGCGGTGGATCGACGGCGCGGCGTCGCCGACTCGGGCGATCGGCATGTGAAGTAGCTCGCGGGGTGGCGACAGGCCCCCCAGAGCGTGTAAGACTTTCGGTGTACCCACCACGCGCTGGCGGGACTCGGTGTAATTCCGAACCGGCGGTGATCCACGGTGCGACCGTGGTAAGCCCGCGACCCGGGAGCGGTTCGTCCGCCCGGTGGACCTGGTGAGAATCCGGGGCCGACGGTTGGGTGTGGGCATGCCCGCAGCCAGACAGTCCGGATGGGAGACAGCGCGCGGGACGGACGGGCCGTACCAGCACCGCCACCTCGGCGTGCCGTGTCGGCCCCCCGGGGTCGGCCGTGCCGTCTCCCGGATTCTCCGCCGCCGCACGCCCGCGGCCCGATGCCGTCGCTCCTGTCGCCGCCCGCGTGCCGATCGGGCGAGTGAGAGGGCAGGCGCATGGCCGGCGTCTCGGTCGATGAGGCGATGCGTCGCGCGGTCGAACTCGCCGCGCGTGGTCTCGGCACCACCAGCCCCAACCCGGTCGTTGGCTGCGTGCTGCTCGACGCGGACGGCCAGATCGTGGGTGAGGGCTTCCATGTGTACGCCGGCGGTCCGCACGCCGAGATCGTCGCCCTCGCCCAGGCGGGGGAGCGCGCCCGTGGCGGTACCGCCGTGGTCACGCTGGAGCCGTGCGATCACACCGGTCGCACCGGCCCCTGTAGTACCGCGCTGGTGCAGGCCGGGGTCGCCCGGGTGGTCATCGCCGTGCCCGACCCGAACCCGGTCGCCGCCGGCGGCGCCGCCACCCTGCGCGCCGCCGGGGTCCAGGTGGACATCGGAGTAGGCACCAGCGAGGCCGAGGCCGGCAACGTCGCCTGGCTCACCTCGATGCGCCGCGGCTGGCCGTACGTCATCTGGAAGTACGCCGCGACGCTCGACGGTCGGTCGGCGGCCGCGGACGGCACCAGCATGTGGATCACCTCCGAGGCGGCCCGGATGGACGTGCACGCGCTGCGCGGCACCGTCGACGCCGTGATCGTCGGAGTGGGCACCGTGCTCGCCGACGATCCCCGCCTCACCGCCCGGAACCTGCGCGACGGCAGTCTCGCCATCCGGCAGCCGCTGCGGGTGGTGGTCGACTCCGCTGGGCGTACCCCAGCGGGGGCTCGGGTCCGCGACGGGGCATCGCGCACCTGGGTTGCCACCGCGGCTGAGGTCGGCGCCGGCCCGGACGGTCGGGTCGACCTGCCGGCGCTGCTCGCCGCCCTGCACGGCCGCGGGGTCCGGGCGGTGCTGCTGGAGGGCGGGCCGCGCCTGGCCGGCGCGTTCCTCGCCGCCGGGCTGGTTGACAAGATCGTCGGCTACGTCGCGCCCGGGCTGCTGGGTGCGGGCCCGACCGCGCTGGTCGACGCGGGCGTGACGACGATCGCCGAGGCCATCGACTGCGAGTTCGTCGACGTTACGCAGATCGGTCCGGATCTGCGGATCACCGCGCTGCCCCAGAAGAGGGAGGGCTGACATGTTCACCGGCATCGTCGAGGAGTTGGGCGAGGTCGTCCGGGTCACCGAGACCGCGGGGGACTCCGCGCTGGTCGCGATCCGTGGCCCGCTGGTCACCTCCGACGCTCGCCACGGCGACTCGATCGCGGTCAACGGCGTCTGCCTGACGGTGGTGGAGGCCGTCGACGGGACCTTCACCGCCGATGTGATGGGGGAGACGCTGCGTCGCTCCGCGCTCGGCGCGCTCGGACCAGGCGACCCGGTCAACCTGGAGCGCGCCGCTGCCCTCGGCAGTCGCCTCGGCGGGCACCTGGTGCAGGGGCACGTCGACGGTGTCGGTGCCCTGCTGGGCCGGGAGCCCGCCGCCCAGTGGGAGACCGTGCGGTTCCGTCTGCCGGCGGCCCTCGCCCGGTACGTGGTGGAGAAGGGCTCGATCACCGTCGACGGGGTGTCGCTGACCGTCGCCGACGTCGGACCGGACTGGTTCTCGGTCGGCCTGATCCCGACCACGCTCAAGCTCACCACCCTCGGCGCCCGAGGGGTCGGCGACCCGGTCAACCTGGAGGTCGACGTGCTGGCCAAGTACGTCGAGCGCCTGCTCGGCCCGCACCTGCCGGCGGGCCGGCCGGCCGGCGACCAGCCCGGTGCCCTCGGGCTGCCCGGCAGCGGGGGACTGTCCGGCGCGACGAACGCGGGCGGGGCGGCCTGATGGGCCCGCTCGGCTGGCTGCTCGACGCGCAGGCGAACGTCGCCGGCTCGCCCGTGCTGGTCCGCGAGGTCGCCGGCAGCGTGTTCGGCCTCGCCTCCGCCCTGCCACGCCGCCTGGTGGCGGACGTCGCGGCCAACCGCCCCGCCCCGATCCCACCGACCTACTCGGAGGCCGCCGCATGAGCGAGCGAAGCGCGCGAATCATCAGGCTCAGCCCGGAGGTGCCTCATGGCGGCACGAAGCGAAGTGGAGTGCCGGCATGAGTTCCTTCGCCAGCATCGAGCAGGCGGTGGCGGACATCGCCGCTGGCCGGCCCGTCGTCGTGGTCGACGACGCCGACCGGGAGAACGAGGGTGACCTCATTTTCGCGGCCGAGTTGGCCACGCCGGAGCTGCTCGCCTTCATGGTCCGGCACACCTCCGGCTACATCTGCGTGCCGCTCACCGAGAGCGAGTGCGACCGGCTGGACCTGCCGCCGATGTACCACACCAACCAGGACAAGCGCGGCACCGCCTACACGGTGACGGTCGACGCCCGGGAGGGCGTGAGCACCGGCATCTCGGCCGCCGACCGGGCACACACGGTCCGGCTGCTCGCCGACGCCGCCACCAGCCCCGCCGACCTGGCCCGACCCGGCCACGTCGTGCCGCTGCGGGCCCGGGAGGGCGGCGTGCTGCGCCGGCCGGGGCACACCGAGGCTGCGGTCGACCTGACCCGACTGGCCGGCCTGCGGCCGGCCGGAGTCCTCTGCGAGCTGGTCAACGACGACGGCACCATGATGCGGGTGCCGGACCTGGAGAAGTTCTGCGCCGAGCACGCGCTGACCCTGGTCACCATCGCCGAACTGATCGCGTACCGGCGGCGTACGGAGAAGCAGGTCGAGCTGGTCGCCGATGCCCGGATGCCCACCCGGCACGGGCGGTTCCGGGCGCTGGGCTACCGCAGCGACTACGACTCGGCGGAGCACGTGGCGCTGGTCATGGGTGAGATCGGCGATGGCCGGGATGTGCTGGTGCGGGTGCACTCCGAGTGCCTCACCGGTGACGTGTTCGGCTCCGTACGCTGCGACTGTGGCCCGCAGCTCAACGCCGCCCTGGAGCGGGTCGCCCGGGAGGGACGGGGCGTGGTGCTCTACGTCCGCGGTCACGAGGGGCGGGGCATCGGCCTGTTGCACAAGCTCCAGGCGTACCAGCTCCAGGACCTGGGCCGGGACACCGTCGACGCCAACCTCGACCTGGGCCTGCCGGCGGACGCGCGGGACTACGGCACCGGCGCGCAGATCCTCTACGACCTGGGCGTGCGCTCGATGCGGCTGCTGACCAACAACCCGGCCAAGCGGGCCGGACTGGAAGGGTACGGGCTGACCGTCATCGGGCGCGAGGGACTGCCGGTGCGACCGCACCCGGAGAACGTGCGCTACCTGCGCACCAAGCGGGACCGGATGGGGCACCTGCTGGACGAGTTGGACGAGGTTACCGAGGCGCCGATGGGCCGCCCGGTCGCCGGCGACGAGATCGGAGTGTAGCCATGGCGGGTTTCGGGGAGCCGGGCATCGACGCGGTCGACGCCACCGGCCTCACGGTGGGCGTCGTCGCGGCCCGGTGGCACGGCGACCTCACTGACCACATGCTGGACCGGGCGGTCGCCGCGGCTGAGGCCTGCGGGGCGCGCGCGGTGGTGGCCCGGGTGGCCGGTTCGGTGGAACTGCCGGTGGTGGCCCAGGCGCTCGCCCGCCGCTGCGACGTGGTGGTCGCTCTCGGCGTCGTGGTCCGGGGCGCCACCGCGCACTTTGACCACGTCTGCCGCTCGGTGACTGACGGGCTCACCCGCGTGGCGCTGGACGAGGGGAAGCCGGTGGCCCACGGCGTGCTGACCGTCAACACCATCGAGCAGGCCCGGGATCGGGCCGGCCTGCCCGGCTCGGCGGAGGACAAGGGCTGGTCGGCGACTGTCGCGGCGCTTGACGCCGCCTTGGCGGTCCGCAGTGTGTCCGTCGCCGGTGGCCATCGGGTCGGCTTCGGCGGCTGACGCCTCCACGACCGGCCCGCTCGCCGACCGGCCCGCGCCGTGACCCGGTCTCCGACCGGCGCCGCGGGCGGACGAGTCCGGGTCTGTCACGGGCCCGGTGCGGGTGGCGGGCGGTCCGGTTGAGAGAATCGGCGGGTGAAGACGTTCGAGGAGTTGTTCGCCGAGCTGCAGGCCAAGGCCACTGCCGGCACCCCGGGCTCGGGCACGGTCGCGGCCCTGGGAAAGGGGGTGCACTTCATCGGTAAGAAGGTCGTCGAGGAGGCCGCCGAGTCGTGGATGGCCGCCGAGCACGAGGGTCCCGAGCGGACCGCCGAGGAGATCTCCCAGCTGCTCTACCAGGTGCAGGTGCTCATGCTCGCCACCGGTCTCGACCTGAAGGACGTCTACCGACATCTGTGAGTGCGTCCCCCGCGTCGATCCTCCCCGATCATCAAGGAGCGCTCCGTCATGCTACGTGTCGCCGTACCCAACAAGGGCGCCCTCGCCGAGTCGGCCGCCCAGATGCTGCGCGAGGCGGGCTACCGCCAGCGTACCGAACCGAAGGACCTGGTCTGCCGGGACGAGTCCAACGACATCGAGTTCTTCTATCTGCGCCCGAAGGACATCGCCACCTACGTCGGCTCCGGTGACCTCGACGTCGGCATCACCGGCCGGGACCTGCTGATCGATTCCGGTGCCCCGGCGGAGGAGGTGGTCGACCTGGCCTTCGGTCGGGCCACCTTCCGCTTCGCCGCCCGACCAACGGACGTCGACTCGGTGCAGGAGCTGGGTGGGCACCGGATCGCCACCGCCTATCCGGGGCTGGTCGAGCGGCACCTCGTTGAACTGGGCGTCAAGGCCGACGTGATCCGCCTGGACGGCGCAGTGGAGAACGCCATCCGGCTGGGTGTCGCCGACGTGGTCGCCGACGTGGTGGAGACCGGTGCCACGCTGCGACAGGCCGGTCTGGTGGTGTTCGGCGAGCCGCTGCTGCGTTCCTCGGCGGTGCTGGTCCGCCGGGCCGACGCGCCGACCCACCCGCAGTGCGAGCAGCTCCTGCGTCGGCTGCACGGGGTGCTCGTGGCCCGGCGCTACGTGATGCTCGCCTACGACGTCCCGGCGGCCCTGCTGGACCGGGCCAGCTCGCTGACCCCGGGCATCGAGTCGCCGACCGTGTCCCCGCTGCACCGGGAGGGTTGGGTCGCCGTGCAGGCAATGGTGCTCCGCGAACACGTGCACCGGATCATGGACGAGTTGTATGAGCTCGGCGCCCGCGCGATTCTCGTCACGAACATCCACGCCTGCCGGCTGTGAACCCTGCGGGATCCATGGTGATCGGTTGACCTCCGGCCACCGCGGGTCGGCTCGCCGGCAACGGGTCACCCGGCGGAGACCCACTCCGGGGTATGCGTGGCAGGGGCGGGTCGGCCCGGGCGGGATGGCAGACTGATGGGGTGAGCGAAACCGAGTCGATCCGTATCCGGCCCCACCGCATCCGGCTGGTCTGCTGGGCCTCGGCGGCCGCGTTGGTCGTGGTGTTCAGCGTGCTGGCCACGTCGCTGACCGGTCCGACCGGCAACGGCTACGGCAGCTTCCAGCGGGGTGATCAGCTCGCCATGATCGGCCTCGGTGTCTTCGGCGCGCTCGGCGTCCTGCTGTTCACCCGTCCGATGGTGCAGGCCGACGCGCGTCGCGTCCGGGTGCGCAACGTGATCGGCTCGTACGAGCTGCCCTGGGAGGTCGTGCGGGGGGTCCGCTTCGACCGGGGTGCGCCCTGGGCGAGCCTGGAACTGCACGACGACGACCTGCTGCCGATGGTGGCCCTCCAGGCCGCCGACAAGGAGCTGGCCGTCGAGGGGGTTCGGGCGCTGCGCCGCCTGCACCAGGCCCATCTGACCGACCAGGCCGAGCGCACCCCCGGTCGCTGACCCACCACCGCCCCGCTCGGTTCCACGGCAGGGGCCGCAACGCGCGGTCAAGGCGTGCGCTCCCGCAGCGGGCTCGGGTTCGGGTTCGGCTGCTCGCCTCGGATGCTGGACGACGTCCCCGGGAGGCTGGACCGGGCGGGCCCGGGTCCTCTCCCGCCGCCCGGTTTGGGGAGGCCGCGACGGGGGTGTAGTGTTGTGGGGTCGACCAGGCTGTCCGCGGGTGCGCGGCGGTCATGAAAGTGGAGCGCCCTGCTCCCACCCGAGTCGCCGCACCGGTGGCCGGGTCCGGTCATCGGTTCCGGGCACGTCCCGGTTCCGGATGCGCGATCCTGTGATCGTGCCGACCGGTCGAGCGGGCCCTGGCATGTGCTGGGGCCTTCTGCTTTCCGGGGTCGGCTCCCATCCGGGAGCCGCGGGGTCGGCCACGCAGGAAGAATCGACTCGAGGAGGCCCCATCAGCGTCGAACCACGCGTGAACGAGCAGATCCGGGCACGTGAGGTCCGACTGGTCGGCCCTGAAGGTGAGCAGGTGGGCATCGTCCCGCTGGAGCGCGCCCTTCAGCTGGCCGCGGACGTCGACCTGGACCTGGTCGAGGTTGCGCCGATGGCGCGCCCACCGGTGTGCAAGCTCATGGACTTCGGCAAGTTCAAGTATGAGAGCGCACTGAAGGCGCGCGAAGCGCGGCGTAACCAGCAGCAGACCGTCATCAAGGAGATGAAGCTCCGGCCAAAGATCGACCCGCACGACTACGAGACCAAGAAGGGTCACGTGGTGCGGTTCCTCAAGGCCGGCGACAAGGTCAAGGTGACGATCATGTTCCGCGGTCGGGAGCAGAGCCGCCCGGAGCTGGGGTACCGGCTCCTGCGCCGACTCGAGTCCGAGATCTCGGAGCTGGGGTACGTCGAGGCCGCGCCGAAGCAGGACGGCCGAAATATGATCATGGTGCTTGCGCCGCACCGCGCCACCAAGGCCGCCGCCACGGCGGCCCGCGGTAGCGCACTGCCGCGGGGCGAGCGGGAATCCGGCGCCGCCGAGGCGCCGCCGGCCGAGGCGGCCGGGCCCGCCGGGAGCACCGGCGAGTAACAGGGGAGAAGACGTTCCACATGCCGAAGATGAAGAGCCACACCGGGATGGGTAAGCGCGTCCGGCTGACCGGCAAGGGCAAGGTCGTTGCCCAGCAGGCCGGCCTGCGTCACAACCTGGAGAAGAAGCCCTCCACCCGGACCCGCCGGCTGACCGGCACCGTCGAGCTGGCCAAGGCTGACGTGAAGCGCATCAAGAAGCTGCTCGGCCGCTGACGCGCGCCACCTGAACCGACGAAGGAGTTGAGATGGCACGCGTCAAGCGGGCTGTGAACGCCCAGAAGAAGCGCCGTACCCTGCTGGAGACCGCGAGCGGCTACCGCGGTCAGCGCTCCCGCCTGTACCGCAAGGCCAAGGAGCAGGTGCTGCACTCGATGCAGTACGCCTACCGGGACCGTCGCGACCGCAAGGGTGACTTCCGGCAGCTGTGGATCCAGCGGATCAACGCGGGCGCCCGCGCCAACGGGATGACCTACAACCGCCTGATCCAGGGACTGCGCCTGGCCGGCATCGAGGTCGACCGGAAGATCCTGGCCGACCTGGCCGTCAACGACGCCGCCGCGTTCGCGGCGATCGTCGAACTGGCCCGCGCCGCCGTGGCGGAGCAGGGCACCGGTGGCGCCGCGGCCCAGGCCGCCTGACCACCGCCCACGGTCGGATCGAGGCGTCTCCCATGCAGCCAGTACCGCGCGGGAGGCGCCTCGACGCCGTCTTGGGGCCGTTCACCCCGCGTACCCCGCGGGTCGTGGCCGCCCGCCGGCTTCAGCGCCGCCGCGACCGCGAGGCCACCGGCCGGTTCCTGACCGAGGGACCGCAGGCCGTCCGGGAAGCCCTCGCCCGGCCCCGCACGGTCCTGGAGCTCTTCGGCACGCCGGCGGCCCTCGACCGGTACTCGGATCTGGCCGCCCGGGCGGCCGCCGACGACGTTCCGGTCTCCGAGGTCACCGCGGAGGCGCTCGCCGCGCTCACCGAGACCGTCGCCCCGCAGGGCCTGGTAGCGGTGTGCCGGCACCTCGACGTGCCCCTGGACGCCGCCCTCGGGCGCCAGCCGCGGCTGGTCGCGGTCCTTGCCGGCATCCGCGACCCGGGTAACGCCGGCACCGTCCTGCGTACCGCCGACGCGGCCGGCGCGCAGACGGTCGTCTTCGCCGGCGAAGCCGTCGACCCCTACAACGGCAAGGCCGTGCGGGCGTCGGCCGGCAGCCTCTTCCACGTTGACGTGGTACGCGCGCCCGACTCCCTTGTGGTGGTCGGCGCGCTGCGGGCCGCCGGGCTCGCCGTGCTGGCCACCACCGGGTCCGGCGCGGCCGACCTGGACGACCTCGCCGACGCCGGCCGGCTGGTCGCTCCCACCGCGTGGCTTTTCGGCTCAGAGGCGCACGGGCTGCCCGAGGAACTGACCGCCGCCGCCGATGCCCGGGTCCGGGTGCCGCTGCACGGACGTGCCGAGAGCCTGAACCTGGCTGCGGCCGCGGCGGTGTGCCTGTACGCTTCAGCGAGAGCGCAGCGACGGCCGTCGAGTGGTCGCGCGGCCGAGACTGCAGGGGAGAGCAGCCGCCCATGAACGCGCCACGGCGTTCGTTTAGCCAGCCCGCCGGTGCCGGCGGGCGGCGGGCCTGACCTGCTCTCCGCACAACTCCCACCGGCGGGCTGCGGCACAGCCGCGCGTCCGTAGACTCGCCTCGCCGCCCGACAAGGGCCGGCGCCGCCGTGAGGGAGTGCCCGTACGCCATGACCTACCGCAACGACCCCTACGACCCGAAGCAGGCCGCCCTGCTCGACCCGGCCGCCCTGGCCGATGCCGTCGCCACCGCCGAGAAGGCGTTCACCGATGCCGCCGGCCCGGACGCCTTGGCCGCGCTGCGCCCCGCGCACCTCGGCGACCGGGCGCCGGTCTCGCTTGCCCGCCGTGAGATCGGCGGGCTGCCGCCGGCCGCCAAGGCCGACGCCGGCAAGCGGGTCAACGAGGCCCGGCGGGCGATCGAGAGCGCCTACGCCGCCCGCGCCGACGTGCTGGAGCGCGAGCAGACCGAGCGGATGCTGGTCGAGGAACGGGTCGACGTGACCCTGCCGTACGATCGGCGCCCGCGGGGCGCCCGCCACCCGGTCAGCACCCTGATGGAGCAGATCAGCGACTTCTTCGTCGGGATGGGCTACGAGGTGGCCGAGGGACCCGAGGTTGAGCTGGAGTGGACCAACTTCGACGCGCTCAACATCGGCCCGGACCACCCGGCACGCGGTCTGATGGACACCTTCCACGTCGCGCCGGAGAACTCCGGCCTGGTGCTGCGCACGCACACCTCGCCGGTGCAGGCGCGGACGATGCTGACCCGCAAGCCACCGATCTACGTGATCTGCCCGGGCCGGGTCTACCGCACCGACGAGTTGGACGCCACCCACGCGCCGGTCTTCCACCAGGTTGAGGGCCTGGTGGTCGACAAGGGAGTCACGATGGCGCACCTGCGCGGCACCCTGGACCACTTCGCCCGAGCGATGTTCGGCCCGGAGGCGAGGACCCGCTTTCGGCCGCACTACTTTCCGTTCACCGAACCGTCGGCGGAGTTCGACGTGTGGTTCCCGGAGCACCGCAAGGGCGCGCGGTGGGTCGAGTGGGGCGGCTGCGGCATGGTGAACCCGCGGGTGCTGCGGGCCTGCGGCATCGACCCGGAGGTCTACTCCGGATTCGCCTTCGGGATGGGCATCGACCGGACGGTCATGTTCCGCCACGGCGTCGGCGACATGCGGGACATGGTCGAGGGCGACGTCCGGTTCACCCGGGCGTTCGGGTACGGGGCGTGAGCGGCTTGCGAGCACGAGTAACGGAGACGGTGGTCTGAGTCATGCGAGTTTCTGTCAGTTGGCTGCGCGAGCACGTCGACCTGCCGACCCACCTGGCCCCGGCCGATGTGGAGCAGGCTCTGGTGAACCTCGGCCTCGAGGTCGAGTCCATCGTGGATTTGGGCGAGACGGTCACCGGGTCGCTGGTGGTGGGTGCGGTCCGCGAGATCGAGGAGCTGACCGGCTTCAAGAAGCCGATCCGGTTCTGCCTCGTCGACGTGGGCGGCGCCAACGGCACCGGCGAACTCCAGGAGATCGTTTGCGGCGCGCGGAATTTCGCCGTCGGTGACCGGGTGGTGGTGATCCTGCCCGGCGGCGT
Organism: Micromonospora sp. WMMA1363; assembly: GCF_030345795.1. Classification (NCBI taxonomy): domain Bacteria; kingdom Bacillati; phylum Actinomycetota; class Actinomycetes; order Micromonosporales; family Micromonosporaceae; genus Micromonospora; species Micromonospora sp. WMMA1363. Next base: position 553,002 of record NZ_JAUALB010000001.1, read on the forward strand.
GCTGCCCGGCAACTTCGCCATCGGGGCGCGCAAGACGTACGGGCGCAACTCCAGCGGCATGATCTGCTCGGCGAAGGAACTGGGTCTGGGCGACGACCACGCGGGCATCATCGTGCTACCCGCGTCCAGCCCGGCCGAGCCGGGCGACGACGCCCGGCCGGCGGTCGGGCTCGACGACGTGGTGGTCGAGGTCGAGCTGACCCCGGACCGCGGCTACCAGATGTCGGTGCGCGGCATCGCCCGCGAGCTGGCCCAAGCCCTCGGGGTGCCGTTCCGCGACCCGGGGCTCGCGCCCGCGCCGGGCGCGACCGAGCAGCCGGCGTACCCGGTCGAGGTGCGGGACCCGGTCGGTTGCGACCGGTTCGCCGCCCGGATGGTCCGCGGTGTCGACCCGGCCGCGCCGTCGCCCGCCTGGATGGTGCGGCGGCTCACCACCGCCGGGATCCGGAGCCTCTCGCTTCCGGTGGACATCACCAACTACGTGATGCTCGAGCTGGGTCAGCCGATGCACGCGTTCGACGCCGACCGGATCGCCGGCCCGCTGGTGGTTCGCCGTGCCGAGTCGGGCGAGAAGCTGACCACCCTGGACGGTGTCTCCCGGGCACTCGTCGGGGAGGACATGGTGATCTGCGACGCCGGGCTGCCGAACCCCGTCGCGGGTGACGGCGCCGGCGCCCCGATCTCGCTCGCCGCGGTGATGGGTGGGGAGAACAGCGAGGTGGTCGGGGGCACCACGAACGTGCTCTTCGAGGCCGCCCACTGGGATCCGGTGACGGTCGGGCGCACCGCCCGCCGGCACAAGCTGTTCAGCGAGGCCGCGAAGCGCTGGGAGCGGGGGGTCGATCCGGCGCTGCCGTTGGTCGCCATCGAGCGGGCGGTCCGGCTGCTGGTCGAACACGGCGGTGGCACCGCCGGTGCGGAGATCCTCGACATCGACCACGTGCCGCCCCGGACGCCGGTCACCATTCCGGCCGACCTGCCCAGTCGGCGGGTCGGGGTGGAGTATTCCCCGACCCGGGTGGGCGCCCTGCTGGAACAGGTGGGCTGTGCGGTCGTGGTTGGCGCGGACCGGCTCGCCGAGGACCCGGGCGAGGTGGGCGTCCCGGCCGGCGGCGTGGTGGCGTTGACCGTCACCCCGCCGACCTGGCGGCCGGACCTCACCGACCCGGCCGACCTGGTCGAGGAGGTGGTCCGCCTCGACGGGTACGACAAGGTGCCGTCGGTGCTGCCGGTGGCGCCCGCCGGCCGGGGGTTGACCTGGCAGCAGCGACGCCGGCGGGCGGTCGCCCGGGCGCTCGCCGACCAGGGGTACGTCGAGGTGCTGGCGCAGCCGTTCGTCGCCCCCGAACTGGCCGACCTGCTCGGACTGTCGGCCGACGACCCGCGCCGGCATGCGGTCCGGCTGGCCAACCCGTTGTCGGAGGAGGAGCCGCTGCTGCGTACCACGCTGCTGGGCCCGCTGCTCGGCATGCTCCGGCGCAACCTCGGCCGGGGCCAGCGCGACCTCGCCCTGTACGAGATCGGCTCGGTTTTCCTCCCACGTCCGGACGCGGGTGTTCCACCGCGGATGGGGGTGGAACAGCGCCCGTCGGACGCGGTGTTCGCCGCCGCCGACGCGGTCCTGCCGGACCAGCCCCGGCACGTCGCCGTGGTGCTCGCCGGAGAGGTCGAGCAGACCGGCTGGTGGGGCGCGGGCCGCGCGGCCGGCTGGGCGGACGCCGTCCAGGCGGGTCGCGATGTCCTCGCCGTCGCCGGTGTCCCAGGCGGCCAGGTCACCGTGCGGGCTGCCGAGTACGCGCCCTGGCACCCCGGTCGGTGCGCGCAGCTGCTGGTCGGTGGCGCCGTCGTCGGGTACGCGGGCGAGCTGCATCCGGCGGTCGTCGCGGCGCTGGAGTTGCCGCGGCGCAGCTGCGCCATGGAGCTGAACCTGGACGCGGTGCCCGCCGCGCCGATGCTCCAGGCGCCGGCCGTCTCGTCGTTCCCGCCCGCGCTGATCGATGTCGCCCTGGTCGTCGACGCGTCGGTCCCCGCAGCGCAGGTTCAGCAGGCGCTGGTCGAGGGCGCCGGCGAGCTGCTGGAGTCGGTCCGCCTGTTCGACGTGTACGCCGCCGAGCAGCTGGGGGCGGGCCGCCGGTCGCTGGCGTACAAGCTGACGTTCCGGGCGCCCGACCGCACGCTGACGGTGGAGGAGGCGGTGGCCGCCCGCGACGCGGCGGTGGCCCGCGCCGCCGAACGCCACGACGCCACCCTCCGCGGCGCCTGAACAGTGGGGAAGGCCCCCTCTCGCGGCCATCCCGGTTCATCCCGCTGATCACCCGGCCCGCCCCGTTTCGTGCGGGGCGGGCCTCTTTGCCGGCTACCTGTCGGCATCCTCATCATTTACATGCAGCAGATTGCATGACCATGCGGTGGCTGTTAGTCTTCTTCGTATAGTCATGCGGAGGTGAGTATGGGAATCCGAGTCGCCGTCGCCGGGGCGAGCGGCTACGCCGGGGGCGAGCTGGTGCGCCTGGTCGCCGGGCACCCAGAGTTCGACCTGGTGTCCGCCACGGCGCACAGCCAGGCCGGGCACCGGCTCGACGCGGTGCACCCGCAGCTCACCGGACTGGACCTGGTGCTCACCGGGACCGACCCGATGGCCCTGGCCGACGTGGACCTCGTCTTCCTGGCTCTGCCACACGGGGAGTCGGCGGCGCTCGCCGCCCAACTTCCCCCCGACGCGCGCATCGTCGACCTCGGTGCCGATCATCGCCTCGCCGACCCGTACGACTGGGCCAACTACTACGGTGGCACCCACGCCGGGCAGTGGACCTACGGCCTGCCCGAGCTGCCCGGCCAACGGGAGCACATCGCCGCCGCCACCCGGGTGGCGAACACCGGCTGCTACGCAGCCGCGGTCACCCTGGCGCTCGCTCCGCTGATCGCCGCTGGTGCGGCCCAAGCCGAGGACGTGGTGGCGGTCGCCGCGTCCGGCGCCTCCGGCGCCGGCAGGACCGCCAAACCCCACCTGCTCGCCAGCGAGGTGATGGGGGACCTGTCGCCGTACCGGGTCGGCGCGCACCAGCACGTTCCGGAAATCAAGCAGGCCACCGGCGCGACCAGCCTGTCGTTTACCCCGGTGCTCGCGCCGATGCCGCGCGGCATCCTGGCCACCGTGACCGCCGTACCCGCCCGCGGCGTCGACCCGCAGGCGGTGCTCGCCGAGGCGTACGCCGACGCGCCGTTCGTGCACGTGCTGCCCGAGGGACGGTGGCCGCACACCGCCGCCACGCTCGGCTCGAACTCCTGCCACCTGCAGGCCACGGTGGATGTCGACTCCCGCCGGATGATCGTGGTGAGCGCGCTGGACAACCTCGGCAAGGGTGCCGCCGGCCAGGCCGTGCAGAACGCCAACATCATGTGCGGTCTGCCGGAGACGGCCGGTCTGTCGGTCTGGGGAACCACGCCGTGAGCACGAGGACCGTCGTCGCGACCGAAACCGCCACGGCGAGCGCGGGCGCCGCCGCGGCACGCGGCGTGGGCACCACCAGCTCGGCGTCGCTGAGTGAGGTGGGCGCGGTGGGCGCGGTGGGCGCGCTGAGCGAGGTGGGCGCGGTGGGCGCGCTGAGCGAGGTGGGCGCAGCGTGAGCGTCACGACTCCCCGGGGGTTCCGGGCAGCCGGAGTGGCCGCCGGGCTCAAGACCGGCGACGCGCCCGATGTCGCCCTCGTGGTCAACGACGGCCCGGACGCCGGCGTGGCCGGCGTCTTCACCGCCAACCGGGTCAAGGCCGCTCCGGTGCTCTGGACCCAGCAGGTTGTGCACGGCGGCGTGGTCCGGGCGGTGGTCCTCAACTCCGGTGGCGCCAACGCCTGCACCGGCCCGGGTGGCTTCCAGGACACCCACACCACCGCCGAGCACGCCGCCACCGCGCTGACGGCGGCCAGCCCGCGGCTGATGCTCGGCCCGGGTGAGGTCGCGGTCTGTTCGACGGGCCTGATCGGGGAGCGGCTGCCCATGCATCGGCTGCTTCCCGGCGTCCGCGACGCCGTCCGGGCGCTCGGCCGCGACGGAGGATCGGCCGCCGCCGAGGCGATCATGACCACCGACACCCGGCAGAAGAGCGCGGTGGCCCACGGCAGTGGCTGGATTGTGGGGGGCATGGCCAAGGGCGCGGGGATGCTCGCCCCGTCGCTGGCGACGATGCTCTGCGTGCTCACCACCGACGCGGTCGCCGGGCCGGAGCTGCTGGACGCCGCGCTGCGGGCCGCCTGCCGGGTGACCTTCGACCGGATCGACTCCGACGGTTGCATGTCCACCAACGACACGGTCTTGCTGCTGGCCAGCGGCGCGAGTGGTATCACCCCGACCGAGGCGGACCTGACCGCCGTGGTCACCGCCGCCGCTCACGACCTGGCGCAGCAGCTCATCGCCGACGCCGAGGGCGCCACCAAGCAGATCGCGATCGACGTGGTCGGGGCCGCGAGTGAGGACGACGCCGTCGAGGTGGGCCGCAGCGTTGCGCGTAACAGCCTGGTCAAGACCGCGCTGTTCGGCAACGACCCGAACTGGGGGCGGATCCTTGCCGCGGTTGGCACCGCCGCCGCGGTGTTCGAGCCGGACGCGGTCGACGTGGCGGTCAACGGCGTGTGGGTCTGCCGAAGCGGGGCAGCCGCGGAGGACCGGTCGAAGGTCGACCTGTCCGGCCGGGACGTCACGATCCGGATCGACCTACAGGCCGGCGGCGCCGCCGCGACCATCTGGACCAACGACCTGTCGCACGCGTACGTGCACGAGAACTCGGCGTACCCGACGTGAGCGCGAACAACGCGACGGAGCGGGGTCCCGCGGTCGCGAAGGGAAAGACGGGCACGGACATGAGCCTCACCACCGATCTCACCTGCGCCCAGGCCAAAGCCGCCACGTTGATCGAGGCGCTGCCCTGGCTGGCCCGTTACTCCGGCTCGACCGTCGTGGTCAAGTACGGCGGCAACGCGATGGTCGACCCGGAGCTGCAACGGGCGTTCGCCGCCGACATGGTGTTCCTGCGCTACGCTGGCCTGAAGCCCGTGGTGGTGCACGGCGGGGGCCCGCAGATCTCGGCGATGCTCGGCCGGCTCGGCATCAGCAGCGAGTTCCGGGGCGGCCTGCGGGTCACCACCGCCGAGGCGATGGACGTGGTCCGGATGGTGCTCGTCGGCCAGGTCGGCCGGGAACTGGTCGGGCTGATCAACGCGCACGGCCCGTTCGCCGTCGGCCTCTCCGGCGAGGACGCCGGCCTGTTCACCGCGGTGCGACGGCCCGCGTACGTCGACGGGCAACCGATCGACGTCGGCCAGGTCGGCGACGTGGAGTCGGTGGACGTCTCAGCGGTCACCGACCTGATCGCGGCCGGCCGGATCCCGGTCATCTCGACCGTCGCGCCCGACGCCGACGGCGTGCTGCACAACCTCAACGCGGACACCGCCGCCGCCGCGCTCGCGGTCGCCCTGCAGGCTCGCAAGCTGGTTGTCCTCACCGACGTGCCCGGCCTCTACACCGACTGGCCGGACACCGGCAGCCTGGTCAGCGAGATCAGCGCGGCCGAGTTGGCGAGGCTGCTGCCGTCCCTGGAGTCGGGCATGGTTCCGAAGATGGAGGCCTGTCTGCGGGCGGTGCGTGGCGGGGTGCCCGCCGCGCACGTCGTCGACGGCCGCGTCGCCCACTCCACGCTGCTGGAGGTGTTCACGTCGGAAGGCTTCGGAACGATGGTCGTGAGCGCGAGGAGTGAGCTTGCGAGCCCCGCAGTCGCGAACGGGGAAGGTGTCGTGAGCGCGAGGAGTGAGCTTGCGAGCCCCGCAGTCGCGAACAGGGAAGGCACGGTCTCGTCATGAGTGCGCTCGTCCGACGCTGGCAGCAGTCCATGATGGACAACTACGGCACACCGCCGCTCGCGCTGGTGGACGGTTCCGGCGCCGTGGTGGTCGACGACGCCGGCCGGAGGTATGTGGACCTGCTCGGCGGTATCGCCGTCAACGCCCTCGGGCACGCCCACCCGGCCGTGGTGGCCGCCGTGTCCAAGCAGGTCGCGACTCTCGGCCACGTCTCCAACCTGTATGTCGCCGAGCCGCCGGTGGCCTTGGCCGAGCTGCTTCTCGCGCTCGCTGGCCGGCCCGGGCGGGTGTTCTTCGCCAACTCCGGCGCGGAGGCCAACGAGGCGGCGTTCAAACTCTCCCGTCTCACCGGTCGTACCCACGTCGTGGCCGCTCGGGGTGGCTTCCACGGCCGGACCATGGGTGCCCTCGCGCTGACCGGCCAGCCGGCCAAGGCGGACCCGTTCCGCCCGCTGCCCGGCGAGGTCACCCACGTCGAGTACGGCGACGTGGCCGCGCTGGAGGCGGCGGTCACCGACACCACCGCCATGGTGATCCTGGAACCGATTCAGGGCGAGAACGGCGTCGTCGTTCCGCCCCCCGGCTACCTGGCCGCGGCCCGGCGGATCACCGCCCGACACGGCGCGCTGCTGGTCCTGGACGAGGTGCAGACGGGCATCGGCCGCACCGGCCACTGGTTCGCCCACCAGGCGCACGGCGTGGAGCCGGACGTCGTCACCCTGGCCAAGGGACTCGGCGGTGGCCTGCCGCTCGGCGCCTGCCTCGCCTTCGGCCCGGCCGCCGACCTGCTTCGTCCGGGCTCGCACGGCACCACCTTCGGTGGTAACCCGGTGAGCTGCGCCGCCGCCCTCGCGGTGGTGGCCACGATTGCCAACGAGGGGCTGCTCGACCACGTCAAGCGGATCGGGGAGCGGCTGCGTCGGGGGGTGGAGTCGCTCGGCCACTGCCTGGTCGACGGCGTCCGCGGCGCCGGGTTGCTGCTCGGAATCGCGTTGACCGCCCCGGTCGCTGCGGTCGTCACCGAGGCGCTGCGGGAGGCCGGCTTCCTGGTGAACGCCGTGCAGCCGGGCGTGATCCGACTCGCCCCGCCGCTGGTCTTGACCGTCGCCCAGGTCGACGCGTTCCTGGCCGCCCTTCCCGCGGCCCTCGACGCCGCCGCACCGCCGACCGGGCCGACTGGATCCACCGCGGCTCATGGAGCGGAAGGATCCCCGGAGGGACCGAATCCCGCGAACATCCCGACGTCGACCACCGCACCCGTGATGGAGGCCAGCGCATGATCCGGCACTTTCTGCGAGATGACGACCTGGTGCCCGGCGAGCAGGCGGCCGTGCTCGACCTCGCCACGCGGATGAAGGCGGACCGGTTCGCCCACAAGCCCCTCGCGGGGCCGCGGTCGGTGGCGGTGCTGTTCGACAAGCAGAGCCTGCGCACCCGGACCTCCTTCGACGCTGGCATCGCCGAGCTGGGCGGGCACCCGCTCGTCATGGAAACGCAGGTCACCCACTTCGGGCGGGGCGAGACCCTCGCCGACGCCGGGCGGGTGCTCTCCCGTTACGTGGCGGCGATTGTGCTCCGGACCCATGGCGACGACCGCATCGCCGAGGTCGCCGCGCACGCCACCGTGCCGGTCGTCAACGCCCTCACCGACACCTACCACCCCTGCCAACTCCTGGCGGACCTGCTCACCGTGCGGGAACGTTTCGGCGGCGTCGCCGGGCGGACCCTCGCCTACGTGGGGGACGCGGCGAACAACATGGCCCACTCGTACCTGCTCGCCGGGGCGACCGCCGGGATGCACGTCCGGGTCGCCGGCCCGGTCGGCTTCCAACCTGACCCGGACGTGCGGGCCCGCGCCGAGAAGATCGCCACCGGCACCGGCGGCTCGGTCCGTGCCGGCACCGACCCGGTCGAGGCGGTCCGTGGCGCCGACGTGGTCGCCACCGACACCTGGACTTCGATGGGCCAGGAGGGCGACGGGCTGGACCGGGCCGCGCCGTTCCTGCCGTACCAGGTCAACGCCGCCCTGCTCGGGCATGCCGCGCCGCACGCGATCGTGCTGCACTGCCTGCCGGCGCACCGCGGCGAGGAGATTACCGACGAGGTGCTCGACGGCCCGCAGAGCGCGGTCTTCGACCAGGCGGAGAATCGGCTGCACGCCCAGAAGGCGCTGCTGACGTTCCTCCTCGGTGCCGCACCCGCCCCGGACGTGGTGGCATCGGACGCCACCACCAGGACGACGCCGTGACCGCCCCGCTGACCCGGACCGCCCGTCACGCCCGCATCGTCGAGCTGATCCGCGACAAGGCGATCCATTCGCAGACCGAGCTGGCCGACCTGCTGGCCGGTGATGGCATTCAGGTCACCCAGGCCACCCTGTCCCGGGACCTCAAGGAGTTGGGGGCGGTGACCGCCCGCGGCGGCGACGGGCGCGGCGTCTACCTGATCCCCGAGGACGGCCACCGCCCGCTTCGTGAGGCGGAGAACGCGCCGGCCCGCCTCGTCCGGCTGCTGCGTGAGTTGCTCAACGGGGTCGACTCCAGCGGCAACATCGCCGTGCTGCGTACCCCGCCGGGCGCAGCGCACTACCTGGCCAGCGCGTTGGACCGAGCGGGCCTACCCGAGGTCGTCGGCACGATCGCCGGCGACGACACCATCCTCGTCGTGGCCCGCGAGGCCGACGGTGGGGCCGCGTTCGGCGACAAGCTCGCCGGCTGGGCCCGCCGCGAAGACACTGTTGAAGGGAGCACCACACCATGACCGAGCGGGTCGTCCTGGCGTACTCGGGAGGGCTGGACACCTCCGTCGCCATTCCGTACCTGGCCGAGCAGACCGGTGCCGAGGTGATCGCCGTGGCGGTCGACGTCGGGCAGGGCGGCGAGGACCTGAACGCGATCCGACAGCGCGCGCTGGACTGCGGCGCGGTGGAGTCCGAGGTGGTCGACGCGCGCGACGAGTTCGCCGCCGACTACTGCCTCCCGGCGATTCGCGCCAACGCCCTCTACATGGACCGCTATCCGCTGGTCTCCGCGCTGAGCCGGCCGCTGATCGTCAAGCACCTGGTCGCCGCGGCCCGCAAGCACGGCGGCACCATCGTGTCGCACGGCTGCACGGGCAAGGGCAACGACCAGGTCCGCTTCGAGGTCGGCCTGGGCGCGCTCGCTCCCGACCTGAGGATCGTCGCACCGGCCCGGGACTTCGCCTGGACCCGGGACAAGGCCATCGCCTTCGCTGAGGAGAAGGGCCTGCCGATCGACGTGACCGCGAAGTCGCCGTATTCGATCGACCAGAACCTGTGGGGCCGCGCCGTGGAGACCGGCTTCCTGGAGAACATCTGGAATGGCCCGATCGAGAACCTGTACGCGTACACCGCGGATCCGGCGCAGGAGCGTGACGCCGACGAGGTGGTCATCACCTTCGACGCCGGTAACCCGGTCGCGATCGACGGTGAGACGGTCACCCCGTACCAGGCGATCGTGGAACTGAACCGGCGGGCCGGCGCCCAGGGCGTCGGCCGGCTGGACATGGTGGAGGACCGCCTGGTCGGTATCAAGAGCCGCGAGGTGTACGAGGCGCCGGGCGCGATCGCCCTGATCACCGCGCACCAGGAGTTGGAGGCGGTGACCGTCGAGCGGGACCTGGCCCGGTTCAAGCGCGGCGTGGACCAGCGCTGGGGCGAGCTGGTCTACGACGGTCTCTGGTTCTCGCCGCTGAAGGATGCGCTGGACGCCTTCGTCGCCGATGCGCAGCAGCGCGTCTCTGGCGAGGTGCGGCTCACCCTGCACGGCGGCCGGGCCACCGTCACCGGCCGGCGTTCCGAGGCGAGCCTGTACGACTTCGGTCTGGCCACGTACGACACGGGTGATACCTTCGACCAGTCGCTCGCCAAGGGATTCGTGCAGCTGTGGGGCCTGCCCAGCAAGATGGCCGCAGCCCGGGACGCCCGGTTGGGTGGGTCGGAGTCTTGACCGTGCGGGCGAGGGCGCGCAGTGAACAAGCGCCGCGAGTGAGCCCCGCAGTCGGGAGCGAAGGGTGAGCGCTGCAACAATGGGCGGGGTGGACGACAAGAGCCTGACCGAGAATAGCGCCGTCACCAACCGGACGAGCCTGTGGGGAGGCCGGTTCGCCGGTGGCCCAGCCGAGGCCCTCGCGCGACTGTCGGTGAGCGTGCAGTTCGACTGGCGCCTGGCGCCGTACGACATCGCGGGATCCCGGGCGCATGCCCGGGTCCTGGCCGGTGCCGGACTGCTCGACCCGGAGGAACTGGGGCGGATCCTGGCCGCCCTGGACGACCTGGAGGCGGCCTGCGCCTCCGGGCAGTTCCGCCCCACGGTCGACGACGAGGACGTGCACACCGCCCTGGAACGCGGCCTGCTGGAGCGGCTCGGCAGCCTCGGCGGCAAGCTGCGTGCCGGGCGGTCCCGAAACGACCAGGTCGCCACCGACCTGCGGCTCTACCTGCGCGACCATGCTCGCGGTGTGGCCGCTCGGCTGGTCGAGCTGGCCGAGGCACTGGTCGAGCAGGCGGAGCGGCACGTGGACACCGCCGCGCCGGGCATGACGCACCTCCAGCACGCCCAGCCGGTCACCTTCGGGCACTGGCTGCTCGCCCACGTGCAGCCGCTCCTGCGTGACCTGGAACGGCTGCGTGACTGGGACCACCGCACCGCGATCAGCCCGCTCGGCGCCGGCGCGTTGGCCGGCTCGGGTCTGCCGTTGGACCCGGTGGCGGTCTCCAAGGAACTGGGCTTCCGGACGTCCTTCGCCAACTCGATGGACGCCGTCGCCGACCGGGACTTCGTCGCCGAGCTCCTCTTCTGCACCGCGCTGATCGGCGTGCACCTGTCCCGGCTCGGTGAGGAGGTGGTGCTCTGGACGTCGCAGGAGTTCGGCTGGGTCGAGCTGGACGACGCCTTCGCCACCGGTTCGTCGATCATGCCGCAGAAGAAGAACGCGGACATCGCCGAACTGGCCCGGGGCAAGTCCGGCCGGCTCGTCGGTGGCCTGATGAGCGTGCTCACCATGCTCAAGGGCCTGCCGATGACGTACGACCGGGACATGCAGGAGGACAAGGAGCCGGCCTTCGACGCGGTCGACACCCTGGAGTTGCTGCTACCCGCGCTCGCCGGCATGGTTTCCACGATGACGGTCCGGGTCGACCGGTTGGTCGCTGCCGCGCCGGTCGGCTTCTCCCTCGCCACCGAGGTGGCCGACTGGCTGGTTCGCAAGGGTGTGCCGTTCCGCGACGCGCACGAGATCACCGGCAAGCTGGTGGCACTCTGCGTCGCCCGGGGCTGTGCCCTCGACGAGGTCTCCGACGGCGACCTGGCGGCGGTCAGCGAACACCTCGACCCGTCGGTGCGGGACGTGCTCTCGGTGCGCTCCGCCCTGGCGGCTCGGACCACGCCCGGCTCCACCGGCCCCGGCCCGGTCGCCGACCAGCTCGCGACCGCTGCCGACCAGCTCGTCGGCTGGAAGGAGTGGGCGGCCGAGCGGGTCGTCCCCCGCTGACCCGCCGCACGTTGCCCGGCCGCGGCTTTGGCGGTGGCGTCGGTGGCGTTGACCCTGGCTGGCGGTCAGCGCGTCGGAGAGGAGACATGTCGCGTCGGAGCGGTATTCCTGACAGGAATATCTATGCCTGCCAGGAATACCGCTCCTGACGGTCAGTGTGTCTTCGGACGGCTCACCGGCAACGGCCACCCACCGCCGTGGGGTCGGCCATCGCCGCAGGGCCGCTCACGCCGGGGGCCGCTCACGCTTCGGCAGCTTGGCCACCACCGCGTCGTACGAGGCGTCGACCGCCACGGTCAGCTCCTCGTCCTCGATCTCGCCGTCCAGGCGCAGCGTGTTCCACCCGGACCGGCCGATGTACGGCGACGGTTTCGCGTCGGCCGGGTACCGGTGGATCCACTCGTCGGCGACGTCCCGGCTCGGGCCGCACTTCACCCCGACCCTCGGCTCCCCATCGGGAGAGCCGAGAAAGGCGAAGATCCGGCTGCCCACCTTGACCACCTCGTCGCCCTCCCACGGCTGGTCGAGCCAGGCGCCCGACTTGCCCAGGCAGTATGCTCGCATCTCCTCGCGCTCCATCACACCCTCCCGCCGGCCGGCTCACGTTCGCCCAGTCTCCTACGCTCGCCGTCGTGAATCCCATCAGCTCACCGACGGGGTCGAGACGATCCCGCGCTGTTGCGCGGACCGGTAGGGCATCGACCGATTCGGGCACCTGATGCGGTCGGCCTCCGTCGGGTAGACCCGCCCTCAGATGCGGACCGCCACCGCCGCACCCGTCAGGGGCGCGGCGAGCCGGCCAAGCACGGTCCGGAGTCCGAGTCGCCAAGCGACCACGCCAACCCCGACCGCCAGGGCGATGAACCCGGCTCGGCTCAGCGCCGCGCCGACCCCGGTCGGCATCAGGTAGACCGCCGCGGCGAGTAGCGGTGAGCGTGGCCGGGCCACCAGCGTCGCGAGTGCCAGCACCGCCAGCGCGGCGAGCAGTGCGGCAGCGGCATTGGGGTAGGTGAACAGCGAGGCGCCCCGCCAGAGCCGGCCCTCCACCGGTACGGCGAACCGGGACAGGTGTCCGGCCACTCCTGCCCAGCCGGTCAAACCCACCGCCGCACCGGCGACGATCAGGGTCTCGGCGAGCCGGATCCGGTGGGCTGTGGTGGCGTGGACGACCAGTGACGACGCCAGCCAGAAGCTGAGCAGCGTGGCCGCGTACCCCGCTGCGACGGGGTAGCTCTCCGCGGGCACCGCCCGTACCAGTGCCCAGGTCGCCAGCGTGGCACACGACAGGGCCAGCGGGCGCAGCAGCCGGGGCGGCCGGCGCCACAGCGCAGGTGTCACCGCGGCGGCGAGGGTAGGCGTGAGCAGGAGGACCCGGCCCGGCGGGTAGTAGGCGCCCTGGGCCGCGATGCCGGCGGCCAGTGCGGTTGTCAGCAGTACCACTCCAGCCGGCAGGCCACGTTCCACTATGGAACGTGGCCCGAGTCGCAGTGCGGTGCCTACCATCGACCTCCCCCGCGTCGCCGTCCCCGAATGGGCTACGGGGACTACACAAGGAGGCGGCAGGGGTGGTTGCGGTCGGGAAGGTAACGCCTGGCCCTATCCCTAGCCCGGGCGACCCACGTCACGGCCGGGATAGGGTCTCAGCCGTGGTGGCGTACCCCGAACGACGGTTCGACGATCTCGCGCGGTTGGCCGACCTGCTCGTCGGGCCGGTCGTGCCGGCGGCGCGTGGCCTGCTCGGCGCCCGGCTCTGCGCCGGCGGGGTCAGCGTCCGGATCACCGAGGTCGAGGCGTACGCGGGCATGGCCGGCGACCCGCCCTCGCACGCCCACCGGGGGCGCACACCCCGCAACGCGGTGATGTTCGGCCCGGCCGGGCGCGCCTACGTCTACTTCACCTACGGCATGCACTGGTGCGTGAACGTGGTGACCGGGCCGGACGGGGAGGCGTCGGCGGTGCTGCTACGGGCCGGCGAGGTGGTCGAGGGTCTCGACGTGGCCCGGGCACGGCGGAGCGCCGTACGCCGGGACGCGGACCTCGCGCGCGGACCGGCCCGGCTCTGCGCGGCGCTGGGGATCGACAAGTCGGTGTACGGCCGCTACCTGCTCGGCGACGGGCCGGCGCGGCTGCGTCCGGCGGCCGATCCGGTTCCGGCGGAGGCGGTGAGCGCCGGCCCGCGCGTCGGGGTGACCGGCGCGCACGACGTGCCGTGGCGGTTCTGGATCGCCGGCGACCCGACGGTCAGTGCCTACCGCCGCCACGTCCCCCGGCGGCGTGGTGCCGACCCGGACCGGCCGGCGTAGGAAGACACCCGGCAGGCCAGCGACGTCGTACGCGTACCGGGTCAGCACCGGACAGGCACTGCGGTGGATCCTTCGTCGGAGCAGCGCCATCCCTTGACCAGCCGGACAGCCTTGAGTCTGTGCTGACCAGCGCGTTGCTCCGACACCCGTGAACAGTCGCCGCACCTTGCCGCTGTCGAGTCATCAGCGGGGCGTGCGAAGTAGGCAGGCCCGGGGCGGGTGCTGGGCTCCGGCGCGGTCGACCCGAACGACGTGCGTCGTCCCCGCCCGCCTCGGCTGCCGTACGTGAACCAGGGAGCGACGTGAACTCGATCGCTGAGCGGGGGGCACCGCAGCGATGATCCATGTGACCGGAGAACGCCTCCATACACCTGCGCGGCAAGAGTCCACGGGGCTTGGCCGATTGGCAATTGACATCTAACATGTCAGTTGTGGATCTCAAAGCGGTGGGCCGGACCCTCCTGCGTGACCAGGCGTACGCCGCCATCAGGTCGGCGATCGTCGCCGGGACGCTCGCGCCCGGCCAGGTGGTGCGCGACCGGGACCTCGCCGAGCGGCTGGGCTTCTCCCGGGCGCCCGTCCGCGACGCCCTCGCCCGGCTCGCCGACGAGGGGCTGGTCGAGTCCAAGCCGCAGAGCCACACCCGGGTCACGCCGCTGATCCTGCGCGACGTCCGCGACGCCCTGGTCGTCGTGCGGACGATGCACGAGGTGGCGGCCCGCGCGGCGGTGCACCGGCTGAGCCCGGCCGACCTCGACACGATGCGCGCGGCCAACACCGAGTTCGCCCGGGCCGTGCGCGCAGGCGACGTGGAGCGCGCGCTGACCGCCGACGACAGCCTGCACGACGTTCTCGTGGTGGCCGGCGGCAACCGGGCGGTCGCCGCCACGATCGACCGCTACACCCCGCTCATCCGCCGACTCGAGCGGCAGCGGTTCGGGACCGTGCCCGGCGAGGGATCGATCCGCCGGCACGAGGCGCTGATCCAGGCGTGCGCGGCCCGCGACCCGGGCGCCGCCACCGAGATCACCGCCACCATCTGGTCGAGCCTCGACGAGATCCTGCGCGCCGACGTCCAGCCGCTGTCCGACGAGCTTTCCGAGGAGACGCCATGACCCCCACGCTCGACTCCTTCGCCCGGTACCCGCTGCTGTTCGGCCCGTCGCCGGTGCACCCGCTGGAGCGGCTCACCGCGCACCTCGGCGGCGCCCAGGTGTGGGCCAAGCGGGAGGACTGCAACTCCGGCATCGCGTTCGGCGGCAACAAGACCCGCAAGCTGGAGTACCTGGTCGCCGAGGCGCTCGCGCGGGGCTGCGACACGCTGGTCTCGATCGGCGGCGTGCAGTCAAACCACACCCGGCAGGTCGCGGCCGTGGCGGCCCGGGCGGGGCTGCGCTGCGTCCTGGTCCAGGAGAGCTGGGTGGACTGGCCGGACGCGGTCTACGACAAGGTCGGCAACATCCTGCTGTCCCGCCTGGCCGGGGCGGACGTCCGGCTGGTGCGCGCGGGCTTCGGCATCGGCTTCAAGGAGAGCTGGCAGCGGGCACTCCGGGAAATCGAGGAGGCCGGCGGGAAGCCGTACGCGATCCCGGCCGGCGCCTCCGACCACCGCCTCGGCGGCCTCGGCTTCGGCCGGTGGGCGTACGAGGTGGCCGAGCAGGAGCGCGAGCTGGGGGTCTTCTTCGACACCATCGTCGTCTGCTCGGTGACCGGCAGCACCCAGGCCGGCATGATCGCCGGCTTCGCCGCCCTTGCGGCGGCCGGCGGTCGGCCCCGCCGGGTCATCGGCGTCGACGGCTCCGCCAAGCCGGCGGAGACCCGGGACCAGGTGGCCCGGATCGCCCGCGGCACCGCCGCCCTCATCGGGCTCGACCGACCGCTGACCGACGACGAGATCATCCTGGATGACCGCTACCACGCCGGCACGTACGGCATCCCCGACGAGCGCACGCTCGACGCGATGCGGACCGCCGCGCGGACGGAGGGGATGATCACCGACCCGGTGTACGAGGGGAAGTCGATGGCCGGCCTCGTCGACCTGGTCGGCACCGGTGAGATCGGCCGGGACTCGACCGTGCTCTACGCGCACCTCGGCGGCCAGCCCGCGCTGAACGGCTACAGCGCGCTGTTCTCCTGAGGCCGGTCACTCCAGTGAGCGGCGCGTCATGCAGTTCGGGGTCTTCACCGTTGGTGACATCACGGTCGACCCGACCAACGGTCGGGAGCCGACGGAGCGTGAGCGGTCAGCGCGTGTGCTCGACCAGCCCCGGTCAGCGTGCCTGCCGGTACGGGTGGGCCACCAGCACCGGGCAGTGAGCGTGCTGCACCAGTGACTGGCTTACCGAGCCGAGCAACATCCCGGTGAAACCGCCCCGCCCCCGGGTGCCCACCACCACCAGACCGGCTCCGCCGCTCGCCTCGATCAGCGCCGACTCGGGCTTGTCGGCCCGCAGCAGCCGGACCGTGACGGTCAGCCCGGGGTGGCTTCCCCGGGTGGCCGCGACGGCTGTGTCGAGCAGCGCCTGGGTCTCCGCCGGACCTTCCTCGCCCGGTGCACGCACGTGCACGAGCACCAGCTCGACCTCCCGCCGGGCGGCCTCGTCGGCGGCGTACCCGACGGCCAGTTCGGCCCCCTCGGAGCCGTCCACCCCGACCAGCACCGGACCCTGGACTGGGATCGGCTCCTCGGCGGGGCGCACCACCAGCACCGGGCAGCGTGCGTGGGCCGCGACCTGGGCGCCCACCGAGCCGAGCAGCAGCCCGCCGAAACCACCGAGACCCCGGCTGCCCACCACCACCAGCTCCGCCCGGCGTGACTCCTCGACCAGGGTGGCGCCCGGACCCCCGGCGATCTGGCGCACCTCGACGTTCAGCCCCGGCCACCGGCCGACCAGGTCTGCCGCCGTCTGATCGAGCATCTTCCGGGCTTCCTCGCTTGGCGCGGGAATGCCCATCTCGTACGGGTTGATCGGGATGCCGTACCCGAGCGGATGCAGATAGCCGTGTACCAGGTGCAGCGGGCATGTCCGCAGCACAGCGGCCCGGGCGGCGTGCTCCGCCGCCACCAGGCTCGACGGTGATCCGTCCACTCCTGCCACGACGGGTCGGTTCATTCGGCGGCCCTCCAGATGCGATCAGGTGCCATTGTCGGCGCGATGCCGCCGACCGAGGAGTATTTCCCGGTGGGTCACCGTCCCGAACGTCACACCGGGGTCGCCGACTGCTCGCCGCCGAGCGGTACCTGGCGCGCGCCGCCGCGGTCAGGCGACCCGGTGCGCGGGGCGCGGCGATCGTCAGGAGGTAGCGTGGTGCCGCACGACGACCAGCGGGCAGTGCGCGTGGTGCAGGATGGCGTGGCTGACCGAGCCGAGCAGCAAGCCGCCGAGGGCGCCACGACCGCGGGCGCCGACCACCACCAGCTGGGCCGCCTTCGACTCCTCGACCAGCACCCGCGCTGGGGAGCCCCGTACCAGTCGATGCCGCACCGGGACCTGAGGGTAGCGCTCGGCGAACCCGGCGATCGACTCGGCGAGGGTCCGCTCCTCCTCCGCGCCGAACGCGTCGAGGTCGTACACCAGGGGCAGGATGTCGCCGGGGCCGACCGGGGCGGGGTACAGCCAGGCGTGCACCGCGACCAGCGGGGCTTCCCGGCGGGCCGCATGGTCGAACGCGAAGCCAATCGCCTCGGTGGACAGCTCCGAGCCGTCCACGCCGACCACGACCGGACCGTCGGCGCGCGGCTCACCCCGTAGCACCAGCACGGGGCACTCCGCGCTGGCGGAGACCTGCACGGTGACCGACCCGAGCAACAGCCCGGCGAAGCCACCCAGGCCCCGGTGTCCCAGCACCATCAGCGCCGCCCCCCGGGACTCGGCCACCAGCACCGGGGTCGGCGCGCCGTCGACCACGACGCCGGTGATCCGCAGGTCGGGGGCGACCTTGCGGGCCTGCTCGACGGCCTCCGTGACGTATTGCTCGGCCTGGTTGCGCAGGCCGGCGGTGACCGGGGCGCCCGGGACCGGGGTCAGCGGGGCGCCGGTCAGCGGCCAGATGAAGGCGTGCACCACCCGCAGGGAGCGCTGCCGGTACTCCGCCTCCCGCGCCGCCAACCGGACCGCGTCCAGCGCTGCGGCGGAACCGTCCACACCGACCACGATCGGGGCACCGGTGTTGATCGTCATGACGTCCTCCTTCGGCTCGCCCTCCAGCCTGCCGGCCCGAGGGCGCGCCGGTCAGGGGCGGGCGTCCCGGGCCTCGGGCCGTTGGTCCCGAGCCTGGCCCCACCGTGCCTGTGCCGTGGCGGGACGGGAGGGACGGGAGGGGAGAGGATGGGCGGGGATGGGCGGGGATGGGCGGGGATGGTCAGCGGGCGGCGGTGCGGCGGGTCAGGCGCAGGACCAGGCCCGGCAGGACACTGACCGCGGCGCAGGCGACCAGGTCCACGGCGCCCAGCGGCTCGGTGCCGAGCAGCTCGCGCAGCGGGGGCAGCAGCACCCCGGCGACCTGGAGCAGCGCCGAGACGGCAACCGCGACCGGCAGCGCGAGGTTGCCGTGCCGGGTACCGGGCGGGCGGGACGCCCGGACGGCCAGCGCCACGCCGAGCTGGGCCAGCCCGAGCACCACGAACACCACCGACTGCCAGGGCCGGTCGGCCCATCCGGCGGCCACGCCGGCACCGAGCACCACGGCCGCGATCAGCCCGCCGGTGACCAGCACGTCGCGGCCGAGGCCGGCGCCGAGCACCGACTCGGCGGGGGAGCGGGGCGTTCGCCGCATCGTGCCCGGCTCGGCCGGCTCGGCGCCCAGCGCCACCCCCGGCACGCCGTGGGTGAGCAGGTTGACCCAGAGGATCTGCGCCGGCAGCAGCGGTACGGCCAGCCCGAACAGCGGCCCGAGCAGCATCACCGCGATCTCGGCGACCCCGCCGGAGAGGGCGTACCGCAGGAACCGGCGGATGTTGTCGTAGATTCGGCGGCCTTCGCCGATCGCGGCGCCCACGGTGGACAGATCGTCGTCGACGAGAACCAGGTCGGCGGCCTGCCGGGCCACCTCGGTGCCACCGCCCATCGCCACGCCGATGTCGGCGCGGCGCAGTGCCGGTGCGTCGTTCACCCCGTCGCCGGTCATCGCCACCACCTGCCCCCGGGCTTGCAGACCGGCGATGATGTCGAGCTTCTGGTCCGGCTGGGTCCGGGCGTACACCCGGGTGTCGGGGTGCGCGTCGGCCAGGTCGTCGTCGTCGCCGCGGGCGAGCGGGTCGCCGTCCCGCCAGAGCCCGAGCTGGCCGCCGATCGCGGCGGCGGTCGCCGGGTGGTCGCCGGTGACGAGCAGCAGCCGCACGCCGGCGGCGTCGAAGTCAGCGGCGATGTCCGACGCCTGCGCGCGCAGCGGATCGCCGACGGCGACCAGACCCGCCGGGCGCAGCCCGACCGGCCGGGCCGGGTCGGCGGGCGGGTCGCCGACGATCGCGGAGGCGACGGCGAGCACCCGCAGCCCCTCGGCGGCGAGCCGGCGCGCGGCGGCGGTCAGCTCGGCGACCTCCGGGTCGTCCGCGTCGACCAGCGGCGCAGCGAGCACGTTCTCCGGCGCGCCCTTGCAGACCACCAGGTGTCGTCCGTCGCACGAGCGGTGCACCGTGGTCATCCGGCGCAGGTCCTGGTCGAACGGGTGCTCGGCGATCCGCGGCCAGGCGGCCCGGGTGACCCCCGGGTCCAGGCCGCACCGGGCGGCGAAGGCCACCAGCGCCGCTTCCAGGGGATCGCCGACAGCCGTCCAGTCCGGCCGCTCCGCGGTGGGTGGGGCGAGGGCGGCGTCGTTGCAGAGCAGCCCGGCCCGCGCCAGCCGGCGTAGCTCGTCCGGCACGGCCACCGGCTCACCCCGGTGGTGCACCGCCCCGTACGGCGCGTACCCGGTGCCGGTGACCCGGTAACGGGAACCGTCCGAGGTGACCGCGTGCTGCACCGCCATCCTGCCCTCGGTCAGTGTCCCGGTCTTGTCGGAGGCGACGACGGTGACCGAGCCGAGTGTCTCCACCGCGTGCAGCCGACGGGGAATGGCGCGCGCACCGGCCATCCGGCGGGCGCCCAGCGCGAGGGCGAGCGTCACCACCGCTGGCAGGGACTCCGGCACCGCCGCAACCACCAGGCTGACCGCGGTGACGGCCATGTCCACCACGGGCCGGCCACCGAGCACGCCGATGATGAAGACCAGGCCGGAGAGGAGCACCGCGGCCAGCCCGAGGACCCGCCCGAGCGTGCCCAGCCGTCGCTGCAACGGGGTGGCGGCGGGTCGGGTCGCCGCGACGAGGGTGGTGATCCGGCCGAGCGCGCTGGCCGCTCCGGTACGGACGGCGACTCCGCCGGCCCGGCCGGTGGTGACCACCGTGCCCGCGCTGGCCTCCTCGCCCTCGGTGCGGACGACCGGCACGGACTCGCCGGTCAGCGCGGACTCGTCCACGCTCAGCCGGGCGGTGTCGGTGAGGAGCAGATCGGCGGGGACCACGTCGCCGGCCTCGACCCGGACCACATCGCCCACGACGACGTCGGCGGCGGGCAGGATCACGTCCCGGCCGTCCCGGACCACCCGGGCGGTGGGCGCGGCCAGCTGATCGAGGGCGGCGATGGCGCGGTCGGCGCGGACCTCCTGGACCACGCCGATCGCCGTGTTGACGAGTACGACCAGCACGATCACGGCGGTGTCTGGGTAGTCGCGCAGCATTGTGGTGACCACGGCGGCCGCGAGCAGCAGCGCCACCAGCGGATCGGTGAGCTGGTGCAGCACCCGAGTGGCCAGGTGCCGGCGGGGCGGCGCGACGGAGGAATTCGGCCCGTCCGACCGGAGCCGCGCGGCGGCCTCCGCCGAGGTCAGGCCGGTCGGTGCCGCCGGTGTCGAGGCGAGTTTCGTGATCGTGCGTACGCCCTCGGCCACTCTGGCCCCTCCGGTCCTGCGCGGTGCGCCTCCGGCGGCACACCATCCCGCCTCCAGCCTGGTTCGCGTCGGCCGGTGTGGGCAGGGGCGGAGCTCCCCGCGGATCGGGACCAACGACCCTCCCGCTCAGGATCGTGGACCGCGTCGGACGGCTACGTGCCGCTGCCGGCGGGCTGGTCGGCGCGGTGGTCGTCACCGGGCCGCCGGGCCATCGGCGGAGCCGCCGTGCCGCCGGCCCGCCGGCGGTCGAGCCGTTCCCACCCCGACCGGACGGCCAGCACCGCCACCACCGCGGGCAGGACCAGGCCGTACGCCGCGCCGAGGTACTGACCGGCGACGAACCCGTATTCGTCGGGTTGCAGCGGCATGTGGCCGACCCAGTCGAGTGTCCAGACCGCGAGTCCCACGGCGATCACCACCAGGGCGGCGGTGGCGGCCACCGGTCCGGCCACCGTGCGGGGCAGCGACGCCGTCAGCACCACCGCCGCCAGCAGCGCCACCTGGAGAGCCATGGTCAGGTCGACGATGCCGAGCGGGTAGTGGAGGGACTCCCACATCTCGAGCGTCAGTGCGTTGGCCAACGACAGCCGGGGCAGCACCACGACCATCCCGATCCCGGCCGCGACGACGCCCGCCACCCACCACCTGTTGACCGCGACGGCACCGTACCGGTGCAGCACCACTGCCACCAGGGTGAGCGTCGCCAACGTCAGCGGCACGACGGCCCACGGCTCGGCGAGCAGGCTGAGCACGATGCGCGGCGCGGCCAGCGGCCCGCACCCCACCGGTGAGAACCGGCACCCCAGCTTCTGCTCGACCAGCCAGCCGGTCACCTCCCAGATCAGTTGGAGGAGCGCGACACCCGCCAGCACGGCGACCGGCAGCAGGACGGCACGGGCGAGCCCGCCCGGTGCCGACCGGCCGGCCAGGGCGGTGAGCCACCAGCACAGCACGATCGCGCCCGAGACACACACCACCAGACCCGTCACCAGCGGTGGGCCCTGGTGCGGCGGTGCGCCGCCAGATGCGGTGGTGGGAACGAGCGCGGGGTACGGGGCCAGGTACATCCCGGCGAGCAGGGCGACGCCGAACACCGCCCCGGCCAGCGCTGGCCGGGGCGGGCGACCGGCGAGCCGCCGTGCCTGGGCGTCCCGCCAACTGCCCAGGGCGAGGAAGACGCCCACCGGGACCGCGGACAGCGCCACGATCGACAGGGACAGCCATGGTGTGGCGTCCGGCCGGGGCCGATCGAGGAGATCGGCGGCGAGCAGCAGGTCGACCAGGAGCTGACTGTTGGCGAGCACGACCGCGGTGAACAGCCCGGCACCGAACAGCTGGCCCAGCGGCAGGGCCAACACCATCCGGTCGTCCGCGAGCCCGGCGAGCCGGGCGGCTGCGGTCGGGTGCCGGGCGAGCAGTCGCTCACGTAGCCCGCGCGGGCGTTCCCGGCCGGCGTGCAGGGCGGCCCGGAGGCCGCCCGGCGTGCCAGCGGCGGCCCGCAGGTCCGCCTCGTGCTCGCGGGCCCGGAAGAACGCCCGGACCACCAGCTCCGCGACGACCGCGAGCAGCACTGCCCGGAGCGCCACCCCGACCGCCGTACCGGCCGGGATCGGCTGCGCTGACCAGATCTGCTGGGCAAGCAGGAGCAGCGCGGTGAGCAGTGCGCTCGCCCGGGTGCTGATCCGCAGCGAGGTGGCGAACTGCAACCGGAGCAGGTCCAGATTCTGCACGTGGGCCAGCTCGTGCCGGAGCACCGCCTCGAGGACCTGCCGGCCGGCCGGCCCCTTGGCGGGCAGGGTCAGCAGCTCCGGTCCGAGGGCCACGTACGGCTTCGCGCCGGTGCCGCCGGTGAACGCCCGCCGGCCCAGCCACGGTCCGAGAACCACCTCGACCGGCACGGGTAGCCGGACCGACGGCAACACCTCGCCGACGACGTCCACCGCCGCCGGGAACACCGCCTTGTCCAGCGGCCGGGTCCGCCGCCGGTGCCACCGGGACAGCCACAGGAACATGACCGCCCCGGGAATGATCATGATGTTGAAAGTCATCTGGAGGGTGTTGACCATGCTGGAGCAGGGGTGGGTGAGGATGTCCCCCAGGCCGCAGCCAGGTGGCACGAGGAGCGTCCCCGCCGACAACGTCGCCAGCAGCGCCGCCGTGCTGAACACCAGCGCGGCGAGGGGCAACAGCAGGAAGCCGGTGTCGGCGGGCCGACCGACCCGCGCGTCGCCGGTCACCCGGCCGCCTCCGGACCGTCCAGCAGCAGCGCGCCGACCACCGCGTCAGCGATCGCCCCGGCCAGTTCCGGCTCGACGCCCAGGGCAACGGCCCGTCCGGCCGCCACCGCATGGACCTCGGCCAGTTGCTCCCGGCTCCACCCGGTGGCCGGCGGCGGGGCCACCGCCGGGTGGCGGCGCAGCGCGCCGAACATCCGGCGGGTGGCCCGGCCACCAAGCTGTTCCAACTCGCCCTCGGCGCCCCGCAGCAGCGCGGCCACGACGCCCGCGCAGACCAGCGTCACCACCGGGGTCACGGTGGTGACCGCCTCCACGACTCCGAACTGAAGGTGGTCCCCCTCGGTGGACTCGTCCACCCCGGTCAGGTACGGCCCGGCGAGCAGCTCGAAAGCCGGCAGTTCCTCGGGTGCGAGTCGGGACACCACCGCGCGGGCCAGGGCAGCGGTGTGGTCGTTCGATGCGGACGGACGCAGCATGCTTCAGTCGTAGCGAACGGAATCGATCGTTGCCACAGCGAACTTTGTCCGCTATCCGTCCCCCGAGCGGACTACCAGCTCGTCGATCTCCAGCCGGCCGATGCGTAGCTCCCTGACCACCGCCTGCCGGATCGCCAGCCGCCCGATCGCCAGAATCGAGAATCGCGGTCGGGACGCTCACCTCGCTCACCGGGAGTCGGCGGTGTCGCCGGTCGGCCGCGCGGCGGCCCGGCCGGCGGCCAGCCGGGCGATCGGCAGCCGGTACGGCGAGCAGGAGACGTAGTCCAGCCCGACCTCGGCGAAAAAGGCGATCGACTCCGGGTCGCCGCCGTGCTCCCCGCACACGCCGATCGTGAGGTCGGGGCGGGCCGCCCGCCCCTCGGCGACGGCGAGCCGGACCAGGCGCCCCACCCCGGCCGCGTCGACCGTCTCGAACGGGGAGACGGTGAGGATCCCGCGCTCCAGGTAGGTGCCGACGAACGAGGCCTCCACGTCGTCCCGGGAGAACGCCCAGGTGGTCTGGGTCAAATCGTTCGTGCCGAACGAGAAGAAGTGTGCTTCGCGGGCAAGGTCCCCGGCGGTCAGCGCCGCGCGGGGCGTCTCGACCATCGTGCCGACGGGGATGGGTGGGGCGTCCGGCACGGTGGCGAGGACCTCGTCGATCTCGGCGCGGACCGTGGCCAGTTCCCGAACGTCGTCGACCAGCGGCACCATGATCTCCGGCCGGGGATCACCCCCGTCGCGGGCCCGCTGCGCGGCGGCCTCGGCGAGCGCCCGGACCTGCATGGCGAACAGCC
The DNA here is from genome assembly GCF_030345795.1 of Micromonospora sp. WMMA1363. Lineage (NCBI taxonomy): Bacteria > Bacillati > Actinomycetota > Actinomycetes > Micromonosporales > Micromonosporaceae > Micromonospora > Micromonospora sp. WMMA1363. The sequence goes on from NZ_JAUALB010000001.1 coordinate 577,104, forward strand.
CGGGAAGGACCAGGCCGAGCCGCACGCCGCGCAGCCCGAGCATCGGGTTGGCCTCGTGCATCCGGCGGACGGCGGCCAGCAGGGTGGCGTCCCGTCCCGGGTCCTGGTCGAGCGCCTCCGCGCGGGCCACCAGCGCGGCCAGGTCGGACAGCGGTGGCAGGAACTCGTGTAGCGGTGGGTCGAGCAGCCGGACGGTCACCGGCAGCCCGTCCATCGCGGCGAGGATCTCGACGAAGTCCGCCCGCTGCACGGGCAGCAGCGCGGTCAGGGTATCCGACCGTTCCGCCGGTCCGTCGGCGAGAATCAGCCGCTCCACCAGCTCCCGCCGCTCACCGAGGAACATGTGCTCGGTGCGGCACAGCCCGATCCCGGCCGCCCCGTGGGCGCGGGCCCGCGCCGCGTCGGCGGGCGTGTCGGCGTTGGCGCGCACGCCCACCCGACGTACCGCGTCGGCGTGCTGGAGCAGCCGGTCCACGGCCGCCACCAGCCGGTCGGACTCCGGGGTCAGCTCACCGGCGAGGTATCGGGCGACGGGGGAGGGTGCCACCGGCACCGCGCCGGGGTAGACCGCGCCGGTGGTGCCGTCGATGGAGATCACGTCGCCGGCCCGGAACACCCGGTCGCCGACGCTGAACTCGCCGCGTCCGGCGTCGATGCGCAGCGCCTCGGCCCCGCAGACGCAGGTCCGCCCCATGCCCCTGGCGACCACTGCGGCATGCGACGTCTTTCCACCGCGGGCGGTGAGCACGCCGGTCGCGGCGATCATGCCGGGCAGGTCGTCGGGGTTGGTCTCCTGCCGGACCAGGATCACCGGCACGTCCGCCGCGACCGCGGCCGCCGAGTCGAACACGACCGCGCCGACCGCGGCCCCTGGGGAAGCGCCGACTCCGGTGGTCAGCGGCGGCGGCGCTACCGACCGGTCGAAGGCCGGGAACATCAGCTGGGTCAGCTGCGCGCCGTCGACCCGGTGCAGCGCCTCGTCGATCGTGATCAACCCTTCGTCCACGAGCTGGGCGGCGATCGTGAACGCCGCGGCCGGGGTTCGCTTGCCGACCCGGGTCTGCAACATCCACAGCCGGCCCCGTTCGATGGTGAACTCAACGTCGCACAGGTCCCGGTAGTGCCGCTCCAGGACGCTCATGATCCGCACCAGCTCGCCGAAGCTCGCCGGGTCGATCCGCTCCAACTCGGCCAGCGGCACCGTGTTGCGGATGCCGGCCACCACGTCCTCGCCCTGTGCGTCGGCGAGGTAGTCGCCGTACACGCCGGGCTCGCCGGTGGCTGGGTCGCGGGTGAACGCCACACCGGTGCCCGAGTCCGCGCCAAGGTTCCCGAAGACCATCGCCATCACGTTGACCGCGGTGCCCAGGTCGTCCGGGATGTGCTCGCGCCGCCGGTAGAGCACCGCCCGTTCGGCGTTCCATGACTCGAAGACCGCGCGGATGGCCAGGTAGAGCTGCTCGTGCGGGGCCTGCGGGAAGTCGTGGCCGACGCGCGCGGCGTACACCTTCTTGTACGTGTCGACCAGCGCCCGCAGCGCCACCGCGTCCGGCCCCGCCGGCCCGGCCGCGGTGCGGACCACCGCCAGTTCCCGCTCGAAATACTCGGCCGGCACCCCGTGTACCGTCCGCCCGAACATCTGGATCAACCGACGGTACGAGTCCCAGGCGAAGCGTTCGTCGCCGGTCCGCGCGGCCAACCCCGCCACCGTGGCGTCGTTGAGGCCGATGTCGAGGATCGTCTCCATCATCCCGGGCATCGAGTACCGGCCGCCGGAGCGGACCGCGAGCAGCAGCGGGTCGTGCGGATCACCGAGTGGCCGGCCCAGCCGTACCTCGATCTCCCGCAGATGCGCGTTGACCTCGTCGAAGAGCCCGACCGGCGGTCGGCCGTCGGCGAGGTACGCCCGGCAGGCGTCGGTACTGACGGTGAAGCCGGGCGGCACCGGCAGCCCGAGCCGGGTCATCTCCGCCAGGTTTGCGCCCTTGCCGCCGAGCAGGTCGACCTTGCTTCGGTCACCCTCGATGAAGTCGTAGACGTATCGCGTCATGGTGAAGGCCTCCTCCACTACCGCCAGGAACGTCGTCCCCTTTCGTTGGTAGCCCTGGCCCGGGGTGCGCCGGCAGGGCCGGAGGCCGAGGTCGACCGGGCCAGAGGTCCCGGGTCCGGGCCGGACATACCTCGGGCCGGGCCGGTGGACGCCGCTGACGGCATGGCCTATCCTCGACGTCGATGACCGCCGACCTGCGCCTGCGCCCCGTCCACGACGGTGACCTGCCGCTGTTCTTCGCCCACCTGCAGGACGCCGAGGCCAACTGGATGGCCGCGTTCGGCCCGGCGGATCCGGGCGACCGAGTCGTGTTCGACGCGCACTGGCGTCGGGTCCGCGACGACCCGGCCGTGGTGCCACGCACGGTGGTCGTCGGCGGTGACGTGGTCGGACACGTGATCGCGTTCCCGGCCGGCGACTGCACCGAGGTCAGCTACTGGATCGACCCGCGCCGCTGGGGTCGGGGGTACGCCACCGGCGCGCTCACCGAACTGCTCGCCGAGGTGTCGCACCGGCCGGTGCACGCCCGCGTAGCCAAGGACAACCGTGCCTCGCTCGCCGTGCTACGCAAGTGCGGCTTCGTCGTCACCGGCGAGGACCGCGGGTACGCTCAGGGGCGCGGCGCCGAGGTGGCGGAGTGGGTCCTGGAACTCTCCGGGCCGGCCCCGCTAGCGGCCTGACCTGGGCAGGCACTACCCTCGCCGGAGTGAACTGGCTGGAATTGATTGGCTGGACCGGCTCTGCGGTGCTGGTCTGGTCGTTGCTGCAGACCCGCATCCTCCGGCTGCGCGCGGTGAACCTGCTCGGCTGCCTCATCCTCATCGGGTACAACGTCGCGATTCAGGTGTGGCCGATGGTCGGACTGAACGTGGTGCTTGCGGTGATCAACGTGTGGTATCTGCGCCGCATGCTGGCGACCCGCCACGACGAGGCCACCTACCAGGTGGTCGAGGTGGGCGTCGACGACCAGTTCCTGGCCCACACGCTCCAGGTGCACGCCGCGGAGATCGCTCGCTTCAACCCCGGTTTCGCGCTGCGGTCGGAGGGGGAGCGGTCCGCGTTCGTCGTCATGAAGTCCGACGAGGTGGTCGGGGTGGTGCTGTCCCACGCCGAGCCCGGTGGCGTCGCCCAGGTCGATCTCGACTACGTGACCCGCAGGTTCCGCGACTTCACCCCCGGCGAGTTCGTGTTCCGGCGCAGCCGGCTCTTCACCGACCGCGGGTTCCGTCGGGTGGTCAGCCCACCCGGCATGGTCGCCCCCTACTACCACCGGCTCGGCTTCCGCCGGCAGGGCGACGCGTACGTGCTGGATTTGCCCGCCACCGTGTAGCGGATTCCACAACGACGGCAACGGACCTCGCCACCTCGCCTACCGGGAGGACGTCGTATGCCGGCCGAAAGCCCAGCCGCCGAGCCGCCTGGGCGGGGCGTCGCAACCGGGTTGATCGATGCCGTGTGGACAGGTCACCACGGCGGATGGCGCTTTGCGCGGCCCGGACCTAAGCTCGCCCCCATGATTGTCTCCAGGAAGCCGGCGGCCTCCGTCCGTGCGCGTCTCCGGCCGCAGCCACCCAGGCACTGACCCGTGGCAGAACGCATTGGCGTGATCGGCGGTGGAATCGTCGGTCTGGCGGTCGCCCGCGAACTGGCCGCGACCGCGGAGGTGGTCGTGGTGGAGAAGGAAGGCGAGGTCGCGCGGCACCAGACCGGGCACAACAGCGGTGTCGCCCATGCCGGTCTCTACTACCCGCCCGGTTCCTTGAAGGCCGAGCTGTGCCGGCGCGGGCGCGAACTGCTGTCCGCCTACTGCCGCGAGCGGGGACTGCCGTATCTCGAGTGCGGTAAGTTGCTGATCGCCCGCGACGAGCGGGAAGTGCGCGCACTGCGGGAGATCGAGCGCCGCGCCCAGGCGAACCAGGTACCCGGCCTCCGCTGGCTGGAGGGTTCGGAGATTCCGTCCGTCGAGCCGCACGCCCACGGGCTGGCGGCACTGCACTCACCGAAGACCGCCATCGTCGACTTCCCGGCCGTCGCCCGGGCCCTGGCCGACGACGTGTGCGCGGCCGGCGGTGAGGTCCGGCTCAGCTTCGCGGTCACCGGGATCCGGACCGACCGCTCGCCCGGGCGTGCGCCAGAGGTACTCGTACGTGCTTCGGACGGCGCGGAGCTCAGGGTGGACCGGCTCGTCGTCTGCGCCGGGCTGCAGTCGGACCGGATGAGTCGCCTGGCCGGCGACGAGCCCGGTCCGGCGATCGTGCCGTTCCGCGGCGAGTACTACCGACTGCGGGCCGACAAGAACCACCTCGTGCGAGGCATGATCTACCCGGTGCCGGATCCCCGCTACCCGTTCCTCGGCGTCCACCTGACCCGGACGGTCGGTGGCGACGTCGAGGTGGGCCCGAACGCGGTGCTGGCGCTGGCACGGGAGGACTACGACGGACGCACCGTCAACGTTCGCGACGTGTGGGAGACGGTCCGCTGGCGCGGCTTCCGGCGGTTGGCCCGACAGCACTGGCGGGCCGGTGTGCGCGAGCTCCACGGCAGTCTGTCCCGGCGGGCCTTCGCCGCCGCGGCGGCGACCTACGTGCGCGGACTCACCCCAGCGGACGTCGAGCGGGCAGGAGTCGGTGTCCGCGCCCAGGCGGTCGACGTGGACGGATCCATGGTGGACGATTTCCGGATCCATCACCTCGGTCCGGTGGTCGCTGTTCGCAACGCACCATCCCCCGCAGCCACCTCCGCCCTTGCCATCGGCCCGTACATCGCCGACCGGGTGGCCGGCAGTCGTTCGTGAGGCAGTCCCCGTCGTTTCAGGCACAGGAGAGCCATGACCGACCGCAGCGTGATCAACATTCTGTTCCACGGGATTGGTACGCCGCGCCGTGAGCTGGAGCCGGGTGAGGGTCGTTACTGGGTGAGCGTTGACCGGTTCCACGCGATCCTCGACGAGGTCGTCTCCTGGCCCCAGGTGCGACTCAGCTTCGACGACGGCAACGCCTCGGACCTCGAGGTGGGGCTACCCGCCCTGCTCGACCGGCAGGTGAGGGCCACCTTTTTCATCATCGCCGGCCGGTTGGGTGAGCCCGGCAGCGTGGACGACGACGGTGTCCGGGAACTAGGGCGGCACGGGATGCCGGTGGGCAGTCACGGCATGTGGCACCGTCCGTGGCGTGGCCTCACCCGCGAGGAGGCTACCGAGGAGTTCCACACGGCTCGGGACCGGCTCGCCGAGCTTGTCGGCGAGCCGGTCGACCAGGCCGCCTGCCCCCTCGGCCGGTATGATCGCGCGGTCCTCTCCCGGTTGAGGGCAGCGGGCTACACGCGGGTCTTCACCAGCGATCGGCGTCCGGCCCGGGCCGGCGCGTGGCTGCAGCCGCGGTACAGCGTCCGGGCGGAGGACACCGCCGAGAGCTTGCGCGACATCGTCTTCGGGCCGGGGCTGCTCGGCCGGGCCCGCTCCAGCGCGGTGGGGCTGGTCAAGCGCTGGCGTTAGCGCGCCGAGTCGACGTTCCGGCGCGAGCCGGGACGTCGACTCACGGCCTGGCGCCGATCGCGGGCCGCCGGTCGCCGGGCGGGCCGGGTACCTCCCGCAGCGTCGCCGGGCTCAACAGGCCCTTCACCGCTGCCCGGCTGGTCGGGCTGCCCAGGGCGGCCCGACTGAGTTCCCGCAGCAGGATCGCCGCCCAGTACGCGGCTGTGGCCGGCCGTCCGTGCCGGCGCCGGTAGAGGCGCACCTTGTTGAGGGTCAGCAGCCGCCACAGCCAGGGCGCCGCCCGCGAGTCACCGCCGATGTGGGTGGCGTGGGCGGCGGGGGCCAGCCGGGTCTTGAAGCCGGCGTCGCGGGCCCGCAGTGCGAAGTCCGTCTCCTCCGAGTAGAGGAAGAACGACTCGTCCCATGGCGCGCATGCCGCCCAGCAGCGCCCGCCAATCAGCATGGCGGAGCCGACCGCCCAGTCCGACGACGTTTCCCGCCCGTACGTGTCGGGGTCGGTGACCGTTTCGCCGAGTAACGGGAAGCGGCCCGCCCGTTCGGCGCCGAGGAAGGCGTCACCGAGCGTACGCAGCACGGTGGGCTCACGTCGCAGGGTGTGCTCGGGGGTGCCGTCCGCCATGGTCACCAGGGGCACCACGATTCCGCCGTCGCCGCGGTGCAGCAGGTCGAGCAGGAGCCGGCCGCAGCCCGGCGCGAGCCGGATGTCCGGGTTGAGAATGAACACCGCGGTGAAGGGTTCCGCGGCGGCCACGGCCGCGTTGATGCCGGCCGAGTAGCCGCCGTTGCGGCCGGTCTCGACGACGCGCGCGTCGGGCATGAGCCGTCGGACCAGGCCGGCGGTACCGTCCGATGAGTTGTTGTCGGCCACCGTGAGATGCCAGCGCACGCCGGCGAGCCCGGGGCCGAGGGAGTCCAGCAGATCCGGTACGACGGCAGCGCTGTTGTAGGTGACGACGATGACGGCGACGAGATCGTCGGACCCGGGTACCGGCGCGGTGGTCACGTAGTCTGCGCTCCTCGTGCGGACCGGTCGGGCGCCGCGGGGTTGCGGTAGGTCTGGTAGATGCTGGCGAGGTCGGCCCGCAGGCCGTCCGCATGGTATTCCGAGCGGATCCGTTCGGCCGCCGCGTGTCCGGCTGCCACGAGCGTCGAAGGATCCTCCTGGTAGCGCCGTAGTGCCCGCTCGACGGCGACGGCGTACCCCAGCAGGTCACCCTCGGCGACCGGTGCGCAGTACCGGGGGTCGAAGAAGTCCCGCCCGGCGAGGCCGGTGAAGCCGACGACGTAGGCGCCGCTCGCCATCGCCTCGGCCGGCGGCAGGCCGAACCCCTCACGTTCGCTGAAGCTGAGGAAGACCGCGCAACTCCGCAGCGCCTCAGCGGTCTGCGCCTCGGTCAGCCCGTCGATCGGCACGAGTTCCCAACCGGCCAGCACGCCGCGGGATCGCAGGATGTGCAGCAGCTGCTCCTGCTCGGCGGCGCGGCGGCGGGGCATGTGACCGATCCGTGGGGCGGCCGGGCGTGCCGGCGGGTGGAATACCTGCGCGTCGACCACCACCCGGGCCAGGTGCACGTCGAGGTCAGGGAAGGCGTGGCGAAGCAGTGCGGCGTTGTCCCGGGAGACCGTGACCAGCGCCTCGATGCCGGGGCAGTCCCGGTACGGGGCGCCGGCCGCGGTGCCGTCGACGGGCACCTCGGCGAAGGTGTGGTAGGCGTTCTGGTTGAAGACCAGCTTCCGGACGGGCGCGGGCAGCCGGTCCAGCCCCGGGCCGAAGTACTCGGGCACCACCAACAGGTCGGACGGACCGAGCGTCACGTCCCCGGCTGCGGCCACCCGGGTGTCGTTGGCGAACCACTCGGCTCGGAAGCCCGGCCGGGCGTGCAGCACCGCGGCGGGGATTCCCGACTCGTTGAGGAGGTCCACGTGGCGGTAGAGGTTGCGGATGCCGCCACTGGGCTTGTCATCGTCGGGGCTGAGGTAGTAGACGACGCCCGGTCCGGGGCGGCTCTCGTCGTACCGCACCGGCGGGGGAGTGCGTCGCCGTAGTTCCCGCGCGTGACCGATCCGCCGGAGTCGGTCCTGGCCCGCCCGCTTCACCGCGGCGATCACGACGAGTGCTCGGAGGCAGGGGCCGGCTCCGCCCGGACGGTGGGCTGCGCCGTACCGCCGGGCAGCGGCACCACCCGGCGCCAGACGTCGAGATAGGCGGCTGCCTGGTGCTCCCAGGCCAGGACCGAGGTGAACCGTTCCCGGGCGATCGCCCGCATCTGCGCCAGTCCGCGTTCGTCGTCGAGCAACTCGTCCATCGCCTTGGCGAACTCGTCCGCGTCACCGGTCGAGACATACCGCCCGGCCGCATCGGCCGTGCGGCGGGTCTCCAGCAGGTCGACCGCGACCACCGGCAGACCGCGGGCCAGGTACTCCACGGTCTTGGCCATGGTGGACAGGTTCGTCATGTCGCTGTGGATGTCCGGTTGGATACCGAGGGTGGCGCCGCGCAGGAGCGCGTCGACCTCCGGGGCCTGAAGCCACCCGGTGAAGCGGACCACGTCGGCGAGCCCACGTTCGTCGACCATGCTGCGCAGCCCGGGAAGACGCTCACCGTCGCCGGCGATGACCATCTCCCAGTCGTCCCGTCCGCGGAGGGCGGCGAGCCGCTCGGCTGCCAGCACGGCGCGGTCCACGTGATCCTGCTCGTTGATCACGCCGACGTAGACGATCCGCTTGCCGCCGGTGGCGTCGGCGCTGGTCGGAGTAGCGATCTCGCTGGCCGCGGGCCCGTTGCGGACGACCGTCACCCGCTCGGGCGGGCATCCGCCCCGGGTCAGCGCGATCTGCCGGTACGACTCGTTGGTGGCGACGACCTCGCTGGCGAACCGCATGGAGAGTCGCTCGAACCAGGTGAGGAACCTCGTGATGAAGGGGCGCGGAGCAGCCGTCTTGCAGGCGTACAACTCCGGGCTGAGATCGTGGTGGTCGAAGATCCAGCCCCGGCCGGTCACGCGCATCACCAGGGCGAGTGGCCAGAACACGTCCGGCGGGTTGCAGACCTGGGCGGCCACCACCCGGTGCCGCACGACCAGCACAGCGAGGTGCCAGGCGACCCAGAGGAACGCCCAGGCGAATTCGCTCGCACCTGTTCCGCTGCCATGGACGCTCCCTTCGGCGGCCGGTCGGCCGTCGTCGTAGCCAGGTTCTGTCGTGCCGCCGGCGGTGCGGCGGCGGCGAGGAGCGATGGTCGCTCCGTCACGATCGTGGAATCGGGGACTGACAACATCCCCCGTTGGTATCGAGCCGTCTGTCAACCCGCCGACTGATTGATCGGTAAGTTAGAAATACCACCTCTCGACCCGGTTTGAAGTATCGGCCGGGTGTGCTTCTTTTCTTGCCAAAGGGCCGCCGGCGCGGTGACACTTGCGGGTACCCGTAGCATCGTGTCCGCGTCCGTCTCGCCGCGTGCCGAGTGCGGCGTGACCTTTTCTCGCCCGAACCTCGGCAAGGGGATGTAGTGGACCTCTGGGACATGACCAAGCTGCTCTTCCGGCGCTGGCGCATCTCCCTGCCGCTCCTGCTGACCGTCCTCGTCCTGGTTGGTGTGGCGAGCCAGACGGTGAAGCCGGACTACAGCGCGAAGGCGCACATCCAGCTGATCCCGCCACCGGTGGTCACCCTCCCGGATGGGCAGCAGAAGCCGATCAAGAATCCCTGGTTCGACCTCGGCTATGTGGCGCTGGGCAACGCCGCGATGATCGACGTGACCCGGCAGTCCGTGCTCAAGCAGATGGTGGCGGACGGTCTGTCCGACAACGTCACCGTCACGATGGACCGCGTTCCCCTGTTCGAGATCGAGACGGTGGGCAACTCCCCGGAACAGGCGACGGCCACCGCCCAGCGGATGCTCGCGCTGATCAGTGAGGCGGTCGCCGGACGGCAGGCCTCGCTGCAGGTAGCGGAGAGCGATCTGATCACGACGCTCGCGATCGACGACGGCACCGAGGTCGAGGTCCAGAACTCCAAGCTCATGCGGGTGATGGTCGTGGCGCTGGGTGCCGGACTGCTGTTCACGGCCGGGGTGACGGTCGCCGTGGACGCCTGGCTGCGCCGACGGGCCCGGCGCCGGACGGAGACCGGGACCGGTTCGGCGGACGCCGAGGCGGAGGCCGGTGCCCGACCCGCCACGGCCAGTCCTTCCGCCGCGCCCTTCGACGGCGAGATCACGCAGGTGGTGGGGAAGGTGCCCCGGGTGGGGCCCAGCCCGGCGGTAGGGGCTTCCGCGCCGCGAGTGGCTCCGCAGCCGACCGAGGTGCCGACGAGTGATCGGGGCGGGCAGCAGCCCTGGCGGGACCGCCCCGCCGGGGACCAGCCCGCCCGCCGGACCGACCCCGATCCGCGCCGTCCGGCGTCGGCGTCGGCCGACGCGACCGTCGTCCTCCCCGTGTCCCACTCCACCACCTGGCCACGTGGGGGCAGGGCCGACAGGTCGTGACCGCGACCGCGTACCATCCCGTCGATCTCGAGCCGTCGCTCCTGACCCACGGCACGTACAGCATTCGCCGCCGCCGGTCCCGGCTGGACGTCTCGACGCTGCTGGGCGTCACCGTCGTCCTACTCTACGTCCTGCCGGGCACGCTGATCGTGCCCAACCTGACCTACGCGGGCCGCCCGGCGCTGCTCGTGGCGATGCTGCTCTTCGCCTGGTGGTGCCTGGCCCGGCTCAATCCGAGGCTGCTGCTCATGGGACCGCAGCCGATCCGGTGGGTGCTCTGTGTCTATCTGGTAGCCCACCTCCTGTCGTACCTCGCCGGTCTGATGCGCGGTCTACCGAGCCAGGAAGCGAACGCCCAGGACTTCGCGATGCTGCAGCTGTTCGAGTTCCTCGGCATCGCGCTGATCGCCGCCGACGGGATCCGTAACTGGGACCGGCTCAACCGGGTCCTGCGGGTGGCGGTGTGGTGTAGCGGGTTCATGGCGATCGTGGGCATCCTCCAGGCTGTCTTCAAGTACGACGTCTCGGCGCACCTGGTGATCCCCGGCCTGGAGGTCAAGGGCGGCCTGGCGGGCTTTGGCCAGCGGGGGGACGAGGGGCAGTTCCGGGTGGCCGGAACCACCGTCCACTACATCGAGTACAGCGCGGTCATGGCGATGATGGTGCCCTTCGCCATCCACGTGGCCCGGTTCGCGCCGCAGAAGGGTCATCGGCGGCTGGCCGCGGTGTGCGCGATGCTCGCGGCCGTCGCGAACCCGATGTCGATCTCCCGCACCGGCATCGTCGCGCTTGCACTGGCCCTGCTCGTCATGGTGCCCATCTGGTCGTGGCGGCTGCGGTACACGTTCCTCTTCCTCGGCGCCGGCGCCGTGATGGCGATCACGCTGCTCAAGCCGGGCGTGCTCGGCACGCTCAAGGCGATGTTCCTGAACGTGGGCGTCGACCCGAGCATCGAGGGCCGGACGAACGACTACGATCTGGTGTCGCACTTCTTCGGCCAGCGGCCCTGGCTGGGGCGGGGGCCCAGGACGCTGCTCGACCACCCGGTACACGACACCATCCTGGACAACCAGTGGCTCTATACCCTGGTGACAGGTGGCGTCCTCGGCGTGCTCGCGCTGCTCGCGGTGCACGTGGTCAGCATCGTGCTCGCCGTGATCGCGTTCCGTCGGGCCACCCGGGACGAGGACCGACACCTCTGCGTGGCCCTCATCTCGGCCCAGGTGGTGGCCGTGGTGGTCGGTGGCACCTTCGACTCGCTCTACTACACGACCTTCGCCATGAGCCTGGCCCTCTTCGTGGGCCTCAGCGGCGCGGTGTGGCGGTTGACCCACCCCGCCCGCATTATCCGTACCTCGACCGTCCGGGGACTCGATTGACCAGCATCATCATTGCCGCGCACAACGAGGCCGCCGTCCTCGACCGCTGCCTCGACAGAGTGCTGCGCGACACCGCCGTCGCGGATCCGGCGCAGGTGATTGTCGTAGCCAACGGTTGTACGGACGACACGGCGGCGGTGGCCCGGCGCCGCGGCGTCACCGTCGTCGAGTTGGCAGAGCCGGGTAAGGCCGCAGCCCTCAACGCCGGTGACGCCATCGCGACCAGCTATCCGCGCGTCTACCTGGACGCCGACGTGGTGCTCGACGAGGGCGGCATCCACGTGCTGGCCCGGGAAGTGGAGCGCACGGGCGCGCTCGCCGCCGTTCCGACCCGTCGGATGGAGTTGTCCGGACGCTCGCCGGCGGTGCGCGCCTACTACACCATCCACTCCCGACTGCCCGCCGTCGTCGGCGGTCTGTATGGCCGAGGTGTGATCGCCCTTTCCCGGCAGGGACGGGCGAGGTTCGGGCGGTTTCCCGAGGAGACCGCCGATGACCTCTTTCTCGACTCGCTCTTCGTCGAGCGGGAACGGCTCGTCGTGACGTCGGTGACCGTACGGGTGGCGGCACCCATGCGTGTCGGCGACCTGGTCCGTCGTCTCGTCCGGGTCCGCGCCGGCAACGCCGCGTTGCGCGACGCTCTGCCCGGGGTCCGCCGTTCGCGTCAGAGTTCCTGGCTGACGGATGTGGTGCTCCGCGCCCCCTGGTTGTCCCCGGCCGCCGTCTGCTACGTGACGATTACTCTCCTGGCCGAGCGAGGTGCCCGCCGAGCGCGGCGAACGGGCCGGATCGCCTGGGCCCATGACCGATCGAGTCGGACCACCGGTGGAAAAGCCTGACCGGTCGTGGGGGCGGAACAGTCCCATATCGTGGGGCGTGCTCTCGCCGGGCGGCGCTAGGCTCGTGCCTCGGCCGATTGGCCAGTCGATTGGGCCAGCCGAGCGGGCCGGCGCCGACCGGTGGTGCATCCAGCCGACCGGCCGGCACCGAACGTAGCAGACCGGCGGCGTTGAGTACAGGTTGGCGCGGAATACTTTCGAGGGAGCAGCGTCGTGAACGGAGAGCAGGGGCGGATCGCCGGTCGCGGCGTCGCGTCAGTGTGGTCCACAGTGCGTGCACGCCGTGGGTTCCTGACGCGCCGCGCGACGGGTGCGCTCGCGCTCGTCGTGGCGGTCGCGGCAGGCGCGTTCGTGGCCCCCGGTTCGGCTCAGGCTGATCCGTGTAACCCGGTGGTCAACCCGGTCGTCTGTGAGAACAGCAAACCGGGCACCCCGGCCTCGGCGTGGGACGTGGACGGCAGTGGCGATCCGTCGATCCAGGGGTTCGCGACGGACATCAGCGTCAACGCGGGACAGCGAGTCGATTTCAAGATCAAGACCGACGCGGCGGCGTACATCATCGACATCTACCGGCTCGGCTGGTACGGCGGTGACGGAGCTCGCAAGGTCGCGAGCGTCGACCCCTCGGCGCCGTTGCCGCAAACGCAGCCCGACTGCATCACCGACGCCGCCACCGCGCTGTTCGACTGCGGCAACTGGGCGGTCTCCGCCTCCTGGACCGTGCCCTCGACCGTGGTCTCCGGCGTCCACATCGCCCGGCTGCAGCGTACCGACACCGGCGGGAACAGCCACATCACCTTCGTCGTGCGGCAGGACGTCAGTACCTCCGACGTCTTCTTCCAGACCTCCGACGCGACGTGGCACGCCTACAACAAGTACGGGGGCTCCGACTTCTACTCCGGCGGTGGCTCGGCCGGCCGCGCCTACAAGGTCAGCTACAACCGCCCCTTCGCCACCCGCAACAGCGTAGAACGGCGAGACTTCCTCTTCGGCGCCGAGTACCCGATGATCCGCTTCCTGGAGCGCAACGGGTACGACGTCAGCTACACCACGAACGTCGACAGCGACCGGCGTGGCGAGCTGATCAAGAACCACAAGATCTTCCTCTCGGTGGGCCACGACGAGTACTGGTCGGGCGCCCAGCGGCAGAATGTCGAGGCCGCCCGGGACGCCGGCACCCACCTCGCCTTCTTCAGCGGCAACTCGATCTACTGGAAGACCCGCTGGGAGCCGAGCAAGGACGGCAGCGACACCGCCTACCGCACCCTCGTCTCCTACAAGGAGACCTGGGCCGAAGCGAAGATCGACCCGTCGAGTGCGTGGACCGGCACCTGGCGGGACCCGCGGTTCAGCCCCCCGTCCGACGGTGGGCGGCCGGAGAACGAGCTGATGGGCACCATGTTCATGGTCAACGACGGTGACCTCGCGTTGACCGTGCAGGCCGAGGAGGGCAGGTACCGCCTCTGGCGCAACACCGACCTCACCTCGCTGCCGGCCGGAACGTCCGCCACCCTCGCTCCGCACACGGTGGGTTACGAGTCGGACGAGGACCTGGACAACGGCTTCCGGCCACCGGGTCTGATCCGGCTCTCCACGACCACCGGCGAGGTGCCGCAGGTGCTGCAGGACTTCGGCAACAAGGTCGCCCCCGGCACGACCACCCACCACCTCACCCTGTACCGCGCGGCCAGCGGTGCCCTGGTCTTCGGTGCCGGCACCATCCAGTACACCTGGGGCCTGGACGCGGTACACGACGGGCAGGCCACCCCGACCGACAGCCGGATGCAGCAGGCCGTCATCAACCTCTTCGCCGACATGGGTGTCCAGCCGGGCACCCTGATGACCGGCCTGGTGGCCGCTACCGCGTCGACCGACGGCACGGCGCCGACGGTTACGATCTCCACGCCGGCGGCGGGGGCAACGGTGGCCCGGGGCGGTGAGGTGACGCTTACCGGCACCGCCAGCGACGTCGGCGGACGCGTCGCCGGGGTGGAGGTCTCCACGGACGACGGCGCGAGCTGGCACCCGGCGACCGGCACCACGTCCTGGTCGTACACCTTCTACGCGGCGGGCCTGAGCTCCCAGGTGGTGCGCGTCCGGGCCATCGACGACAGCGTCAACATCGGCACCCCGGCCACCCGGGAGTTCCCGCTCACCGGCCCGAACACGCTCTTCGGCCAGCGGGTGCCGAAGCGGCCCGCGGTGGCCGACGGCGCCGCGGTGGAGCTTGGCGTTCGGTTCACCCCGCAGACCGACGGGTACGTCACCGGCGTCCGCTTCTACAAGGGAACCGGCAACACCGGCACCCACCTGGGTCGACTGTGGACCAAGTCAGGTCAGCTGCTGGCCGACGGCACGTTCGCCGACGAGACGGCCAGCGGCTGGCAGAGCCTCAGCTTCGGCTCGCCCGTGCCGGTGACCGCCGGGGTCACCTACGTCGCGTCGTACTTCGCGCCGAACGGTAGCTACGCCGGCGACGACTGGTTCTTCACCAGCGACTGGACGAGCGGTCCGCTCACCGCGCCGCAGTCGGCCGCCGGTGGTGGCAACGGCCTGTTCCGGTACGGGGGCTCGGGTGGCTTCCCGAACGAGACGTACGGTGCGGCCAACTACTACGTGGACGTCACCTTCGCGGTCAGCGCCGGCCTACCGCCGGTCGTCACCTCCACCACCCCGACCGACGGCTCCGGCGACGTTCCGGTCGACAGCACGCCCTCGGCCGTCTTCTCGAAGGCGTTGGACCCCGCCACGGTCTCCTTCACGCTGACCAAGGATGACACCCCGGTCGCCGGGACCAGCGCCTACGACGGGGCCCTGAAGAAGGTGACATTCACCCCGTCGGCCGCGCTGGACCCGTCGACCAGCTACACCGCCACGGTCACCGCCTCCGACGCCGAGGGCCGGTCGGGAAACGCCACCTGGTCGTTCTTCACCGCGCTCGACACCGAGCTGCACACCCTCTTTCCGCCGGACGCGGTCCCGGCGACGCCGGCGCACAACGACGCCAACGCGGTCGAGTTGGGCGTGACGTTCCAGCCGCGGGTCGACGGCCGGGTGGTCGGCATCCGCTTCTACCAGGGGCCGGGCAACACCGGCAGCCATCCGGTGACGCTGTGGTCCGCGGCTGGTACCCCGCTGCGCACCGTCACCCTGCCGAGCACGACCGCCGTGGGATGGCGTACCGCCTACTTCGCCAGCCCGCTCAACGTGGCGACGGGGACGAACTACGTGGCCTCCTACTTCGCGCCCGACGGCTTCTACCCCGGCGACAACGGATACTTCGCCAACACCCAGACGGTCGGGCCGCTGGCGGCGCCGGGCGGTAGCAACGGTGTGTACCGCTACGGCGGGAGCGGTTTTCCCAACCAGTCCTACGCGTCGACGAACTACTGGGTGGACCCGCTCTTCCTGACCGACGAGGAGGTCGACCCCGGACCGCCGCCGCCTGGGGCACACGGGATCTTCGCCGTGACCGACGTCCCGCAGACCGCGAACTGGGACGACAACGCCGCCGTCGAGCTGGGGATGCGGTTCGTCCCGGCCGTCGACGGGCAGGTCTACGGTGTTCGGTTCTACAAGGGGCCGGGCAACACCGGCCCGCACACCGGTTCGCTCTGGTCCCCGGGCGGTAGGCGGTTGAGCACCGTGACCTTCAGCGACGAGACCGCGTCAGGGTGGCAGACCGCGTACTTCCCGGCCGCCGTTGCGGTGAGCGCGGGTCAGCAGTACGTCATCTCCTACCACACCACCGTCGGGCAGTACGCGGTTACCGGTGGCGGTCTGGCCAGCCCGCGCACTGTCGGGCAGCTGACCGTACCGGCCTCGGGCGCGACCTACCGTTACGGTTCCGGGGACGGGTATCCGTCCTCGTCGTCGAGCGCGAACTACTGGGTCGATCTGGTGTTCGCTCCGTACTGACAACCGGCGGCGCGGGGTCGTGTGGTCCCGCGCCGCCGGTCGTCCGGTGACCTGACAGTCCGGCGGTACCCGCCGGGCGGCTCGAAGTGGGGGAGAAGTGCGACTGCTCGTCGGCCTGCACCATCTGGAGCTCGGGGGCAGTCAGCTCAACGCCCTGGATCTCGCGGTCAGCGTCCGGAACCAGGGCCACGAGGTGGCAATATTCGGCAACTACCGGGACGAGCCCGGCCCGATGGTGGCCCTCGCCCGGAAGGCGGGACTGCCGGTGATCGCGGTACGGCACCGGGCCGAGCGCCTGGGGCGTACCGTGCCGGTCCGGCCGGGGTTGTCCCGCGCGTTGACTCGGGCCGTCCGCGAATTCCGGGCCGACCTCGTGCACGCGTACGAGTACTCGGTGGCCCTCGACGCCTTCTACGGCCCGCACCTGCGCCTGGGTACGCCGGTGGTCACGACCGTGTACGGCATGCGGGTGCCTCGCTGGATGCCCCGTTACGGCGGCCTCGTCGTCGGCACCGCACAACTGGAGGCGGAGGTGGCCGCGTTCCGGCCACGGCCGACGTTGATCGAGCCTCCGGTCAACACGGACGTCGACGACCCGGCGGTGGTTGACGGCCTCCCGTTCCGTGCCCGCCATGGCATCGGTCCGGACGAGATCGTGATCGGCGTGGTCTCCCGACTCGAGCCGGACATGAAGGCGGAGGGGGTGCTGCGGGCGATCCGCGCGCTGCGGCTGCTCGACGACGAACGGCTGCGGTTGGTGGTGACCGGTGGGGGCCCCTCCTATCCGGAGGTGGCGGCCGAGGCGGAGCGTGTGAACGCGGCGCTGCGCCGTCCGGCGGTGGTGCTGACCGGTCCGATGGACGATCCACGTGGGGCGTACGCGGCCGCGGACATCGCGCTGGGCATGGGCGGGTCCGCGTTGCGGGCGATGGCCTTCGCGCGTCCCCTCGTGGTGCTCGGGATCCGGGGTTTCTCCCGGACCTGCGCCCCAGAGACGATCGACTACTTCCTCCGCTGGGGCTTCTACGGCATCGCCGACGGCGACCTGGATCCGGCCCCGCTGGCGGCACAGATCGGTGAGCTGGTCGGCGACCGGCGTCTCCGCGTCGAGCGCGGTGACTGGGGACGGCGACTGGTCCTGAGCCGGTTCAGCCTGAAGGCGGCCACCCAGACCCTGGACGAGGTCTACGCCGAGGCGCTGCGGCATCGGCCCGGGTCGGGGGCCCGGCTGCGGGAGGGCTTGCGGGTGGCCGGGCACAAGGGTGTGGCCGACCTGCTGCCCACCGCGGCCCGCCAGCGGATCCGACGGATGCTCGGGTGAGCGTCGAGGAGCGTCCCGCCCCGGTGGCCGAGCGGCCGGCCTTCTTCGCGAAGGCGGCCCGGGCCCTGGGTTGGAGCATGGCGAGCACCATCATCAACCGGCTCAGCACACTCGCCATCGGCATCGCGCTGGCCCGGATCCTCGGCCCGGACGCTTTCGGCACGTTCGCAGTGGCCCTGGTGGTTCTGCTGGCGGTGCTGAGCTTCAACGAGTTGGGGGTGAGCCTGGCGATCGTGCGGTGGCCCGGTGACCCTCGGGAGATCGCGCCGACGGTGGCTACGCTGTCGGTGCTCACCAGCACGCTCGTCTATGGCGGGCTCTTCCTCGGGGCGCCGCTGCTCGCCCGGGTGCTCGGCGATCCCGGTTCGACCGCGGTCATCCGGATCCTGGGGCTGAGCGTCATCGTCAGCGGCCTCGTGGCGACGCCCGTGGCGCTGCTGCAACGCGCGTTCCGCCAGGACCGGAAGGCGGTGGCCGACCTGGTGACGAACTGGACCAGTGCGCTCGCGTCGATCGGCCTGGCGCTGGCCGGCAACGGGGCGATGAGCCTGGCGCTGGGGCAGCTCGCCGGCTCGCTCGCCGGGGCGGTTCTTTTCGGCATCTTCGCGCCGCAGGGGCTGCGGTTCGGATTCGATCCGGCGAAGGCTCGCGCGCTGCTCCGCTTCGGGCTGCCGCTCGCCGGGTCCAGCATCGTCTTGTTCGCCACCACCAACCTTGATCGGGTCGTGGTCGGTGCCACGCTCGGTCCGACCGCACTCGGGTACTACGTGCTCGCGCTCCAGCTCGCCACCTGGCCGGTAACCGTCTTCTCGCAGCCGGTCCGGGCGGTGGTGCCGGCCGCGCTGGCCCGGCTGCACGACGATCCGCCGGCGATGCGCCGGTCGTTCCTCGCCGCGGTCGCCCTGCTCGGATCCGTCACGCTGCCGGCGTGCCTGCTGCTCGCGGCGGCGTCGGACGCCCTGATCCGCTTCCTCTACGGCGACGTCTGGCAACCGGCGGCGGGGGTGCTCCTGTGGCTGGGGCCGCTGGCGGCGCTGCGCATCCTGTTCGAACTCTGCTACGACTACTTCGTGGTGATCGCCGACACCCGCGTGGTGCTGAACGTCCAGGTGGTCTGGTTCGTGGTGCTGCTGCCCTCCCTGTATGCGGCGGGCACGCTGGCTGGGCTCCAGGCCGCCGCGGCGGTCCAGTTCGCGGTCGCCCTGCTGGTGATCTTCCCGTTGTACCTCACCGCGCTGCGCCGGGCGGGGATTCGGACCCTGTCGGTCGCCGCGCGGCTGGGTCCGCCGCTGCTCGGTGCCGTCGCGGTCGTGCTCGTTGCCCTGCTGATGGCCCGGGCCGGCGCGATCGACCTGGTGGTGCTTGCGGTGGCCGGGGTCACCACGCTTGCCGCGATCGGTCTGCTCGGCTATCGGCTGCGGGGCGTGATCCGCGAACTCAAGACGGTCGGCTAGGCGGCGGGCGCTCGTCGCCCGCCGCCTAACCGTTGTCTCGGGTCAGCGGCAGCGGTTGAGCGCAGTCACCTCGCCGAGGACGCGGCCCGTGGCCCAGTCGTACGTGACCGTGGCGTTCCCGCTCCAGGTGCCGATCTTCCGGCAGTCCACGTCGATCGGGCCGTAGCCGTACGAATCATGGACGATCTTGTTGCCGGTGATGGCGGGGAACCAGCCGCCGGTGGCCCGCAGCGAGTAGCTCCCGCCGGCCAGCAGGTTGTCGCGGATCGTCCCGCCGTCGTTGCGCTGGTCCGGGATGAAGACCGGTGCGGTGGGGCAGTCGTCGAGGCGCTGGTCGATGGTGTTGTGGCGGAGGACCACGCTCGGGCCGTGGTAGCTCTGCACGCCGTCGCCGTGCGGGTCCACGGTGCGGCACATTCCCGGTGGAACGGCGAGTCGGGCGTAGGAGTCCTCGATGGTCACGGGTGCCGCGCCCGGGTAGTCCTTGCCGGCGACCCGCCAGCCCTCCATCCGGTTGATCACCTTGCAGCGGCGGCAGGTGTAGTTCGCCACCCCGAACGCGTACAGCTGGTCGGTGGAGAATTCCTCGCCGGGCGGGTTGACCACCTCGGAGTCCTCGATGAGGAGCGGGCCGTGGACCCGGTTGCCGAGGAAGTTGTCCACCGTGCCGTACAGCCGGGTGCGGCGGATGACGACGTTCTCAGCTTTGACCAGGATGCTGCCGGTGACCAGGTGATCCTCCAGCACCGTGCCGGCCCGGGTGATGACCAGGTCTCCCTGGTGCCGCACCCTCGGCGTCCAGCCCGCCGGCACCCCCGTGCAGGCGGCGGTGGGGTAGCGCGGCAACGCGCAGCCGCCGCCCGTGCTCGGGGACGGCGTGGGGCTGGGCGTCGGGGTCGTCGGCGACGAGGTGGGGGCCGGGGTCGTCGGTGACGAGGTGGGCGTCGGTGACGAGGTGGGCGTCGGGGCCGGCGTGGAGGGGTGGGTCTTCGTCGGTTTCGGGCGGGGCGACCGGTGGCGCCGCCGGTCGTGCCAGCTTCCGTGGCCCTGTGGGGCCGGCGTCCGAGCCGTCGCGCCGGAGCGCGTCTCCGCCGGCCGTTGATGGCTCGCCGCGGACGAGCCCACGGCCAGCACACCGGACGCCGCGAGCATCGCCGCCAGGGCGCCGACGACGGCGAGCCGTCGGCTCTGACGTGACCCGCTTCTGGGCATCATGGTCCACTCCTCACAGTCCTGGGTCGCGCGGCGCGCGCCGCGGCTCCGATCGGTTGCGTCGTCGTGGCGACGCCGGCTGGGGTGGCGGGGAAGAACGGGAAGGCCGGCACGGAATCCGGTTGGGGTGGGAGTACCCGCGACCGTCGGGTGGTGGCCGGCCGGCCGGGCAGGTTACGGGCGACGACTGACGGATTTCCGGCAGGGCTGCGGCCCCACGCTGGCGACACGAGGTATCGTCGCCGGGGCCCCCTGCCGGACCGGCCGCCCGGCTGGATCGGGCCACGCCCGGTCGGGGCCGCATACGTCGGACGTTCGAGGGAGCCTGCGGTGGTAGACCGGAGCTGGTTCGGCGGTCCGCCGTGGGCTGTCCGCTCCGCTGACGACCCGCATCGCGTCGGGCACCGGCGGTGCCGTCGCCCTGCCCCGGGTCGGACGACCTGAATGGGGATCCGGATCGAGCCCATCACCGGGTCGCAGGTGAGAGCGGCGGGACAATTCCTTCATACCCACCTTAACGGTCAAGTCCCCGTGGAGGCATGGGTACGCGCGGTCGACGTGCCCTGGAAGGTGGACGCGCCGAACCACGGCATGATGCTGGTCTCCGACGGCGGCGAGGTGGTCGGTGTGTTGCTCGCCTTCTATTCCGAGCGTATGGTGACCGGCCAGGCGGAGCGGTTCTGCAACCTCGGTGCCTGGTGCGTGCTGCCCGAGTTCCGGTTCCACAGCCTCAAGCTACTCAGGGCGCTGCTGGCCCAGCCCGGCTACCACTTCACTGACCTCTCACCGAGTGGCAACGTGGTGCCGATCAACACCCGGCTGGGTTTCTGCTTCCTGGAGACCAGCACCGTGCTGGTGCCGAACCTGCCCTGGCCTTCGCTGCCGGGCCGGCGCGTCGTCAGCGCGGATCCGGAGGTGATCCGGCGGACGCTCACCGGGCCCGACCTGGAGCGTTACCTCGACCACGCGGACGCCCCGGCCGCCAGGCACGTCGTCCTGGTCGACGGCGACCAGTGGTGCCACGTCGTCTTTCGTCGCGACCGCCGCAAGCGGCTGCCACTGTTCGGGTCGATCCTGTACGTCAGCAACCCACAGCTGTTCCACCGGATGCACCGGATGCTGCTTCGCCACCTACTGCTACGCCACGGCGTGGTCGCCACCCTCGCGGAGCTGCGGGTGGTCGGCCGGCGCCCGTCGCTGTCGGTCCTGCTCCCGGACACCCGGCGCAAGATGTTCCGCAGCGACAGCCTCGACCCCGACGACATCGACTACCTCTACAGCGAACTGGTCTGCCTCAACTGGTGACCAGATGCCCGGACGAGAGAGACTAACCCCACAATGCGCACTCACCTTCACGAGCTCGTCGCGGACGCGGCCGCTCGGCGGGGCGGCGCCCCCGCGCTCACCTACAAGGACGACACGGTCAGCTATGCGCAGCTCTGGCAGGGCGTGGCCGCGGTGGGCGCGGGTCTGGTCCGGCTCGGTGTCGAGCGCGGCGACCGGGTGGCCGTCTGGACCGAGAAGCGGATCGAGGCGGTCGAGGCCATGTTCGGTGCCTCCGCCGCCGGTGGCGTTTTCGTGCCGGTCAACCCGCTGCTGCGGCCCCGGCAGGTCGGCTACATCCTGGCCGACTGCGCGGTCCGGGTGCTGGTCACCACTCCGGAGCGGTACGCGCTGCTCCGTGCGGAGTTGGAGCAGGTCAAGTCGGTCGAGCACGTGGTCCTGATCGGCGGGGGGCGCGCGGGGAGCGATCGGCAGACGGTGACCGTCTGGTCGATGCTGCGTGACGGTGATCCGCTCGGGTCCACCGGCACCGGCATCGACGTGGACATGGCGGCGATCCTCTACACCTCCGGCAGCACCGGCCGACCGAAGGGAGTGGTGCTCTCGCACCGCAACCTGCTCGCCGGGGCGGCGAGCGTCAGTAGCTACCTGGCGAACTCCGCCGACGACGTGATCCTGGCCGCGCTGCCGCTCAGCTTCGACGCCGGCTTCAGCCAGCTCACCACCGCCTTCACCGTCGGCGCCCACGTGGTGCTGATGAACTATCTGCTCCCGGGGGACGTGGTGCGGCTGTGCGCCCGGCACCGCGTCACCGGGCTCACCTGCGTGCCGCCCCTGTGGCTGCAACTGGCGGACCAGCCATGGCCGGAGGAGGCCAGCACCCATCTGCGGTATTTCGCGAACACCGGTGGGCGGATGCCGAAGGCCACCCTGGAGCGGCTGCGTGGCACCTTCCCGAACGCGCTGCCGTACCTGATGTACGGGCTGACCGAGGCGTTCCGCTCGACCTACCTCGACCCGTCGGAGGTGGACCGCCGGCCCGACTCGATCGGCAGGGCGATCCCCAACGCGGAGATCCTGGTGATCCGCCCCGACGGCACGCCCTGCGAGCCGGGGGAGGAGGGCGAACTGGTGCACCGCGGCGCGCTGGTCGCCCTCGGCTACTGGAACGATCCGGCGCGGACGGCGCAGCGGTTCCGTCCGGCGCCCGGACGGGACGGGCAACTGCTCCCCGAGCCGGCGGTCTGGTCCGGCGACACCGTCGTGCGGGACGAGGAGGGGTACCTCTACTTCGTCGGACGGATCGACGACATGATCAAGACGTCCGGATACCGGGTGAGCCCCACCGAGATCGAGGAGGTCGTCTACGACAGCGGCCTCGCCCGCGACGCGGTGGCGCTCGGCCGGCCCGATCCGAAGCTCGGGCAGCGGGTGGTCCTGGTCGTCAGCCCTCCCGACGGCGCCGAGGTCGACCGAACGGCCCTACTCGCGGTCCTGAAGCGGGAGCTGCCGCCGTACATGCTGCCCCGGGAGATCGTGGTGCGGCCCACGCTGCCCCGATCGCCGAACGGTAAGTTCGACCGGAACCTGCTACGCCAGGAGTTGACCTCGTGACCAACCACCCCGCCGCGGCCTTCCACCGCGACGCCGGCCGGCTCGCCGTGGGCGGCGTACCGGTCGACCGCCTCGCCGAGCGCGTCGGCGGCACGCCGTTCTTCGCGTACGACCGCCGGCTGCTCACCCGGCGGGTGGAGCTCCTGCGCGCCACGCTGCCGCGGGAGATCCAGCTCAGCTACGCGGTGAAGGCGAACCCGATGCCGGCCGTGGTGCAGCACCTCGCCGGCTTGGTGGACTCCCTCGACGTCGCCTCCGCCCTGGAGATGCGTACCGCCCTCGACACGCCGACGCCGCCGCAGCGAGTCAGCTTCGCCGGCCCGGGCAAGACCGACGCGGAGCTGCGCCAAGCCATCGCGGCGGGCGTGACCATCGAGATGGAGTCCGAGAACGAGGCAGACCGCGTCGCCGCCCTGGGCCGCCGGCTCGGGCTCCGGCCGCGTGTCGCGGTGCGGGTCAACCCGGACTTCGCCGTCAAGGGCTCGGGCATGCGCCTCGGCGGTGGCCCGCAGCAGTTCGGGGTGGACTCCGAGCGGGTTCCCGCCCTGTTGAAGGAACTCGCGAACGCCGACGTCGAGTTCCTCGGCTTCCACGTCTTCGCCGGCTCGCAGAACCTGCGTGCCGACAGCCTCTGCGAGGCGCAGCGACGCACCGTCGATTTGGTGCTCCGGCTGGCCGAGGAGTCCGGGCTGCCGGTGCGCTACCTCAACCTGGGCGGCGGCTTCGGCATCCCGTACACCGACCGCGACGAGCCGCTGGACCTCGCAGCGGTCGGGGCGAACCTCACCGACCTGGTACGGGGTCCGATCCGGCAGGGGCTGCCCGAGGCGCGGATCGTGATCGAACTCGGTCGTTACATCGTCGGCGAGTGCGGCGTGTACGTCACCCGTGTGGTCGACCGGAAGGTCTCCCGCGGCCGAACGTACCTGGTGGTGGATGGCGGACTGCACCACCAACTCGCCGCCTCCGGCAACTTCGGTCAGGTGATCCGCCGTAACTACCCGATCGCGGTGGCGGAACGGATCGACGCCGAGCCGGCCGAGACGGTGACCGTCGTCGGGTGCCTCTGCACCCCGCTGGACCTGCTCGGGGACGCGGTGACACTGCCCCGGGCGGACGTCGGGGATCTCGTCGTCCTGTTCCAGGCCGGTGCCTACGGCCGCACCGCCAGCCCGACCGCCTTCCTCAGCCACCCGGCCCCGGCCGAGGTGCTGGTCTGATCGCCCAGAAGGAGAAACTGTGGACGTCACGCACGTGGAAACCCTCGACGAGGTCCGGGAGGTCGTGGTCTCGGTGCTCGGCATCGAGGACCGGGCGGCCACGCTGGACGCCTCGACGCCGCTGCTGGAGAGCCTGCCGGAGTTGGACTCGATGGCGGTCCTCGAGTTGGTCGCGGCGCTCGAGGAGCGGTTCGGCTTCACCGTCGACGACGGCGACGTGACCGCCGAACTCTTCGAGACGCTCGGCAGCCTCTCCCGCTTCGTCGCCGACCGTCGGCCGTAACCGGCGATCCGGACGGTGCGGCAGTTTAAGGAGCCGACCCCCGTCGGTGGCCCCGACACCCCGCGCGCGCGGCGCCGGTCGGTGGCTATCGCGCTGGCCCTGGCGCTGGCCGCGGCCTGCGTCGGCGGCGTGGTCGCGGTGGTTCGGCAGGCCGGTACGGATGCGGACCGGGTCGCCGCGACGGACGCGACCCCGAGCGCGTCGGCGGCGAGCGGATCACCGGGTCCCGCGACGTCTACGGCGTCGCCACCTGCCAGCGAGCGGCTGGGTGCCCGGCCCACCCGGTCGGCCGCCACCGCGTTGACGGGCTTCCCGGCGGCCGGCAACACCGGGGTACGCGCCGGCGTACGGCTCGGAGGGTACTCGGGCCCATGCACGATCACCCGAGCCGACACCGTGATCGACCGTCGGCACGTCCGCTGCTCGCTGGTGATCAAGGCGGCGAACGTGGTGATCAGGTCCAGCCGGGTCGACGGCACTATCCGACTGGAGGGTGAGCGTCACTCGCTGCGTATCGAGGACTCCGAAGTCGACGGCGGGCAGGCGTACGAACATACCGTGGGCTTCGAGAACCTCACCGTGCTGCGATCGGAGATCCGGGGTGGGCAGACCAGCGTCAATTGCTACCGCAACTGCCTCATCCAGGACTCCTGGCTACACGGCCAGTACCTGCCCGACGGCGAGGACTGGCACCTCAACGCCTTCCTGTCCAACGGTGGCAGTGACATCCGGCTGGTCCACAACACCCTGGCCTGTGACCGGCCCGGCAACGCCAGTGGCGGCGGCTGCACCGCCAACGCCTCCATCTTCGGCGACTTCGGACCGAACGCGAACTACATCATCCGGGACAACCTCTTCGTCGCTTCCGACCAGATGTCCTACTGCTTCTACGGCGGCTTCGACGAGAAGAAGACCTACGGGACGCAGGTCAGCGGGATCGTGGTCACCGGCAACGTCTTCCAGCGCGGCGACAACCGCAAGTGCGGCTCGTACGGGCCGGTGACCTCCTACGCCGACTCCGCGCCCGGCAACACGTGGCGGGACAACGTGTGGAGCGACGGCGAGCCGCTGGCCCCCTGAGGTTGGTCGGGGTCAGCGGACCACCGCCGGCGACCAGGCGTCGGCAACCAGCAGACGCGGCTGCCCGCCGCCGTCGGCCGGGAGAGCCCAGATGTCGCTGGAGGCCGAGGCCGCATCCGTCCGAGGTAGTCCGTACAGCACCGTGTCGTCGTCGAGCCACTCGACCTGGTCGTCCACGCTGCGGGTCTCGCTCAACAGCGTCTCCGTCCGGGTCACCAGGTCGTACACCGCCAGCCGCCAGCGGCCCGGCGGCAGGTCACCGTGCTTCTTGAAGGCGATCCGGGACCCGTCCGGCGACAGCGACGGGCATTCGACGTCCTCCCGCAGCGCGGTGACCCGGCGCGCGGCGAGACTCCCCTCGACCAGCCAGGTCCTGCCGCCGAAGGCGGCGGTGGCGTAGAAGCGGTCGTCGTCGGCGAACGTGACGCCCCACAGGTTCCGGTCCACGGCGGTCACCACCTCGCCGCCGACGATGAGTTCGAACTGTTCGATGTCACCGACGACCTCGCCGTCGACCCGGGTCACCACCGTCCGGGTGGAGAACTGCCCGGGGCTGGCGTACGAGTCGCCGTGGACGAAGGTCGTGGTGGCGACCAGTGAGCCGTCGCGGGACAGTCGGGCTCGGCTCGGCAGCCCGACGAGCGGCAGGTCGCGTCGGGGCGTCCAGTCGGGGCCGAGAACCTGTGCCTGGTACGTGGTCACGAGTCCCCGGTCCGCCGAGATGCAGACCGCATCGCCCCGGGTCGCGTGGACCCGCTCACAGGACACCCCGGCGATCGCTCGCGGCCCGGCGCTGGCAGAGAGCGGGACCATCGCCACCCGGCCGTAGTCGGTACCCAGGGCGGTGTTGCGGAAGACCAGGTGCGGCCCGCTCCGGACCGCGGCCACGTCGTCGCGGGTCGATGCGCCGGTCGCCGTCGCCCGCGCCGTCACCAGGTCCTGTCGCGCCTGCCAGACGTAGCCGCCCGCGCCCCCGGTGGCGACCAGTAACACGGCCGCCAGCACCGCCAGCCGCGCCCGTGGACCGAGCACCCTCACCCGGTCGCCGCGCGGGTTCACGCCGGCACCTCGTCGGCGCGGGCCTGGTTGGGGACGTCCGCGGCCGGAGGATCGCTGCCACGCAGCAGCCAGGCGGCGATCGGCACCGCCGCGGCGAGGAGGGCGGCGAAGACCAGCAACGCCCGCTGCGGTCCCTGCCCGCTCCAGAGCAGCCCGAACAGGACGGATGCCGTGAACCGCGCCAGGGCCACCGTGGTCTGGGCGGCCGCGATCCCGCTGCCCCGGGCGGCGGGTGCCAACAGCCGGCTCACCAGGGCCGCGAGCACGCCGTCGGTGGCGGCGTAGAAGGTTCCCAGCAGCAGCAGGACCGCGACGGTGAGACCGATACCGCCCCCGGGCAGCGCCGCGAGTAGATAGCCGCCCAGCAGGGCGAGGTGACCGGCGACCAGCACGCGGCCCCGCCCGATCCGGTCGGCCAGCCGGCCCAGCGGGATGGCCAGCGCCAGGTAGGCGACGTTGGTTCCCACGTAGAGCAGCGGGAAGTAGCGGGCTGCGAAGCCGTCCCGGTCCTGGAGGGCCAGGTAGAGGAAGCCGTCACCGACGGTCAGGAGGCCGAGCAGGGCAGCAGCCAGCAGCGGCCGCCGTAGCCGCCGTCCGGTGACCTCCGCGACCACCTGCCGCAGGCCGGTGCGGGCGGCGCCGACCGCGGTCGGCAGGTTCGGAACGAACAGCACCAACACCGCCACGCCGGCGACCGCGAAGGCGAACGAGACGACGAAGATGGAGTCGTAGCCGCCGGGCACAGCCGCGAGTAGGGCGAAGGCGACGAGCGGGCCGAGGGCGGCGCCGAGGGTGTCCAGCGCCCGGTGTACGCCGAACGCCCGCCCCAACATCTCCGGCCGCGACGCGGCGGCGATCAGGGCATCCCGCGGCGCGGTGCGCAGGCCCTTGCCCAACCGGTCGGCGGTGACCACCGCGGTGACCGCCGCGAAGCCCGCCGCCGGCAGCATCGCCAGGCGGCTCAGCGCTGACCCGGCGTACCCCGCCACCGCCACCCACTTGGGTCGCTGGCCCCGGTCGCCGGCGTAGCCCCCAGCGATCCGCACCAAGGCGCTGACGCCCTGGTAGACGCCGTCCAGGAAGCCGTACGCGATGGGGCTGAGGCCGACCACGGCGGTGAGGTAGAGCGGCAGGACCGCGGCCACCATCTCCGACGAGACGTCGGTGAGCAGACTGACCGTGCCGAGCAGCACCACGGTCCCGGTGACGCCGCGCACGCCGATACGGGCCCGGCTCGCATCAGAGCCGCCTGGCCGGTCCCGCAACGTCACGTACACCCGAAACTCCATCCCGGGCCGGCTCCGCCGGGCCGCCCGGCTACGGCCCTGATCGCCGTCGTCCTGTCGAGGACCTCAGTGCGCCAGCGCGGCGGCCAGCGCGGCCACGACCGCCTCCTGCTGGTCGGCGGTGATCTGCGGGTAGATCGGCAGGGACAGCAGCTCCGGCGCGCTCCGCTCCGCGTTCGGGAAGGCACCCTCGGAGTGGCCGAGGCCGGCGAAGGCCGGTGTCCGGTGCACCGGCACCGGATAGTGGATCGCCGCCCCGATGCCCGCCGCGCTGAGCCGGGCCACCACCTGGTCCCGGCGGGCCGCGGTGCCGTCACCGGGAATCCGGACGCAGTAGATGTGCCACACGTGCTCGTTGCCGGGCAGGGTCACCGGGCGGATCACGTCGACCGACTCCAGCAACGCGTCGTAGCGGGCCGCGGCGGCCCGACGCTGCGCGTTCCAGGTGGCCAGCCGGGCCAGCTTGGCGCGCAGCACCACCGCCTGGAGACCGTCCAGCCGGCTGTTCACGCCGATCACGTCGTGCACGTACTTCGTCAGACCGCCGTGGCTGCCCAGCGTGCGGACCGCCGTGGCGAGGTCGGCGTCGGCGGCCACCACGGCGCCGGCGTCGCCGTACGCCCCCAGGTTCTTGCCGGGGTAGAAGCTCGTCGCCGCGATGCCGTCCACTCCGGCGCCGCGCCCGTGCCGCGTGGCGCCCTGGCACTGCGCGGCGTCCTCGACGATGGCGATCTCGCGCCCGGCCACGCCGGCCCGCAGCCGCTCCACCGGCGCGAGCTGGCCGTAGAGGTGCACCGGGATGATCGCCCGCGTTGCGGGCGTGACCGCGGCGAGCGCCGCGCCGACGTCCAACAGATACGAGTCGGACTCGCAGTCGACCAGCACCGGTCGCGCGCCGGCCCGGGCGACCGCCTCGGCGGTGGCGATGAAGGTGTTCGCCGGCAGGACCACCTCGGTGCCGGGCCCGACGCCGACGGCGCGCAGCGCAAGCTCGAGCGCGTCGGTGCCGTTGGCCACCCCCACACAGTGCCGCACACCGCTGAACGCGGCGTACTCCCGTTCGAACGCGGCCACCTCGGCGCCGCCGACGAAGGCGGTGTCGGCGATGACCCGTTTGAAACCGGCCTCCACCTCCTCCGCGACCTCCGCGTGCGCGGCGGCGAGGTCGACGAGCGGAACTCCCGGCATGACTAGCTCCCCACAACCTTCGGTACGGCAACTTCTTGCAGTGACGCCAGCGCGGACACCGGCTCCGGTCGCGCATCCCACCCGTCGGGTGCCGGCGCGGTGCGAGGTGTGCCCGCCGGCGCCGGCAGCCCGGCGGTGCGCAGGCGGCGGGCCGGGTTGCCGGCCCAGATCTCGCCGTCCGGTACGTCGCGCAGGACAACCGAACCCATCCCGACGAGTGACCCCGCACCGACCGTCACACCCTCGCGGACGAGGGCACCCGCGCCGACGTACGCGCCCCGGCGTAGCGTCGCGCCACCACCGAGGCGAACCCCGGATGCGATGGTCACGTGGTCGGACACCTGGTCGTCATGGGTGAGCACGACGTGCGGCATGACCGCGACGTGCTCGCCGACGGTCACGTCCGCCGTGAGCACCACGCCGGCGAGCAGGACCGAGCCGGGACCGAGGACGCTCCCGGCGCCGACGTCCGCGGTCGGATGAACGATCGTGGCGTACCGCTCCACCGGTAGGCCGAGCCGCTCCACGATCCGCTGCCGCGCCACGTAGTTGCGGGGATTTCCCACGCAGACGACGACCTGTGTCCCGGACATCCCGGCCAACGCGTCGGTGCCGCCGAGGATCGGCAGGCCGGCCCGGGTGACGCCGTGCAGCGCGGGGTCGTCGTCGAGGAACCCGCGCAGCCGCCATCTCGGCTGGACGCCGTTGACCGCGCACACCGCCGCGGCGGTCTCCCGCGCGAACCCGCCCGCGCCGACGATGACGAGATCCCGCATCAGCCGGCCAGCTTGCGCAGCACGCCGGCGACGTGGTCCTGGTCGTCCTCGGTCAGCGCGTGGTGCAGCGGCAGGATCAGTGAGTCGCGGGTCAGCCGCTCGGTCACGGGTAGCGGCGCGGGCGTCACATCGGCGTACGCCGGTTCCAGGTGGGCGGCCATGATGCCGCGCCGGGCCGACACGCCGACCGCGGCCAGCTCTGCGAGCACCTCGTCGCGGCCCACTCCGTACTCCCGGTCGATCAGCACCCAGAACGACTGGAAGTTGGTCTCGCCGTACTCCGGGTCGTGGACCGGCACCAAACCGTCGATGTCCGCGAGTAGCTCGTGGTAGCGCGCCGCCAGGAGCCGCCGGTGCCGCACGAGCTCCGCGAGCCGGCCGAGCTGCACCAGTCCGATGGCCGCCTGGATGTCAGTCATCCGGTAGTTGAAGGCGGTCTCCAGATAGGCCTCCAGCACCGGTTGGGCGCTGGCGTGGCGTTCGGCGGCGGAGACGTTCATCCCGTGCTCGCGCAACCGGCGGAGCCGGGCGGCCCACTCCGGGTCGTCGACCGTGACCATCCCACCCTCGCCGGTCGTCAGCAGCTTGCGCGGGTGGAACGACCAGGCAGAGATGGTGGAGCCGGCGCCTACCGGCCGCCCGTACGCCGTCGAGCCGGCGGCGCAGGCGGCGTCCTCGATGAGCGGCACCCCCCAGCGGCCGGCGGCTTCCCGCAGCGCGGCGACGTCGAACGGCACCCCACCCTGGTGCACGGCGATCACGGCCCGGGTGCGGGTGGTCCGGACGGCGTCGACGGTCGCGACCGTCAGGTTACCCGTGGCGAGATCGACATCGGCGAAGACCGGGGTCGCTCCGACGTAGCGCACCGCGTTGGCGGTGGCGATGAAGGAGAACGACGGCACGATCACCTCGTCGCCCGGGCCGATGTCCAGCACGACCAGCGCCAGGTGTAACGCGGTGGTGCAGGAGCTGACTGCCACCCCATGACCGGCGCCGACCCGCGCGGCGAACTCCTGCTCGAAGCGCGCCACCCGCGGCCCCTGGGCCACCCAGCCCGACCGCACCGCGTCCGCGGCGGCCTGCGCCTCCTCCTCACCGAGCTGTGGGATCATGACCGGGATCCGTTTGGTGCTCACCGGCCGCGCCTCTCAACTGCGATGACGGGGCGTGGTCGCCCGCCTATCGTGTTCCGTCCGGTCACCTTTCGGCCCGCCACCAGTCGACCAGCCCCCGCAGCCCCTCGTGCAGGCCGATCTCGGCCCGGAAGCCCAGCTTGTCGGCGGCGGCGGCGGTGTCGGCCAGCCGGCGGGTGACCCCGTTGACCGCACGGGCCGGACCGAATTCGGGTGCCAGGTCGGACTTCATCACCTCGCTGAGCGCGTGGGCCAGCCCACGCAGGCTGGTCTCGGTGCCGCTGGCGACGTTGAACACCTCGTCGGTGACGTCCGCCTGGGCGGCCAGGATGTTGGCGCGGGCGATGTCGGCGACGTGGACGAAGTCCATCGTCTGCCGGCCGTCTCCGAGGATCAGCGGGGGCCGGCCCGACTCGATCCGCTCCATCCAGCGGATGAGCACCTCCGTGTAGAGGCCGTGGATGTCCATCCGCGGGCCGTACACGTTGAAGTAGCGCAGGGCGACGTAGTCCAGGCCGTACATGCTGTGGAAGCTGCGCAGCACACCCTCGTTGAACGCCTTCGCCGCGCCGTAGAACGTGTCGTTGTGGTACGGGTGGTGCCGTTCGGTCGTCGGGAACTCGTCGGCGAGTCCGTAGACCGAGGCCGACGAGGATAGGATGACCTTGCGGACCTTCGCGGCGACCGCCGCCTCCAAAACGTTGAACGTGCCGTCAACCAGCACCTCGTTGGCCAGCCGGGGTTCCTCGGCGCACTGGGTGATGCGGATCGCGGCCAGGTGGAAGACCAGGTCCTTGCCCCGGGTCAGTTCGTGCACGAGTCCGACGTCCCGGATGTCGCCCTCGACGAGACGGACACTGCCCTGCGGCAGGGATCGGACGAGGTTCTCCCGCCGCCCACGAACGAGGTTGTCGAGGACGACCACCTCGGTCGCGCCACCGGCGACCAACTCGTCCACCACGTGGGAGCCGATCGTGCCCGCCCCGCCAGTTACCAGGGCGCGCGCCCCGGCGATCTCCACTGCGCTCATGCCAGCAGTCCACTCCAATCCGTGCCCATGCCTCGCCCGGTCACGCCTCGGCCCACGTGTTGAGGTCGACCAGTCTGCCGCCGTCGGCGAGGCTACGGGAAGCCGCCTCCAGCGCGGCGATCACCCGCAGACCGGACCGGCCGTCGGTGAGTGACGGGGTGCCGCTGCGGATGGATCGAGCGTACTCCTCGACCATGGTCCGCAGTGCCTCCCGTTCGGTGAGCGCCGGGGCGACCATGTCGCCCGAGCGATACGACACCAGCATGTCGCGGCGCTGGTCGTCGCCGAGTTCCTCGGTCGACGCCACGTCCACCCCGCGATCAAAGATGGAGAGCCGCTGGCTGGGGTTGAGGTCGTCCCAGACCAACGTGCGCTTGGAGCCACCGATGATCGTGGTTCGGATCTTCACCGGGGAGAGCCAGTTGACGTGGATGTGTGCGATCGCACCGGTGTTCAGCTGCAGCGTCAGGTAGGCGACGCAGGCCCGGCCCGCGCCGATCCGGTCCGCGCCGTGCGCGGCCACCGCGACCGGAGCCACGCCGGGCGGGAGGACGAAGTCGAGAATCGACAGATCGTGCGGGGCGAGATCCCACATCACGTCGATGTCGCGCTGAACCAGCCCCAGATTGATCCGTACGGAGTCGAGGTACTGCAACTCGCCGAGTTCTCCGGCGTGTAGGAGATCGCGGATGCGTAGCACCGCCGGTGTGTAGCAGTAGGTGTGGTCGCACATCAGCGACAGGCCGCGACGCGCCGCCTCCGCCACCAGCGTACGCCCCTGCGCGACGTTGGCCGCCAACGGCTTTTCCACGAGTACGTGCTTTCCGGCCCGCAGCGCCGCCATCGCCACCTCAAGGTGGGTGCCGGCCGGCGTGGCGACGGCGACGGCCTGCACCGTTTCGTCGGCGAGTACCGCGGCGAGGTCGTTGGTCGCCCGGACCGTCGAGTAGCCGCCGAGAACCCGCTCGGCCCGGCTCACGTCGAGGTCGCAGAGCCAACGCAGCCGAAACTCGGTGGAGGCTTGGAAGTTGCGAACGAGATTCGGACCCCAGTAACCGGCGCCGACGACGGCCACGCCGATCGGCTCGTCGACGGCAACGTGCGTTGAATTCACGGACATCCGTTTCGATAGACAGGACAGGGCGCGTTCGATCGGCAGGACAGGCCGCGTTCGCTGAGGGATGGGTCAGTCCGGCAAGGTATCGAGATCGCCACCGGCAACGCCAGAGCACTGACGGATTTCCAGCAGTGCCGCCGGGGTCGACCGACCATTCGGTTCGTCCACCATCTCCGGGCGGCCCATGTCGGGTACTGCGTCAGCTTGCCAACATCGGCCTTGTCGACGGAGGTCCACCGTCGTCACCCCGAACGAGCCGCTACCCGGCCTCAGCCAGCAGCCGGATAGAGGTTCTGGAGGCGAACCTGACCGTGCGCGACCAGGTGCCCGTCGATGTCGGTGATCTCTACCTGCCAGAGCTGCTGGCTGCGGCCCCGATGCATGGGAGTGCCGACAGCGGTCAGTTCCCCGTCCCGGACCGCACGGAGGAAGTCGGTCTGGTTGGCGACGCCGACCACGCGCCCCCGGTCGCCCAACCACAGCGCCCCGCCGACGCTGGCCGCGGTCTCGACGACCGAACAGTACACGCCGCCGTGCTGGATTCCGAACGGCTGGTGCAGCTCCGGGTGGACCTGCCACCGGATGACCACCCGGTCCGCGTCCACCTCGTCGAACTTCAGGCCGAGCAGCGCCGCGAAACCACCCGACAGGTCCGGCTCACCCACGGGAAACCTCCTTGGTAGTCGACAGACGGCCAGCGTAGCGGGCACCGGGACCGGCAAACCCGGTACGGTTGCCCCCCGGTCATGGGGGAGAATCAGTGTCCGTGACCGACACCAGCCTTCCGCCGTCCGGGCGGGACACACTCTTCGACGACCTGCGGTGGCGGGGCCTGGTTCAGGACTCCACCGGCCTCGACGAGCTGCGCGCGTTGCTCGACCGGCCCGGGACGGCCTTCTATGTGGGCTTCGACCCGACCGCGCCGAGCCTGCACGTCGGCCATCTCATGCAGGTCACCACCGCCCGGCGGCTTCAGCTCGCCGGCCACCGGCCGCTGCTGCTGGTGGGCGGGGCGACCGGGCAGATCGGCGACCCGAAGGAGAGCGCCGAGCGCACCCTGAACCCGCCCGAGGTGGTGGCCGGCTGGGTCGCCCGAATCCGTGCGCAGCTGGCGCCCTTCGTGTCGTACGAAGGGGCCGACGCCGCGCAGCTGGTCAACAACCTGGACTGGACCGGCGAGATGTCGGTGGTCGAGTTCCTGCGTGACGTCGGCAAGCACTTCCCGGTCAACAAGATGCTGGCCCGCGAGGTGGTCAGGGCCCGGTTGGAGAGCGGGATCAGCTTCACCGAGTTCAGCTACCAGCTGCTCCAGGCCCACGACTTCTTCGAGCTGCACCGCCGGCACGGCTGCCAACTCCAGTTCGGCGGTTCCGACCAGTGGGGCAACATCACCGCCGGCGTCGACTACATCCGCCGCCGGGGCGCCGGGCCGGTGGAGGCCTTCACCACGCCGCTGGTCACCAAGGCGGACGGCACGAAATTCGGCAAGACCGAGGGCGGTGCCGTCTGGCTCGACCCGGAGCTGACCAGCCCGTACGCGTTCTACCAGTTCTGGGTGAACGTGGACGACCGGGATGTGGGTCGGTACCTGCGCTTCTTCAGCTTCCGGTCCCGGGAGGAACTGGAGGCGCTGGAGAAGGAGACCGCGGAGCGGCCGGCCGCCCGTGCCGCCCAGCGGGCGCTGGCCGAGGAGCTGACCACCCTTGTGCACGGCGAACGGGAGATGGCCCAGGTGGTCGCGGCGAGCCAGGCACTTTTCGGACGGGGCTCGCTGGCAGAGCTGGCGCCGGCGACGTTGCGGGCGGCGCTCGCGGAAGCCGGGATGGTGTACGTCGACGAGCTGCCCGATGTGGCCGGGTTACTGAAGGAGTCCGGCCTGGTGCCGAGCATGAAGGAGGCCCGGCGGGTGATCGCCGAGGGCGGCGCCTACGTCAACAACATCCGGGTCACCGCGGCGGAGGTCATGGTGACACCGGCCGACCTGCTGCACGGCCGTTACCTGGTGCTGCGTCGCGGAAAGCGGTCGTTCGCCGGGGTTGAGCTACGTGGAGACAGGGAAACGTCGAGAGTGTGATCGGGGACGCGTCCGGCGGATTTGACGATCACTCCGCCGGGCGCGTAACTTTCTCTCTGCCACCGCGGAACGGACGAAACAGGGCGAAAGACCTGGAAGGC